>JBDSIO010000058.1:0-10682 GCA_039917895.1 Fibrobacteria bacterium | reverse complement strand
GGGGGACCGTAGAGGATGATGGAGCTGAGTTGATCGGCCTGGATAGCCCGGCGCAGCAAGCGCCCGGGACCAATGATGTGCTCCTGGCCTACGAACTCGTCCAGAGTGCGGGGCCGCATGCGCGCAGCTAGCGGGGAATCCTTGCGCGCCTGGACCTCGGCGGGAGTGCCGGCGGCGGCAGCGCCCTCCGCGCTGAACAAATCATCATCCCGACGCTTCATCAGGGAAAAAATAGCTATTCACGGGCGAACCTGTTGGCCGGGGGAACCGGGGGCGAACTTGGTATATTTCCGCCATGACGAAACCCTGGTCCGCAACCTGCCTGACCGCCCTCCTCGGCGTAACCGGCCTGTCACTCCCCCGCTCCGCCCCGGCCCAACCCCTGTCGAAAACGGAAAAGCTCGAGAACAAGCTCCGCATGGCCGTTCTAAAGGCCACCAAGGATCTCAAGGTACCCATCATCAAGGCCGCCGAACTCAAGACCGTCATCGACGACACCGGCCTGGTCCTGGTCGACGTCCGCAAAACGGGTGAGCAGCAGGTCTCAATGCTGCCACATGCATTGACCACGGCCCAGTTCGCGGAAACCTTCCGGCATGGCATTCCCAAGGGGAAGCGCCTGGTGGTCTATTGCACCATCGGCTACCGCAGCGGAAGGTACGCCGAGGAATTGGCCAAGCAGGGCATCAAGGCGGAAAACCTCGAGGGCGGCGTGCTGGCCTGGAGTTTCGCGGGCGGCAAGTTCCTCATGCAGGACGGGAACGGAGGGTGGACCGAAACCAATCGGATCCACGTCTACGACGCCGAGTGGAACATCGTGCATCCGGATTACCGGGCTGTCTTGCCTTAATACCCGTCCGGCAGCCTCAGGCCAGGTTCCCGAGCATCTCCGAGGTCACGCGGTATTTCAGCGGCCGTCCCTCTCGCCACGCGCCGAACTCCTGCAAGCACAAATCCGCCATCCGAACCACCTCCTTCCCGTTGGATCCGGCGATGTGCGAACTGAGGTGGACATTCGCCAGCCCATACCAGGGGGAATCGGCTGCCGGAGGCTCCGGATCGGTGACGTCGAGCAGGGCCGTAAGATCGGGCCGGGCCGCCAACACGGCCATCAGGCCGGTTTCGGAAACCGTGGCTCCGCGGCCGGTATTGATGAAGCTGGCGCCTGAGGTCATGGAGGCGAACAATGCGGCGGTGAGCACGCCCCGGGTGGCAGGCAGATGGGGGAGGTGATTGCTGACCACATGGGCGGTGGCGAAGGCTTCTGCCAATGGAACCATGCGGACGCCGAGGGCGGCGGCCTCTCGATCCGGGAGGAACGGATCGTAGACCACGACGTCGAGGCCGAACGGACGTAACAACTCCGCTACCTGGCGCCCCACCATCCCGCAACCGAGCAGGGCCACGGTTACCTCGCAAATTCCGGGCGCATCGGTGGTCAGGACCAGCCCGCGGTTCCCCGGCAGGGCGGCCTCGCGGACGTTGCGGAAATAGCCTTTCAGGGAAAGCAGGATTTGGGCCAGGGTGAAGCGCGCGACGGGCACGGCGTTGGCGGCCCAGCCACTGACGACGATTATACCGGCATCCAACAGCGGACGCGCGAAATGCCGTACGCTGCCCGCGGCGTAGAAAAAGGCCTTAAGGCGGGGAAGCGCGGCCAGGGACCGGGCCAGCTCCTCATCCATGCCCCAGGTCGAGAAAACGGCTTCGACGTCCTTGAGTTCCGGGGCCCGGAAGGGGAAATCGGCGGAGGCGACATATCCGGGTATCAAGGCTGTCAGGGATGCCAGGGATTCGCGGCGTCCCCGCGCGTAGACGCGATCGAGCTGCCAGGCCAGGTTGCCGCATAAGGCGGCAGTTATGCGATCGGTAGCCAACATGGGTCGGCTTCCATTATACCCCCATAACGTTACCGCCAGAACGTCCTTTCCTTTCGGCGGGTGGAATCGTTTCACGGTGTTCCCTACCCGGATTTGCGGCATCCGGGCACGGAACGGCGTTTTCGTGGTAGATAATCGCCTTATCGCGATCGCAAATCCTGGAAAAAACGGCACTCCTCCACTCCAAACCTTTTTGTGACTTTGTGACTTTGCGACTTTGGGCCTTTGGGCCTTTGGACCTTTGGACCTTTGGACCGGGATTTTTACTGCGGAGGTGGATGTTAACTAATTTCTTGGGATGGATAAGGAACAGGATATCACCACGATGAAGACCAGAGCCCTCGGCCGGAATCCGGCGCAGCCTCCCCAGGTCCCCCTCGCTTATCCTCAACCACCTCAACCACCTCAGCCACCTCAGCCACCTCAACGACCTCAACCAGAAACACCGCGAGAACGCCCCACAGGCTCCCATGACATGGGGGCGCTCCAAACGCCCGGATTCGATCCCGGAACCCAAAGCCTGCCGGTCGGCGACCTTGTCCAAGGAATCGCGACCGGCCAGGACAGGACACCTCAAGACACGCAGGGAGCCGGCGCCTACACCGCCCCGGACGGTCCTTCCGGCCCTCAGGCCGATTCCTCCCTGTTCGCGGGTGGAATTCCCATGGACCCTTTTTCCGGGGATCCGTTCCTTGGGCGGATGGTCGGCAATTGCAAGATCCTGGAGAAGATCAATGAAGGAGGTTCGGCCCTCATCTACCGCGCCCACAACCTGACCTTCGGCCTCGACCGGGTGATCAAGATCCTGCGCCCCGCCCTGGCCGAGGATGAGGACAATTTCGAACGGTTCAAGCAGGAAGCCCAGCTGACCGCGCGCCTGGATCATCCCAACATCCTGCGGGTGTTCGACACCGGTGAAATCGGCAAGCAGTTCTACATCGAGATGGAATACGTGGAGGGCCAATCCCTGCGTGCTTACCTGATCTCCCATGTGCGGGTACGCGAGACCGACATCCTGGGCCTGGCTTCGCAAATCGCCGGCGCCCTGGAATACGCGCATACCGTACCCATCAAGACGGCCGGAGGCGAACTGATCCACGGCATCCTCCACCGCGACATCAAGCCGGAAAACATCATGATCACGGGCAACGGCACCGTCAAGCTGATGGATTTCGGAGCGGCCAAGCCCATGAGCGTCAACACCCGTACCATGCAGGGTACGGTGGTGGGAACGCCCCATTACATGTCGCCGGAACAGATCAACGGCGAAGATCTGGACGCGCGCAGCGATTTCTTCTCCCTGGGCGTGCTGCTGTATGAGCTTTGCACGGGCCGCCGGCCCTTCGAAGCCGACAATCTGGCCGCCTTGCTCTGGAAGATCGACGAATGCAGGTTCGAGCGCGTCCGCAAGCTGCGTTCCGCCATCTCGCCTTTGACGGAAGAACTCATCGAAAAGCTCCTCTCCAAGAGTCCCGATCACCGGCCTGCCAACGCGACCGAAATCCAGGAGACCTTGCAGGTCAGCTTACGCGCCTTCCGGACCTGGGGTAGCGGCGGTACGGCCCGCATCCCCTATTCTTTCCGGCGCGCGTTCCCTACCATCGCCTTGGCCGCCTCCCTCGTCGCCTTGAGCCTATCCGGTTACACTTTCTGGCGCGGGTGGCGCTTCATGAACGGGTTCTCCGCCTCGCCGCAGCTCCACTCCTATTTCTCCTCCCTGCTGGGCAAAGCCGTGGAGGCGGAAATGGCCAAGGATTTCCCCGCGGCCCTCGCCACCTACGAATTGGTGCCCGCCCCGGACAAGGGCGGGGATCGCCAGGTCTATCTCGAAGCCCAGTTGCGATCGGCGGCCATTTACTTCAAGCACAAGGACCAGCTCACCAAGGCCAGATCCATCCTGGAACAATTGCGCCGCGACTACGACGATCCCGCCATCGATGCCTATCTGGGACAGCTCTATTTCGGCCAGGCCCTGTACCTGGAAGCCAAGGATCGGCTGGAAGCCTTTTTCAATAGCGGTAAGACTACGGTCCTGCGCAACTCCAGTTACTTCAATCCCCACGATTTCCAGAAAGACGCCCTGTACGCCTACGCCAACGCCCTGGACGGGCAGTATACCTTCATCGAACAGAAACCGGAGATCCTGGACGCTGCCTTGGCCGCTTGGGATCGCTTCCGCCGCTTTTCCGACTGCGCCGGAGAGCCGGACGACAAGCGTTGCCGATTGATGGAAAAGCGCTCGGATGAACTGGCTAAAACGCGCAAGAAGTAGGCCGATTACCTAAATTATCCCCAGATGAATCCCAAATCCCCCCGGGGCTGGATCAAACCCGTCGCGACGACGGCCGGTCTCCTGGCCTTCCTCTTCCTGCTCGGTGCCAGAGTGGGTCCCATACCCTCCGCGGGCCGAATCTTCAATCCATTTTCCGGCTTCTGGACCAACGCCGAAGTCGGACATCCGCGTGACCTTAAATTGCAGGCTCGGGGCTTGGACGAAACGGTTACCGTCGTCTTCGACAAGCGCCAGGTACCGCATATCTTCGCCCAGAACTCCCACGACCTCTTTTTCGCCCAGGGTTACGTCACCGCCCGGGACCGCTTGTGGCAGATGGAAATCCAGGCCCGGGCCGCCGCCGGCCGTTTGGCGGAAATCCTCGGGCCCAACCTGGTCGATCACGATCTCTTCCAACGACGCCTGGGGATCCCTTTGGCCGCCGGGCAGGCGCTGGATCTCGCCAAGAAGGATCCGGAGGCCTGGCTCGCCCTGCAGGCTTACGCCGACGGCGTGAACGCCTGGATAGCGAACCTCGATCCGGAGGCCTATCCCCTGGAATACAAGTTGCTGGAATACGCCCCCTCGCACTGGTCCCCTATCAATACCATGTTGATGATCAAGCAGATGCAATGGAACCTATCGGCCACTCGTGAAGACCTGCCCATGACCAATACCCTGGCCAAGTTGGGACGCGATTTCACCGCTAGGTATTATCCCCCGCAGCGGTCCGACGTACCGCCTGTGATACCTCCGGGAACCCCGTGGCGGGTGGGAACCGCGGATACCGGCGCGGCCGGTGCCGGAATCCCTGCCGCGGAATCCCTGGTCGGCCACCCCCATCCGCCGTTCCTGCTTCCGGTCTCCGACTCCGCTTCTCTGGGAGAGGCCCCGGCCTCCCCGCCTCCGGAGAACCCTCCCAAAAAAGCGTCGCCCGCCCCTCCGGACCGGAAAGAGAATCCTCTACCCGTTCCCCCAAAAAGCCCCACCCCCGGAAACGGCAGCAATAACTTCGTGGTGGCCGGTAGCCGGTCGCTGGGGGGTTACCCCCTTTTGGCCAACGATCCCCATCTCGACCTGGGCCTGCCGTCCATCTGGTACGAAGTCCAGCTTTCCGCCCCGGGAATCGGCGTGTACGGCGTTTCCATGCCGGGAACGCCGGCCGTTACCATCGGTTTCAACCACAAGGTCGCCTGGGGCATGACCAACGGCAACGACGACGTTTTCGACTGGTACCGGATCACCTTCAAAGACAGCTCCCTGGGCGAATACCTGCACGGGGGACAATGGAAGCCCACCCGCAAGGTGGTGGAGGTTATCAACGTCCGCAATGGCAACGCCGTGCTGGACACGGTGTTTTACACGCATCAAGGTCCGTTGGTCCTCAAAAGCCAGGAGCAGCCCTGGTCCCGCAACACGCCCGCGCTGCATGCGCTGCGCTGGTTGGCCCTGGACCCTTCCGACGAAGTGCTGGCATTCTTGCGCATGATGAAGGCCCGGAACCTGGAAGATTTTTCGGCCGCCCTGGACCCGTTCCATTGTCCCTCGCAGAATTTCGCCTTCGCGTCCATCTACGGCGATATCGCCATGTTCCACCATGGTCGGTTCCCGCGCAAGTGGAAAGGCCAGGGCCGCTTTACGCTGGACGGCTCCGAACCCGGCAATGACTGGTCCGGCTGGCTGCCCGGCGCCGCCGCGCCCTCGGTCCGCAATCCCGCTCAGGGCTGGCTGTTCTCGGCCAACCAATCACCGACCGACTCCACCTATCCGAATTACCTGGGATCCGGATTCGCGAACGGCCAACGGGCCAAACGATTGGGCCAGCTGCTATCCGAAGCCGACTCCTTGACGCCCGAAAGCGCTTTCGGCATCCTGATGGACGATTACGATCTGCATGCCGCTGAGGTGCTTCCGCTCCTGTTGGATCGCATAGCCAGGCTCCCCCTCGCAAAACCGGACTCCGAAGCCCGCCAGGAACTGGCGGCCTGGAACTTCCACCATGCCCCGGACCTGCGGGCGCCCGCACTGTTCGATCGGTGGTGGAAACTCCTGTACCGGTCCGTCTGGATCGACGAATTCGGCGGAGACAGCATCCATTACCAATGGCCCGACAAGGACCGCACCCGCAGGATGATCCGGGAGGAACCGGATGCGGATTGGTTCGACGATATCACCACTTCGACTCGCGAGACCCTCGCCACCCTGGCTGCGCGCTCTTTTCGCGAGGCCTGCGCTCAAGTCAGGAAGGGAGGCCGGAGCATGCCCTGGTTCGCCTATCGGCCTGTGCGCATCGGCCATCTCGCCCACATCGACGCCTTCAGTTCCGCCCCCATTTCCGCCGGCGGTTGCGCCGACTGCGTTAACGCCCTCAACCATACCCACGGACCTTCCTGGCGCATGGTCGTCGCCCTGCAAGGGAAGCCTTGGGGTTACGGTATCTACCCTGGCGGGCAATCGGGAAATCCCGGTTCGCCCCATTACGGGGATTTCATCGCCGATTGGGCCGCTGGAAAGTATTACAAACTGGAGTTCCTTGACGGCCCGGGATCCCAGGCCGGGGAATTCTCGTACAGCCTGAGCCTAAGGGGAAAATGACATGGCGGCGCTGATCCTGTTCGCCGCCGCGCTCGGAGGCGGGTTCCTGTTTCCCTGGTGGTGGCCCGCGGTGGCCGCTTATGCGGTCGGCTGGTGGCTTCCCCGCCGGGGCTCGACCGCCTTCCTATCGGGATTCGCCGGTCCTGCCGCCGCTTGGGCCGGATTGGCGTCTTGGTACGACATCGGCAATCAGCATCTCCTTTCCGGGCGCATGGCCGTCCTATTCCATTTGCCCGCCGGATGGATCCTGATCTTGGTGACCGGAACGCTAGCAGGCGTGATGGGCGGCCTGGGAGCCTGGTCCGGCCAAGCCCTGCGGGCCTACTTGCGGCCTCACCCGCCCGGATTCGAATCCGGAACCACGGCCAGGCGTGTCGCGGGAACCGCCGCGATTAATACCGTCGCGACGTCCACTGGGACCGCGGGAGCCGGTACCGTAACCGATACCGTATCCGAAACCGTATCCGGTAACGCCGCCGCCACCGGCGAAACCGACGACGCTTCGGGCCCCGACAGCGACGATCGCGTGGAAGCCTGAGCCGCCGGAACCTGCGCCGGCTTCCCCATTCCCAGCTTCAAGGTACCGCCCACCACCAATGCCAGGCCCGCGAATTGCAGGATTCCCGCGCCTTCTCCCAGCAGTCCGCCCGCGAGGACCAGCGTTGAGACCGGACCCACGCTGCTAACGACCGCGGCCTTGCCCGCGCCCACCAGATTGACCCCGTAACCGTACAGGTACACCGGCAGCACGTTGCAGAACACGGCCGTGAAAAAGGCGATTGCCAGCACGGGTCCCGGCTGCGCAAGCGCATCAACTGGATAGCAAAGGAGGAATTGGGCCAGCACGAAGAAGGACGAGACCATCATGCATCCCGCGGCGAGCCTCTGCGGGCCGAGGCGCCCCACCAGCCGCCCTTGCCAGACCAGGAACAGTGCGTAGAACACGGCGCTGAGGAAGATCAATGAACCGCCATAGAATGGCCTACCGCCCGCATCCCCGGCCGGAACCCCGGTCACCTCCCCTCCGAAGGACAGCGCGATGCCGGCATAGGAAAGTCCCAAAGGCAAAAAGAGGCTACGGGGTATGCGCTTGCGGAAAATCAGCGCTGAGAAGATCACCACCAAGGTCGGGTAGATGTACAGGATCAGCCGTTCGGTGCCGGCGGAAACGTATTGCAGTCCGACCATGTCAAAGATGCTGGCCAGATAGTAGCCCGAGAATCCCAGCCAGACGATGATGGCCATGTCCCGGCGGGAGAGGGGCGCGGGTCGCAGGACAGCGGGACGGAAACGGTGGATCAGGAAGGGCCAGAAGTAGAATGGCGTAGAAAACACGCTGCGCAGCGCCTGCAGAACCACGGGCGGCGTACCGTAGCGATAGCAAAGTTTGAAGAAAACCGACTTGGCCGAGAACAGCACGGACGCGGCGATAACCGCCGACAGTCCCAGCTTCACGTTCCGATTCCCCGACTCCGATGACATTGCAATCCTCTCTTCTCCGGCGTACAACGAAAAAAGCCCGCTCTTGGGGAGCGGGCTTTGTCTTGATTCGGAATTTCAGATTCGAATCAGTAGCACCCGCCCGCGGCGTCCATGGATACGGCTTTAATATGCCAGGCTTGCGCAAGGGTGACATCAAGCGATATCGTGAATCGGATCGCAATTGGGATTGCAACGTGGATTACCGGACGGATGGCGTGGGTATGCAGGTGCGACATGGTTCCAATTATATGCATTAGTGGAACTTTGTCAAGGGAGTCCCGGGCCAGAACCCGCGATGGTCGGCCTCACCCTTTTTCATACTTTGGCTCGCATCCCAGGTAGGGTATAGAGCTTGGAGGGTATCCTCAAATACCGCGAACGGTATATTTCCTCCCCATTGACCCGTTACGTGGCAGGAAGTAGATTTCGAATGTTCTGAATGGGACCAGCATTATCCCCCTCTTCCCCTGGTTCGGGGCGACGCGGGCCAGCGCTGGCTCCCTCCCAAACGGTCCATGCGGCTTACCGGCGACGCCCGGCAAACCTGACCGGAGACTCCGGTTTCGTGCATGGACGCCATCGGCTATCGGCTGCCGCCAAGGGGTGGAGCCTTCACGACATAATCTGGGGATCCCATGGATAAGTCCCTTCACGTATTTGTTTGCACGACCTATCGCGACCTAGTCAGCGAACGCAATGCCGTGCTGGAAGGACTTGAAGGACTGAGCGAGCAGTTCCCTTCGTTCTCATACTATTGCCCCCGCTCCATCCAGACTCTCGAATCCGCCAAGGAGGAAATAAGGCGGAGCGATGTGCTGGTCCTGATCCTGGGGCACTTGCAGGGCGTCATCGCGCCCAGCTTCGACATCCCGCACGGCGAAGCCGAATACAACGAAGGCGCGGCCCAAGGCAAGCCCGTGCTTGTCTATCTCCGCGATCCAAGGGCCGGCCTCTATCCTGCTCACTTCGAACGCGAGCCGGCGCGAATGGCTCAGCTCAAGGCCTTCCGCGAAAAGCTGGAAAGCCATCACGGCGCCAAGGTTTTCGAGGACATCTATTCCTTGGTCAGCCTGGTCACCCAGGATCTGTTCCGGTTGGCCCAGGAATCCGGAATGCAGACCAAGTCCGGTCCCAAGACCACGCGCTTCAAGGCGCGGTCATGGGAAACGCGACGGTTACCCACCGTGAACGGGCCCCGAGCTCCCGGGATGGCTCCCCCTTCCGACACTACCGATGGCGCCCGGGAATTCCCCACGCGCACCATCCCCATGTTGCAGAAGGCGCTCTCAACTCCTTTCCAACGCCGCCGTGCGACGCATTTGCCGAATATGGGCAAAACCTTGCTGGTGTCGGTGGCTGTGCTTCTCGTTGCCGGCTTCACCTTGGCAAAGCTCAAGGTGCTCCCTTTCCTCAAGATTACCAGCCAAATGGCTGGGCAGGGTTCGCAATCCGGCTCAGTCCCGACGACGGGCCAGCTTCCCGCCGGAGAACGCCAAGCTGCCGGAACTCCCCCTGCGCCGGTCGCGCCGGAACCCAAACGGGCGAGCGGCAGCGTAGCCGTGACCGACGATGAGGATTCCACCAAAGCCTTCCTCAGGAAGGCCATGGACGGTTCTCCGGAAGATCAGTTCCAGGTGGGCGCCATGTACGAACAGGGCAAGGACGTTCCCCATAACGACACGCTCGCCTTGCGCTGGTATAAGAAAGCCGCTGAGAAGGGTTTGGCGGAGTCGCAATACAAGGTCGCCCTCATGTACCGTGCCGGAAAGGGCACGCTCAAGAGTTCCTACCAGGCGGCACGTTGGTTCCAGTCGGCGGCGGAGCAGGGGCATGCCAAAGCCCAGGTCAAGCTCGGCCAAATGTACCGCAATGGCAAGGGCGTCGAACGCAACGAAACCACGGCGTTCAAATGGTTCCTTAAGGCTGCGGATCAGAAGGATCCGGATGCCGAAAAGATCATCGCTGAGCTGAAGTCGGATTGAGTTCCGGCAGGTTGAGGGGGCATGCGGTTCCGCCTCGGGAATACCTCCCCCGGAGCGACGGACAATCTTTCCGCTACTTCATCAAATCCGTGATCCGTCCATCCTCTGATTTGACGGGTCCATAATACGCCGGATCCTCATCCTTTGCATTCTGCATTTCCATGAAGCATTTGATGATGCGCTTTTCCAGAGCCTCCGCATCGCCGGTTTCCCAATAGCCGCCCTCATCCTGGATGACCAGATCGCCGAATTTTTTCCTCATCTGATGAAAGAAGTCGACGAGGCCCATATGGATTTCCAAGGGCGCGAATTGCGTTTTGCACCAATTGCGGAAGTATCCTTCCGCCGTAATCTGGAACAACAGGGGCTCGCAATGCTCGTGCATCTCCATCGCGAACGTCGCCAGCTTGCCGTCATATTGGATCTCCTCCCCGTCAATCTGGGTGAGGATGGCTGGGCCTTCGGTCTCCG
>JBDSIO010000057.1:0-12762 GCA_039917895.1 Fibrobacteria bacterium | reverse complement strand
GGCCGGTTTCCGGCATCACCGACAAGGCTTTGCAGGTATCGTGGGAAGGCGAATTCCTGGCGGTGCGCTACATCGACCGCTTCGAGATCCGCAAAGGGGCGGGATTCGAAATCGTGAAATGGGGCCTTCCCAGCCTGCTCCAGGAGAAACTGGTGCTCGGGAACGGCCGGGCCTACCTGGTCAGCACCAAGGGAACCGTAAAATCCATCATCCTCGAAACGGGCGTGGTCGAATGGCAACGGGATGCGCTCGCAAGCCAGATCATCGCCTTCGATGGCGTTGTCTTCGCCACCACGTTCGCCCAGACCGTCCTTTGCCTCGACATGCGCGGAATGACGTTGTGGACCTACGAATACGGCTGGGATCGCGAACCCGCGCTGCTGCCCGGCGAGGAATGGGTCGTCCTCCACTACGGGGACGGCAAACGCGTCAAGCTGAACCGCGAGCTGTTGCGGATCACCGGGAACTCGGACGGCTTCAAGTTCCTGGACTACCATGCCCGGGTCGTCGAAAAGGATTGGAAAGGCGCTTTGACCGCGCTCGGCAAGGTTCTTTCCTTGGAACCGGGGAACGGCGAGGCATGGAAATTCCGGGCGGGCATATTGCGCGCCACCGGCGCCGCCAAACCGGAACACGTGCAGTCGCTGGTGGAAGCCTCCCGATCCCTGGCGACCGCGAACTGGGGCAGCGGGGCCGTCCTTAAGAGCCTCGCGTCCGGAATCGGGGCAAATTGGGTGTGGAAGCGCCAATACGGGCCGAAGTTCTATCCCACCCTCATCCCCCATCGCGATCTCAGCTTTTACCTGGAGAACGACAATCAGACCCTGGTGCTGCTCAACCACGAGTCCGGAGACCTCGTCAACTCCTACCGTTTCTCGGAGGAGTTGGATATGAAAATAGCGCTTTGGAAAAACGACACCATCTGCGTCAGCAGCCCTTCGCGCCTATACCTGTTATCGCCTTCCCTGGCAGCTGGAGGGCTCGGACAGTTCCCGCTCAAGAATCCGGTCTGCCAGGCCCAGGTGGTCAACGGCGGTCTCGCCTACAGCGATTGGTACGGCGGCCTCAACATGATCGGACTTCCGGATCGCACCTTGCGTTGGGAGCGCCAGTTGGGCCAAAGCGGTCTCTACCTGGGCAAGGCCAAGAACGTCGATTATCTGGACGTGGTGGACCTGGAGGGTAATTATTTCGCGGTCCAGCCGACTTCGGGGAAGATCGCCTGGACATTGCGGCTGCCCGCCGGAACCATCACGGAAACCTTTTCCAACAAGGATTTCATTTACGCCGGATACAACCAGGGAACCCTGGTGGCCATCGACAGGGCCCGCCAGGCCATCGCCTGGCGGGTTGATTTCGGGGAGCAGATCTTCAGCCTTTCCGGAAACCGCGACAATACCCTGGTGCTGACCACGGCCTCCAAGAAGCTCATTTGCGTGCAGGCCGCCAACGGGTCCATCCTGTCCCAAGTGCGCATCCAATCCTACCTGTTCAACCGTCCCACGGTAATCGACCATGGCTATTGGTTGGGCACCACCGAACCGGCCCTGGAAAAGCGAAATTTCAACCATGAATTGATCCTGAAATACAAGTTGCCGGACCTGCCGGGAAGCCCCATCCTGTTCGGCAACTCCATCTTCATCGGCACCTTGGACAATTTCATCCTCAGCTTTCCCACCTGATCCCGACCTGGGCCGATTTTCCGTTACACCCGCCCGCTAAATTTTTATTTATAACCCATGTGGGAGGAGCAAGCGCAACCATGGTGAAATCCAGATTCCTGGTCCCGAACCTTTTCACGGGGCTGAATTTCCTCCTCGGCATCATGTCCATCCTGGTCATGCATGAGACCTTCACCAGCCCCAACCCTGGCCAGCCCATCTTCGGCTTCGCTAAGGCGCCGTTGATGCTCGCGTCTTGGATGATCATCTGGTGCGTTCTTTTCGACAAGCTGGACGGCTTCGCCGCTCGCATCCTGAAGGCTTCCTCCGATTTCGGGGCCCAGTTCGACAGCCTGGCCGATATGGCCGCCTTCGGCATCGCGCCAGGATTCCTGGTGTACTTCTACCTGCAGAATCTGGACGTTGCCTGGTTCGCCACCCACCGTCCCCTTATGATCATCTCGGTCTCAGTCTACATGCTTTGCGCGTCCATGCGCCTGGCCCGGTACAACGCCATAGATTCGGATGAGCTGAAGAACTATTTCCACGGGCTCCCTTCCACCTTCGCCGGGGGCTTCATGGCCTTGAGCGTCATCCTAAACGAACGGTTCGAAGTAGCGACGCGCTTCCATGCCGGCATGCTCTTCCTGCCACTGCTCCTCATCTTCACGGGTATACTCATGGTGAGCCCCCTGTACCTGCCCAAGCTGGTGAGCCGCGAGAACAAAGCCTTCAATTTCGCCCAGATCATAGGCATCATTTTCGGGTATATTTGCGGCTTCGGGATGATTTATCCGCAATACCTCTACATCATGCTCCTCTGCTACGGCGTCTTCGGGTTCGGATTCGGATTCCTAAAGAAAGGCATGATCCAGGGGGCCGCTTCCGAACCGAACAGCGACTGAACCGCCGCAGTTCCGTTCATTTCTGCACCGGGTATTCCTTGCAGGCCTCCACCGAACCCGGGGACGCGTGCGCCTCTCCGGTCTTCCCCTCGCCCATCCGCTCCAGGCACCACGCGGCCGCCACCCCGCGCCTGCTCATGGCGCCGGCGTCCAGCCCGCTCACCTGGCCTTCCCGCATGGGAATGGCCGTCGAATCCGCGGCCGTGGACGAATAGCGCAGGGAATCCACCAGCAGGGAATCGCCCGCGCACAAAAGCAGCAGGGACGAGGACGTGTTCACCAGGGAGAAGTCGGCATAATGAACGTCCGCGCGGGCGGCTGAACGGCCGAACACCAAAGCGCGTCCGGGAGCCACGGCCAGAACCGAATCGAACGGGTAGGATCGGGTAACCCCCCCGCTACGATCGCGGGAAAGGCGGCAGCCCATTAGCGCCAGGGTATCCGCCGTGCGATTGAAAATCTCGAACCATTCCCCCTGCGACGAGGAATCCTTTTCAGCGGGAGCCGGGTAGAATTCGCTGACGATCAGGTCCCCCGAGCGTGCCGGCTTGCGAGTCCGGGAAGGGAAAACGGCTTCCAAAGTGGCCTCCTTGGCCGCGCCCAAGCTCAGGTAAAGGCCGGCGGAAGCTTCGCTCGGCAGCAGGGATAAATCCCATTTCGCCTCCTCGCCCAAAGGGAGGAATACCCCGGAACGGTCGGCCTGATAGCGCACTTTGCCCACGCTGTCGGACAGCGCCATAGCGACGTCGTAACGGACGCCGCCGGGCAATTCATCGACCAGAAAAGACCCGAACTCGTCCCGAACGCGTAGGGTCGCGGAGAATTCCGCGCCGGCGCCGGAGAGTTTGAGCAACCCCGAGGCGATCGGGGCGGGCATTCCGGCGGGCAGATGGAATCTCGCAGATACCCTGGAGAACTGCGGGTCGCAGCGCAGGGACGCTTCCGTCCTGGCTTCGCGCTTGAAGGCGAACGATCCGCGTCCCGCGTAAAGCAATCGGCCGGAACGGAACAGCCATGCGCTTATGAGCCGATCGCCCCCGGCGGGCAGACCGGCCAAATCGAGGCTTAGGGAATCGCCGGTCCGGGAGAATTCCAGCGGAGCCATGTCCTCGCCGGTGATGCGAACGAATATGGAGTCAAGCACGGGAGCATTGGGGGCGTCGGATCGCACCAAGGCGGCAGGCGTTAAGGATAGACGGACCGCCGCCGTTCCCCCGTCCATGGGGCCCGTGGCCTTCCCGCCGTTTCCGGACAAGCAACCTTCGAGCGATGTCAAGGAAAACCAGGGAAGCAGCATGAGAAACCGGATTGCAAAACGGGACTTGCGCATTTTCATCTCCTTTCGGGACCGACTCGGCCCCGCGGGACCGGCATGGCCCCGAGACCGGAAAGGGTAGCCGGAAGCCCGATGCGCGGCTATGACCGTGGGCCCGCTGGGACCGTGACCGCGGCCATGCGGAACGCTCGGAAACTATATTTCCCTCCATGCGGATCACGTTCCTCGGAACCGGCACGTCACATGGCATCCCCGTTATCGGTTGCAGCTGTGCGGTGTGCCTTTCGCCGGATCCGAGGAATCGGCGCAACCGCATCGGCGTTTGGCTGCACGAGGACGCGCCCCATACGGGCCGTGACCTGACCGAGAAAGGCCATGCCCAGTCCCAGGCGGCGGCTGAAGCCGGTCCGCAAGGTCAATCCGGCGTGATTGACATTTCCAGCGAATTCCGCATCGCCTGCCTGGATCGCGGTCTCAAGCGCCTGGATTTTGTGTTGCTGACCCACGCCCATTCGGACCACGTGTCCGGAATGGATGATTTGCGGATCTTCTCCCAGACATCGGGCCGGCCCGTGCCCATTTATGCCGATGCCAGGACCCTGGACGACATCCGCGCCCGCTTCGCCTATGCCTTCAATCCGCCCAAGGAATATGGTGGCGGCACACCTCAATTCGACCTTCGCCGGATCACCGGTACGTTTTCCCAAGGCGATTGGAGGATCGAGCCATTGCCCGTCATGCATGGCCCCGAACCCATCCTGGGCTTCCGCGTCAACGACTTCGCCTTCATCACCGACGTCACCGTGATTCCGGAATCGACCTTGGCGTTGCTGGAGGGGCTCGACGTGTTGGCCCTGGACTGCCTGCGGAAGCGACCCCATTCTACCCATCTATCGTTGGATCAGGCCGTCGCCTATGCCAAGCGCATCAAAGCCAAACGCACTTTTCTCATCCATCTGACCCACGAACTGGAACATGCGGAGACGGAGGCGGGGTTGCCGCCCGAAATCCGGGTGGCCTACGACGGGTTGGAACTGACTACCCGGTAGTGTCCCTCTCGCGCCTTCACGCAGAGACGCGTTTGCGCCTTTATGCAAAAGGGCGACTGTAACGCGTTGGCAGCGTTTAGGGTAGGATCCTACGGCGGAATTCTGCGAAGGATTGGTTGCGCGTGTCCCGGTCCGATACCAGGGGTCGGGCGCCTTGCAATGGCCAGGCCACGGCGAGGTCGGGATCGTCCCATTGGATTCCGGACTCCGTCGAAGCATTGTAGACGGAAGAGCATTTGTATTGCACTTCCGCCGTTTCCGACAACACCAGGAATCCATGCGCGAAACCAACGGGGATGAGCATCTGCACGCCGTCGCCGGCGGCCAGTTCCACGCCGTGATGGCGGCCGAAGGTGGCTGATGACGGCCGAATGTCGACTGCGACGTCCCAGATGCGCCCTGCGGTGCAGCGGATCAGTTTGGCCTGCCCCGGATGGGTCTGGAAATGCAAGCCGCGCAGCGTATGCTTCACCGAAGCGCTGTGGTTGTCCTGGACGAAAGTATCCGGCAACCCGGCCGAATGAAACGTGTGCTTGTTGAAACTCTCGAGAAACCAGCCGCGATCATCCTTGAATACCTTGAGTTGAAGGATCAGGAGGCCGTCGATGGGCGTTTTCGACACTTGCATGGATGGAAAAGCTAACTAATGCGATCCCATCCGCGATCCCATCCGCGATCCCATCCGCGCCGCGCCCGGACGGGGAAAATTGACCGAAGCCGAGGGATTTGGCATTTTAAACCCGGCATGGCTGCACGCGATTCCATTTGGATCAAACTTGGCCTTGCGGTAGGGTCTCCCTTGGCGGTTTTCGCCTTGTGCGAGTCGGCCCTCTTCCTCGCGGGCGTGCGCCCATTGTCCTTGACCGAAGATCCTTACGTGGGCTTCGCATCCTCGCAGCCGCTGTTCGTCGATTCCGCTTCTGCATCGGGCGAACGGCTGATGGTGACGAACCCGGTCAAGCTTACGCATTTCAACCATCAGGTCTTTCCCGCGAAAAAGGCCCCCGGCACCTTCCGCATCTTCAGCATCGGCGGTTCCACCGCATACGGGCACCCCTGGCGAGACCCCGTTTCCTTCAGCGGTTGGTTGCGCGAACTGCTGCCCCTGGCGGATTCCTCGCGCAAATGGGAAGTCATCAACGCCGGCGGCATCAGCTATGCAAGCTACCGCGAAGCCATGTTGGTGGCGGAACTTTCCCGGTATCAGCCCGACCTGTTCCTGGTTTATAGCGGCCACAATGAGTTCCTGGAAGAGCGCACCTACCGCAGCACCGCGGGCATCCCCGTGGTCGTGCGCGAATTGAGTTCGCTGTTGGACCACACGCGCACCTTTTCCGCCCTCCGGCGCCTTTTGACGAAACCGGAGCCGGCCAGAGTGGCGGCCGCGCCCGCCCCGCTTGCCTCCAAGTCCGCGTTCCACATGGCCGGCGAGGTCGACGACGTGCTCGCCAAAACCATCGGTCCCACTTCCTATACCCGCAACGATACGCTTCGCCAGGACATTCTCGAGCATTTCCGCGCTTCCCTGGAACGCATGGCCCGCTTGGCGCATGCGGCCGGCGCCGAGGTCATCTTCCTGACCACGCCCGGCAATGAAAAGGATTGCTCACCCTTCAAAAGCGAGCCCGGACCTCGGGTCACGCCGCAAGATCGGGCGCGCATCGCCGAATGGAAGCGCCGGGCGGATTCGCTTTCCGGGCAACCTTCCCTGGCCATGCCCTGGTACGATTCCGCCATCGCCCTGGACGACCGGGACGCGGCCCTGGACTACGCGGGCGCCAAGGCCGCCTACGCCGCAGGACAATTCAAACGCGCGAAACAACTTTTCCAAAAAGCCCTCGACGAGGACATCTGCCCTTTGCGTGCGCTTACCCCCATGCGCGACATCGTGCTGAAAACCGCTCAAGCGAACGGGGCCCTAGCTTTGGATTTCGCGGCCCTGCTCGAGCGTAAGACCGCCGCCGACAGCGGCAACGACGTGCTCGGCGAGCCCGACTTCGTCGACCATGTGCACCTTTCCATCGATGATTACAGGTTCATGGCCCTGGCCATCCTGGGCCGCATGTCCGCATCCGGGATGGCCAGGACCGCGCCAGGCTGGGACGAGACCCCGCAGCGGAACAATCCGGCCGTCGCCGCCTTGGCGCAAAGGGTGATGGCGAAAATGGGCCCGCGGGAACTTGGCGAAGGGCTGCACAACCTGGCCAAGGTAGTGAACTGGGCGGGCAAACACGCCGACGCCGCGCGCATCGCGGAACGGGCGTTGGCCACGGACTCCCTGGGACTGGAGGCAATTTGGAGCTCGCTGTTCGTGGGAGCCGCGCGCGAGCGCGAAGGCCGCGAGGACGAAGCCATCCTCCACTATCGCCGCGCAGTGCGTCTTGATCCCACCAATCCCATGTCCCACCATTACCTTGCCGACGCGCTGGTACGCCAGGGTTCCCCGCCCGCCCGCGGCGAAGCGGCCTCCGAGTACCTTTCCGTGGTCAATCTGGATTCCGGAGACGCCGAAACCCGTGGCCGCCTGGGAATGCTGCTCATGGACCTGCAAAGGCCCGAGGAAGCAATCGCGCACTTGAAATCAGCCTTGGAGGCCTACCCGAATCGCGCGGACCTGCGCACTGCCCTGGGTGAGGCCACCTTGAAAGGGTTGGGAAGCACCGGGGACGCCGAGCGCGATTTCCGGGAAGCCCTGGCCCGCAATCCCCGGGATGCCCGCGCCACGATGGGCTTGGCCAAAATCGCCGAGGCATCCGGCAATATTCCCGAGGCCATCAATCTCTACGCCCGCGCCCTCTCCATCGACCCGGGCCTTTCGGAAGCGCGTGCGGCCCTCAGTCGCGCTCTCGGCGGCATGCCCGCCGACCGC
Organism: Fibrobacteria bacterium; assembly: GCA_039917895.1. GTDB lineage: Bacteria > Fibrobacterota > Fibrobacteria > UBA11236 > UBA11236 > Chersky-265. The sequence goes on along the minus strand of JBDSIO010000057.1, from coordinate 5,002 downwards.
TGATCGCTTATCGCTTATCGCTTATCACTAATAGCTTATCGCTTCGGGTCCTCGTTCCGACCCGCGTCCTTATGTTTAACGCGGACCTCCTTGACCTTGGTTCCGGCTTTCCAGAAGAGGATGACGGCGAAGTATCCCAAGATGGCGCCCAACACGGCCGTGACCGCGCTCCCGGCCAGATAGGCCTTTCCGTGCACGAGGATCAGCTTGAGAAACCCGTGGTAGCGTTCCACCTCGTGCGGCGGCGGCGGGCCGATCATCCACACCCCGATTTTATATTGCAATCCCACGATGGGCACGGTGGTGAACAGGTTGGTCACGAAAGTTCCCAATACCGCCGCCGTCAGATTCACCCGGAAAATGAAGGCCAGCAACACGGCGAAAAGGATTTGCACCCAATAAGTCGGCAGCAATCCAACGAACAGACCGATGGCGGTGCCGAAAGCAACCGTGCTGCGTTCCGGTTTCCACAGTCGTCTGTCGAACAGACCCTCGCCCAGCAGGCGGTGGAGGAATCCCCCATGCATGGCCTTCCGCCGCGGGAATTGCCTCAGGTACTGCATGCGGAGCTTTCGCAAAGGATGTCGTTTAGGCGATTTGCGATCGGAACCGGACGAGTCGTTCACAGCCGCACCCGCTGCCATCCCGATCCGAGCGGGAAGACGGATTTGGCCGTGACAATAGAACGCAGCGCGAATGATAATTGGAATTTCCGATTCATCCTTGGTAACGGCCTTTGCGATAGGATAGGAGTTAATGAATAGGAGTAAATAATGAGCACAAAAAAGGCACCTGGATTGCTCCAGGCGCCTTAATGTTGGTAGCGGGGTCAGGATTTGAACCTGAGACCTTTGGGTTATGAGCCGGACCGACTGTCCTGCAAACCCCCTTTTTCTACCGAATTCAGCCCTTTTGACGCCTTTTCCAATCCGAAGTGTACCCCAAGCGTACCCTTTTCGGGGTCCTGGAGATTATTCCCGGGATGAAAACGTACAAGCGAAAGTGACTTTTTACCAGCCCTATGATAATAGGTTCGGAGCATGTTGGTTTTCCATCCGGCAATCTCATTGACCACCTGTTCGGGGGTTCCATTGTCGACGAGCCGGGTTGCAGACGCATGGCGCGTGTCGTGCAACCGGAAATCAGAAATGCCTGCCAGGGACAGACATCGCTTCCATGACTTGCGGAAGTCTCCGAGCGGATAATAAAGACCGGCCTCGACACGATAAAAAAGATACGGGCAGTCCACGGGGAGGGTGCGGAAATATTGAACCTGATCTGGCGGGATTGGCTTCCAAGTTCCATCATCATTTTTGGTCGTTCCATTGCGAACCCGGATGGCGTTGTTAAAAAGGTCCAACTCCTCCCTACGCATATTGACCATCTCTGATTTTCGGCAAGGGACGGCCAAGGCGAACCGTATGAGCGGAGCGATGTGCGGAGCTTCCTGGTCCACAATAAGGAGCAGGCGACCCTCTTCCTCGGGCGTGAGTACGCGGTCACGGGCCACTTCCCTGGCCTTCGGAAATCGTCTTTTGGTGACTGGGTTTTTCTCAATCCATTCGGCCTCCACCGCAAGGTTAAAAGCGGCCCTGGCCATCTCCACTAGGCGATTCACCGTGGCCGACTTGGGTGCCTTTCCCGTCTTTTTATTGGGATATTTCCTGTACATGGCAAGGAAGGTGTCAAACCGATTGGCAAAATCGGGAATGGAAACGGGCCCGAGTTCCCGCACCAATAAGTCATAGCGGCTTTTGTCCTGAGGCGAAAAAGTGAACCTTTTTTCCCGATAATAGGCCATGGCATGGGCAAAGGTGGTCCCAACCTGAACCGCTGCGACTTGCGGCCCATCCTTCAACTCTTTTCTGATCTGGAGATACCTTTCTTCGGCTGCCTGCTTGGTGCCGGAGAAGGATTCGCGTTTACGCTCTTGATGACCTTGTTTCTTGACTCGAACGTCAAGAAACCATTGGTTCGTCCCGGCGCGCTTGATATTCAACCCCATTGCAAAATCCTTTTTGCATTGGGGATCCTGGGCGGATTGGATAAAGATAATCCACCGTTCATGACCTGTCTATCCCTGAATCTTCCTCTTCAATGGAAGCAGAATCTGTCCCGTAAGAAGTTGCTTTTCGACATCGGCGATCCTATATCGCCAGAAGCGTCCCATTCTAACCATTCCAGGAAGCCGATGTGTATGGGTGTATTTTTCAACAAACGCTATGGACATTTTGATCTTGGCTGCGAGCTGCGGTGCGGTAAGAAAATCAGAGTCGTTGGGATCCATTGCTTCCACGCCTTCATTTCATCCCACCGGCCAGGTCGTCAAATGCCGCGGCCGTTTTCAGTTCCACCGCACGCTTTGCAGAAAGGTCGAAGATTACCGTCCCCAAGTGTGCCCACACGACTTCCATCTCAAGCTTGTGCAGGGCCAGAACGTCCAAATCATTTTCCACCCCCTTGAGGTCCGTGAGGGTCCGCCCCAGCTCCAGAGCATTCACGTTTTGAGCATCCTTCAAGGAGGCTTGCATTTTCTGGTACTTCTCTGCTCGATCCCGCTCCACCCTCCTCAAGGCCGCTATCTGGGCCTGAGCACGGGAGGCCGCAAGGATGGTGGCGTCCCTGACCTTTCCCTCAGGGGAGGCTTGCAGGGCGTCGTAGGCTCTTTGCAGGCGCTCCTTTTCCTTCCCCTGCCGGAGAAGTGCCTCATCAGGAGAATCACCCTCCATCGTCGCTACCCACGAAGGATCGGCACGGTATAGGCTTGTATTCGCTTTGTAAAACTCCGAAACCAACGGGATTCCAGTGGGGATATAGCCATCGAGCCGACCTCCTATTTTCTGGGCAAGCCTTTCCTGGCGATACATGAGGTCATCAAAATTCTTGGTCTCTTCCCAAAGCAGGTAGTCGGTTTTATCAAAGATGGATTCCAACTCTTGGAGCTTGTTATCCCAGCGGCCCGGCTCGGTTACGAGCTTTACGACTCGCTTCCCGACCAGATCCCAACTCTTCAAATTGCGTTTGACCCAATCCCGCTGTTCTTCCAGGGTCGTGACCATGGCCCTGGTGTACTGGATGCTCATGTACGCGTCTCTTACAGTATTGCGGATTTTCACATAGCTCAAAGCCAGAGTGGTGACGATCCCATTTTCCTCTTTCGTGCCTGGTTGCGTGGTCGTTGGCGCTAAAAGATCTTGGGCAGGGGCGAAGGCGCAGAGAACAAGAAGGAGCAGAATAAATTTCTTCATGGGGCCGCTCCCCTATTCAACAGGAGATCGAGGGGCGTATCAGGGCAAGTCAGGTCGGCAGGCCGTTCCTTCTGCCTCGTTCTCTCATATTGAAACTCGGCCTCCTTGGCTCTTTGGTCGGCCAGTGATTTTTCCTCGGCATCTTCTACGCCCTTAAACCGTATTCCAATATTCCGAAACAGTCCCGGTGCTTGGGCAAGGGTACTGAGGTTGCAGGTAGGGACGGGCCAAGATAGGATCCGGGCAAGCTGAGACTTCGTTCGATGGAAGGTGCCGTCTTCCAGGTCCGGGCACCCTTTCCAGAAATAGTCCCCATAGGGAAAGTTGATATTTCGAACCAGGGCCCTCTGACCCGTCAGCGTCCTATCCTCTGCGACAACGGTTCGCACTTCCACACCACCATCGACTTCAACCCGTTCCTGCCTAACGCGGGTCCAAGCCGGATCGCTTGGCTCCGCGGGTAGAACATCCGGCAGGGTGACTTCGAGATCCTCCTGCACCGAAAATGCCTTTTGACCAATTAGGCGATCCATGAACGCCCATCCAGGACAACGCGTGTCCAGGTTCGATAAAAAGTCGCGTTCCGCGTCGTCTCGGGAAAAGGGAAGCAGCAAGGCTTTTTGAAGACCGAGCCAATCGTCAAAGGAACTGATCCGATAGGCCCAGGGCGGATCATGAAAAAAGCCCGTGGAACCTTCCCCTTCGGCGCTAACTTCCATCCGAATGGACCACACACCGTCCGCGTTGTTATCGGTCCAAAGAAATTGGCCCGAAAAATAAACCGAAGCCGAATCGTCCATCGCGGGATTTAGGTACGGCTTAAGTTCTTCATTCCCTGGAGATCCGATCGCCTGTTTCCGCAGGGTCACGGCCTGTTCTTCCGAAAGAGGGATTTCCGTCATGATGCGGCCTGTGGCCGGGTGTCGGGGGTGCAGAATGATTTTCGGAAAAAGGTGCAGGTTCCAAAAATACCGGGTCGAGGGGCGTGACCGCATCGAAGGTTCTTCGATGATTTGGCGACACTCAGTATAAGCATCGTCGCAAACCTCTTGGACAGTGGAAGATTCTTCATCAGTCGGGTCCGAGCACCAATGGTTCTGGCAAAGATTTTTCTCTTGACGGTCTTGCTGCCTCGCCGGCCTGGAGGCATAACAATCGGGAACCTCGTAGAACCAATGCCAATTCCTGGAATCTAAGCTAGGGCTGGTCTCCTCCCCATTCATCAGATAGTGACTATACCTAAGCGTTGCCGAGAGCTTGGCCAACTCCTCATCGCAACTGAATGCGGTGTCGGGTATGGGCTGGTAAGTAGCCTGAAACGCATTGGAATTCCGGATCACATTCCGGTGGAAGTCGATCTCTATGGAATCCAGGGCCTCGGTCGTGGATTTCTGAAATCGTCCGGAGAGATTGGCGTACCGCATATCAACCGTGCCGTCCCCGTTGAACCGCGCCATGATGGCCGAAGAGGGCATGAACTCGGAAATCGATCTCACGATATGCGTGTCCTCGTTGGGACCGTTCACAAAAACCCAGGTCTGGCCGACCATGGGAAAATTGGCAGCGTATATGGGCATCGAAATTCCCAGCATCCAGAAGCACACGCGTACAAATGCGAAGGAACCTTTTATTGAATGAGGCGCGGAGCGGAATAGGAATTTTGGGGAAATCATTTTCACATCCCATTACAAGCTGAGGTTGATTCCTCCGCCTATCCCCTTGCTCGATAGAACAAAGGTCAGACACGACACCTG
>JBDSIO010000056.1:0-3666 GCA_039917895.1 Fibrobacteria bacterium | reverse complement strand
CGGTTTCGGCATCCGTGTTCCGGGTCAGGGCGGCCGCGAAATCAGGCGGAATGCCGGCGGTTTTCTGTGGGGCATAAGCGGCGTCCCACCGTCCATCCGCCTTTGCGGCCCGGATTTCCTCCAGGCCTGGGGCCCGCATCCGTTTGGCGGCGATCAGGGCTTCGGCACGGTCGACGTTGATCCTGGACCACGGGCTCTTGGAACGACGGAGCGAATAGCGCTGCAGGAAGTGGAATGCGTCGAGACCCCGGCGGTGGCTGTCGATCCAGCCGTAACACAGGGCCACGTCCAGGGCATCGGAGATGGCGATGGACGGCTTCCCGGAGCCTTTCTTCGCGATCTTAAGCCAAACGCCGCCGGGTTCCCCGTGATGGCGCTTTAACCAGGCTTCCCATTCGGCCGGACCGGCGAAGTCCTGAACATCACATTGGTCGCTTGGGTTTCCGCTTGCGGGCGCCGCAACCTTAGGCGTACGGACCGTTTTAGCCTTCATATCGGCGGCTAAGTGGTCGCGACCGTCAGTTCGGGATGGGCCTTGCGCTGGATGGCGCCCTCGATATACATCAGGGTGCCCGAGGTGGCGCTGGGGCAGGTACCGCAAGCGCCTTCATAATGAACTCGCACCGTGGTGCCCTCGATGCCCATCAATTCCAGCCCGCCTCCGTCGCCGGCCAGTCCCGGCCGCACCATTTCGTCGAAGATGCGGTTGAGATGCACGATCTGATCTTCCAGGGCCAACTTGAAAAAATCCTCGGGGCGGGTGATTTGCGCGCCCGCTGCATTGGAATCGAATTCGCCTTCCGGCGTTTCGGATTGCGGTTCCGGCGGGGGAGCGACGCTCTCCTCGAGGATATCGGCAACGGGCGAGATCAGATCGTTCCAATCCCCGTCTTCATCCTTGTTGACCGTGACCGTGGTGCCTACGTAGAAGACCGAGGTCACGTGGGGCAGTTCGAAGAGCCGGGCGGCCGTGCGATCGGCCTGGGCCGACTCCGCGTCCGGATAGGAACGCGAACCCGAAGCCACGACCTTGCAATCGAGATGAAAGCGGATGGCCAGGGGATTTGGGGTTTCGGATGTTTTCAGTACTTTAGCCATGACATTGCCGCTCAATGGATTGAGGATGCCGGATGGGATCCCGGCCCTGGCCACATAGTGATAAGTTAATAAAATCGTCCCTTGCGCCCCAACGCGGAATATCAAGACGCAAGGCCTTGCAGCCGGTCGGTTTATTACCTTATTGTTATCATCGTGAGCAGCACCGGAAATATGTCCGACACCCTTAAAATCGAACAGCGCGGTTACGGCGTGGTCCATCACGACTACCGCCGGGGTTTGGGGGATTTGATGCTGGAGGCCGGAAAGGCTTTGATCCGCGATCCTGAAACGCGGCATCGCCTCCTCAGCGCCTATGCCGCCTTCGCGTACGCCAATCCCCTTAACGGCCGTCCCAGCCCCGACCTCGAGAAGACGATCCGTTTCCACGATCGCAGCGTTCCGCTCACCCTGGCCAGCCCAATCATGCTCGCCGCCGGCGGCAACAAATACGCCGAACACCTGCCCGCCTTCAGCGCGCTCGGATTCGGCGCGGTCTCGGTTGGATCCGCCACCAGCGGAGCCCGCGAAGGCAACCCCTTCCGCCCCCGCATGCGCATGCTACCGCTCGACCGTTCCATGAGCAATTCGATGGGCCTCAACAATCCCGGTATCGAGGTCATCGCAACCGAAGTCGACAAGGCCCTGGGCGCCAGCCACCGCCGTAAGCTCGCCTTGGGCATCAGCGTGGCCGACACCCCCGGAGTCGAGGATTACGACGCCAAGATAGCCGATGTGATCGCGACCTTCCGCCGGGCCTACCGCGCCGCGGACTACATCGAGATCAACGTAAGCTGTCCCAACACGGGCGAGAACCGCATGGATACCCAGGAAGCGTTCCTTCGGGATCTACTGCACGAGATCATGGAAGCGCGCAAGGCCCTGGCCCCGAAGAAGGCCGTGCTGGTCAAAATCTCCCCGGACCTGAGCGCGCGGGCCCTGGACGGCAACCTGCAGATCATCTCCGACGCCGGGGTAACCGGCCTGGTACTGTTCAACACCTTTCCCGGAGACAAGGCGCGCTACCTGCGCATGCACACACCGGAGGCGGAAATCCATCCCGTCAACGCGACGGGCGGAAAAGGCGGACTCTCCGGACGCATCCTGTACAAAAATACCTTGCCGGCCGTACAGTTCATCCGGCGCCAACTGCCTAAGCTGGCGATCTTCGCCTGCGGAGGCGTGGACCACGGCGCCAAGGCCCTCGACTTGCTGGACGCGGGCGCTGACGCCGTGCAATGCTATACCGTGCTCGCCTACCGCTGGAACGCCGTCCGTAGAATGAACCGGGAATTGCTCGACGCTATGCGGGTCCGGGGCATCAAGAGCCTGGACGACCATGCGAATTCGGCCTGAGACTCGCCTGCTTCCCGCCCTTCTCCTCCTGCTTTCCGCGGGGACCTGGGGAGCGGCGGATGACGGACTGGCCGCCGACGGCACGGAGAAGGTTCCCGTCAAGGCTTCCACCATTCTCGAAGCCGGGTCCGCCATCGCCATCGCCAGCGATCTCGGCGCCCAACCGCAGTTCGGGGTCTTCCGCGATCTTTCGGAAACCTGGCAGGCGGGCTTGCAGGTCAAAGTGCTTCCCGGCGGCGGAACCGCCGGTTATGACTTTCTCCCGCAGGCGAACCTGAGCCTCCGCATGCTTTGGCTCGGGGACGAAGACGGCATCCCTATGCGCAACTCCGAATACTTCGGACTGTCGGGAGGCGGATTCTTCGCCTACGATTTCAAAGGGGAGCGGGCAGGGCTCCGGCCTTACGGCACCCTATCCCTGGGAAAATACTGGATGCCTTTCGAGAACCAGCCCATGGGCCTGGATCTGAATTTGGAACTCAGCCGCTATTTCTACGGCCATCTTCCGGGCCGTTCGGAGCTGGTGTATATCACGATGGGGATTCATTTGTTTTATGTTTTGCCATAAAACCCAGGAAAAGCACTGGGTAAGACCTCTCCTACGTCTCAATGCCCCCTGGCGACCGCCGCCTGATAAACCCGATCCACTCCGACCGTGAACGCCGCCTCGCGGTAATTGATCCCGAACTTCTTGGCCGCGGCGGAAACGCCCAGCAAGGCGTTGGACATGAACTTGTCCAGCTCCAGCTTGCTCTCCGCGCGTTCCCAATGGTGCACCTGGATGTTCTGTGCCCATTCGAAATAGGATCCCACCACCCCTCCGGCGTTCGCCAGGATGTCGGGAACGATGACGACTCCTTGGCGTCCCAGATAGTCGTCCGCCTCAGGCGTGACCGGACCGTTGGCGCCTTCGATAATGTAGCGCGCCTTGATTTTGTCCATGTTGCCGGAGTGGATCACGTGGCCTAACGCGGCCGGCACCAGAATGTCGCAGGGGATGGCCATGACGTCGGACTGCTCGCGGGTGGCGAATTCGCCTTCGGGAAAACCATTGAGGGTGCGGTTGGCCTCGAAATGGGCCATCAGCTTTTCCACGTCGATGCCGCGGGGATCATGCACCACACCGGAGACGTCGCCGATGGCGATCACCTTGGCGCTCATGCGGTGGAGGTGGAGGGCGGTGAAGCTGCCGACGTTTCCGAAGCCCTGCACCAC
>JBDSIO010000055.1:0-3139 GCA_039917895.1 Fibrobacteria bacterium | reverse complement strand
GCTTGTCGCGCAGGGTCAGGAACAACTGCAAAAGCTTGGCCTGGGTGGTCACATCGAGCGAAGTCGAAGGCTCGTCCGCGATCAGCAGCTTGGGCTTGGCGCAAAGCGCCATGGAGATCATGACGCGTTGCGCCATGCCCCCGCTGATCTCATGGGGATGCAAGCCCCACAGGTTCTCCGCGTCCACCAGGCCCACATCCTTGAGGAGACCCACGCCGATTGCCTTGAGACCGGCCTTGCCGGATTTGCGCACCTCCCCGCCGTGGCGATCGAGATTACGCTCGAGAGCTTCTATCATATGCTCGCCGACGGTATAGAACGGATCGAGGGCGGCCTTGGGTTCCTGGAAGATGGTGGCAATCTCCCGGCCCAACACGCCGCGCAACTGCCGCCTCTGGGCGCGCTGGAACGGGATGTATTTCTTGTCGACAGTGTCGCCCTTGCGAATGATGAGTTTGCCCATCTCCGGAAGCAGGCTTTTCCCGTCCAGCAGGGCCTCGCCGGCCCACAGACCCGGATAACCCTTCACCAGGCCCAGCAGACCCATGGCCAAGGTGGTCTTCCCGCTTCCCGATTGGCCTATCAGGCCCACGATCTCGCCTCGGCCCACTACCAGGCTGGCTTGGTTCACGGCCTTTAAATAATGGCCTCCCCCGCCGAACCAGATGGAGAGGTCTTTGATGGAGAGGAGTGGGGCGGTCATTTATCCGGCCCCGCAGGGATCGGTTCTGGAAACCCCGGATGTAGCGGATGATGTTGGCGGTTACTCCCGACTCCCGACTCCAGGGCGCGCTTCGCGCCGTACTCCCGACCTTCCAGGGGGATGGCAACCTTAAGCATTATCTGCCTTCCCTGTAAGCTAATCTCGCATTCAACCCATCGCCCAGGTAGAAGAATCCCAAGATGGCCAGGATGATGGCCATGGCGGGGAAGAACGTGATCCAGTAGAAGCCGCTGAAGAAGGACATCTGGCTGCCTTCGATGATGTTGCCCCAGGAGACTTCCGGAGGCTTGGTGCCGAACTGCAGATAGCTCAAGGTCGTCTCCACTAGAATCGATTCCGCCATGATGAGGGAGAACTGGATGAAGAATACCGCCCGGTTCTGGTACCAGAACAGATGCCGGTATAGGATCTTGAAATCGCTCAGGGCCGCTTCCTTGGCCGCCAGGATGAAGCCCATATTGGAAAGGATGCGCACCCGGGTCGCGATCAATTCCGAGACCCGCGGGATCATGGTCGCGCCCAGCACGCCCATGGTGTAGTAGACATTAGGCTCCAAGGCGCAGATGACCACGAGGATGAGCACGAGACGGGGCAAGGAAAGGATGGTGCTGTTGAAGGTGCCCACGAGCTTGCGGATTCTTCCCCCATAATATCCCGCGAAAAGGCCGAGCGGCACGCCCAACCCCAGCGCGAAAACGCAGGTGACCAGGCCGGGCAAAAAACAGTTGCGCGCCCCGGCGATCAGGAGCGCGACCATGTCACGGCCGTTCTTGTCCGTTCCCAGCGCGTGGGGTTTGGCCTTGCCCGCTTCCGAACGGTTGTCCTGTTGTGCTTCGTAGAGGGTTCCGGAACCGTCGCCGACCGCGTCGGCCGAGCGGACGGAAGTTCCCGAACCTGTTTCCGCACGCCCTTGCCCTTCCGCCCCCCCCGGGATTCCAGAACCGGAATCGTCGCCGTCCAGCGCCGAATCCTCACCGCTGAGGAAATCCAGATTCTCCTCGTCCGAACTCGGCGTACGTACGCGGGACTCGCCGCCACGTCCGCCGGCCTGGTTGCGGGCCTGGATGCGGAGTCCTTCATCGGTCGTGAGCATGCGCTTAAGCCAGACCACCGAGGGCGGCGAGAGAAGATTGTCGAGATCCAGATCGTCTGGCCGGTATTTGGTCCAGGAACCGCCGGCCAGAGTCGCCAGCGCGAGCATGAACACGATGGCGCCGCCCGCCAGGATGCGGTAGCTCCCGGGTTGTTTCAGGAAGGTGGAAACGGGTCCGCGCTTCAAGTGGCCGCCTTCATTCGCGCATCCGCGGATCGAGCCAGACCGCGAGCAGGTCATTGACGAGCATGAAGACCCGGATGAGAAAGGCCATCACCAGGGTGATGCCCATGATTACGGAGAAATCCCGCTTGAGGGTGGCTTCCCAGCTCAACCAGCCCAGGCCGTGGAAATTGAAGATGCGCTCGACCACGACCAAGCCGCCGAGCAGCACGGCCATGTTGGTCACGATGATGTTGAAGATGGGGAGCACCATGGAACGGAAAAAGTGCTTCCAGAGGTGGCTGCCGCGGGCCCGGGCCGCCTTGATGAACATGGCCCCGTTCACGTTCTGCACTTCCAGGGAAATGAAGCGGATGAACTCTCCTATGGTTCCGTTGCCAACCGCCAGGACGAAAATGGGCAGGGAGTAATAGCTTAGGTAGGGCCAGAATCGGAAGGGACCTTCGGGCGGAGTAGTGACGTAAAACCGGAACACGCCGAAAATCACCGCCAAAACGATGTATCCCAAAACGAAGACGGGTACCGAAGAAAGCGTATAAACGGCGAAACTGATGAACTTACCCAAGGGCGAGACTGGACGCAGGCCGCGATAAACGCCCAAAGGAATGGACACGAGCAAGGACAGGAACAGGGATCCGAAGGTGAGGAGCAGGGTCGGCGGCATGTAATCGGCAATCAGGTGCGAAACCTGGGAACCGTTGACCATGGAAATGCCGAAATCAAGGGTTAGGCAACCCTTGAGCCAAAGGAGGTATTTAACCGCCATCGGGCGGTCGAGGTATAACTGATGCGCCGTGGCAGGCGAGAGATTATGGATTTCGGCTATGTCGCCGGGTGTCAGGTGGATGATGCCGAAAATCAGCAGCGAAACCAGAAACAGGGAGCCGGCGAAAAAACCGATGATCTTTGCGATGGTCCGCATCCCTAAACCCAACCTTCTTCCCAACCGGAATTCCGCATCACGATCCCGTTGTTCTGTCCATCATGGCCTTTTGGCCGCCCCACGAACAAGTCGCGGCCCGCTGCATTGCCGCAGGGCCGCGAATCCGCCCTTGCATCGGGCACAGGTCATGTAAAAGACGGACGCTACGGGCTGGACTTGAGAATTTTTTCGCCCAATCCGGAAGTATTGCCTTCGT
>JBDSIO010000054.1:0-4800 GCA_039917895.1 Fibrobacteria bacterium | reverse complement strand
TGGAGGAATACTCGGAGTGGGTCACCCGCAACGTCAACGACGAGGTCGCGCTGAAGTCCATGCATCGCCTGGCCGAACAGCAGAAGGATACCGCGTCCCTGATGGACGCGCTGGTGCGCCTCACCCGGCAGAAGGGCGCGGATCCGGTCTACGCCTTCCAATTGGCCGAAGTGGACTATGTCCGTTCGGGAAACATAGCCGGCATCGAACGCCTGGTGAAGTCGCACCCGACCTATTCCCGCGGCAAGGTCATCCTGCTGAAGTCCTATTACAAGAAGGGCGCGCTTTCCAAAATGGCCCCTATGCTGCCCTTCCTCGCTACCCAGGCCAGGACGGATAAGAGCCTTTCGGAACCGCTGGCCGACCTCTATGTGTCGATGAAAAAGCCGGCCCCGGCCAACGAAGCCTATTTCGAAGCCGTGCACGCCTCCAAGGGCGACCGCGACCTCTTCGACAAGGCCTACAGGTACGCCAAGGAGCACGATTCCCCCTACCGCGCCGCTTTGCTTAAGCAGGGGTATGAGGGTTTTCCGGATGACGTGGGCTTGATTTACGATTACGCCCTGACCCTGGGGAAGACCCAGAAGGCCTTGGATCTGTTCACCAACATCCTGGACAAGGACCACAACAACCTGCCCGCCGTGCGCAACGCGGCGGAAATCTCGGTGGCCATCGGCAAGAGCGCCGAAGCGGCGGATCATCTGCAGCATTGGGTGACCCTGGAACCCGACCAGACCCGTCCATGGCAGTTGTTGGTGGACCTTTATACCCAGACCCGCAACGACACCAAGCTGGCGGATGCCCTTGAGCATCTGTCCGCCCTGTCGCCCAAGAACGGCGATCTCGCCTACCGGGCCGCCCTGGCCAACAAGAAAATCGGGCAGAAGGACAAGGCATTGGACCTGCTGACCAAGGCCGTGGCCCTTAACGGGACCAATCCCGTATATCAGAAGGAATACGGCCTGACGCTGTTCGCCTCGGGCATGACGGCCAAGGCTAAGGTCCCGTTGCTGATCGCGGACAAGTCCATCAAGAACGACGAAGCCATCAACAACGCGTTGTACAACGTCTACGTGGCCGAGAAGAACAAGGGCATGGCGCGGGAACGCCTCCGGTTCCTATTCGCGCTCAAGCCGGCGGACAAGGGTTTCGCTTATTCCCTGGCCCGCTTGGAATCGGAACTCAAGAACCCGGCCGAGGCCGTGAGGATCCTGGAAAAGCCGAATCTCAAAGAGGATCTGAACGCGGAGATGTCCTTCCTGCTCCTGGACGGGTACTTCAAGCTGGGTCAGAAGGATCGCGCCGCCTCGCTGGGACCCGTACTGATCCGGAAGTACCCGGACGAAGCCAAGCGTTCTCTGCCCTTGGCCATCCTGTTCTACGAGACCAAACAGAAGTCCAAGGCCAAGGAAATCCTGGAGACCTACGTCCGGAACAGCCCTTCGGAAGAGGCGTTCTACTACCTCGGCAAGTGCAACTTCGACGAGAAGAACTGGCAGGGCGCCATCAACAACCTGGATCGCGCGGACCTGAACCGGCCCGACGTGTTGAGCATGCTGGGCCAGTCCTACATCCAGAATCGCGAACCGGAACGCGCCATCAAGGCCTATGAGGACTACTACGCCAAAACCAAGGATATCAAGGTCCTGGCCGAGTTGTACAGCCTGTACAAGAAAACCAACGACGCGGAAGGCACCCGCGCCATCCTGGAACGCCTGATTGCGGCGGAACCCGCCAACTATGATTACCGGGTCGAGCTGGCGGAACTCTACCGCGGCAAGGGCGACATCAAGAAGGCAGAAGCCCAATACGAGATGATCCTGAAGAAGATCCCGGGCCATCCGGCGTCCAACATGAACTACGGCATGATACTGGCGGGCCGCAAGGAATATCCCAAGGCCATCCAAATGCTGGAGACCGGTCTCGCGAAATACCCGGACAGCGCCACGGCCTGGCGTTTCCTGGGCGACGCCTACCGTTCCGAAAAGCGTTACGCCCCCTCGTTACAGGCCTATAAGAAGGCGTTCAAACTGCGCCCCGAGAGCCTGCCCATCGCCATCGCCAAGATGCAGATGTCCAAGGAGCTGAGCGCGGACGATGAACTGCCCTCCGCCTACGCCGACGTCATCCGTCTCGATTCCAACAACATCGAGGCGGCATCGGCGCTGGCGGACATCCGCTTCACCGAGCGCAAATACCGCGATGCCGCGGTCCTGTACGGCAAGATTACGGGCGCCAAGGGCGGGGACAAGGCCATCTGGGCCAACTACGGAATTTCCCTGCTTGAAATCAAGAGCATCGACGCCGGCAAGCGCGCCCTGCAGCGCGCGGTGGATCTTGGGGACCGGAGCCCCAGGGTGATGACCAGTTTGGCCCGCATCTATAAGGAAGAAGGCAATAGCGACAAGGCCGAATCCATCCTGTCCGAGATGGTCAAGAAGGATGCGCGCAACCACCTGGCCTATTACTGGCTGGGCCAGATTGCCTCCGAACGCAACCAGCCCGGCCTGGCCGAGGATTATTTCAAGAAGGCCCAGATGTTGCAGCCGAGCAACGGCGACTACGCCGAGGCCCTGGCCCGCATGCAATACAACAAGGACGAGTTCGCCAACGCGGCCCGCCTGTTGGAACCGGTCAAGGCCAACCTGTCATCTTCCGGTCGCCTGATCTACGGCGACTGCCTCATGCGCCAGGGCAAGAACGAAGCCGCCCTGGCCGAGTTCAACGCCGTGTTCGCGAAGGATCCCTCCGCCCAGGTGCTGGCCAAGCTGGCGGAACTGCAGATCAACAAAGGCAATAACCGGGAGGCCATCCGCACCATCGAGGGTTCAGAATTCAAGGACGACACCACCGTGCAGTTCTCGCTGGCCAAGGCCCGCATCGCCACCCGCGAAACGGATAAGGCCCGCGAAGTACTGGAACGCCTCATCCGCATCAACAAATACAGCGCCCCGTACTATCACTATCGCGGCCTGAGCTATTACTACGACCGCAACTTTGACAAGGCAAAGAAGGATTTCGATCAGGCCCTGAAGTACAATCCGGACTTCATGGACGCTGTCTACCATATCGGCCTGTGCCTGATGAAGGACGGGAGAACGGCTGACGCCAAGAATTACTTCAAGGAGCTGTCCCAGCATGCGAATGCTAGCTGGCAAGCCAAGGGTTTCCTGGGTCTGGCCATGTCCTTTGAAACCGAGAAGAAGTACGAGGCGGCGGAGAACTTCCTGCAGAAGTCGATCAACGCTGAACAGACCCCGGAAGGCGAGAGCCTGCTGGCCAAAGTGCTGCTGAAGATGCGCAAGCCCACCGATGCCGAGAAGCACGCGCGTAAGGCCCTGGAAATCCAACCGGGCAACGCCACGGCCGTGGTGGCCATGAGCGATGTGCTTCTGTCACAGAACCGCAAGACCGAAGCCCTGAGCCTGACCAAGAAGGCGTTGGAAGGGAACCCCCACTCCTGCGAGCTCTTGATCGGCTCGGCGAAAATCAACTTCGCGGCGGGCAACTATGAAACCAGCAGGTCGAACAGCACCTACGCCATTTCCCTCTGTCCCGAAGAGGCTTCCCCGTACTACTATGCCGGCGTTGTCGCCGACAAGAAGTACCAGAAGAAAGAGGCCAAGGACTACTTCAAGGCGTTCAAGAAACACGGCGGTGACGAGGGCCTGCTGCCGGCGGACTATCGCTGATTCGGTGGCTTTTCCCGCTTGGGGAAACCGACGGGGTGATTTTCGGGTAGGACCAATTCCATTGTTCGGGAGACTGGGCAATGGAGGTCTCCAGGTAAGCCCGGATGCTTTCCGCATCGGGCCGCAGGGGCGGATGGTAGGTGAACCGGACGTTGCCATCGTAGTCGATGCGGGTGGATACCGGCAGACAGATGACGCCCTTGGAATCCAGAAAGCGCAGCAAGCGTGCCGGCCAGGGGACACGGATGGCGCCCCATAGATGAAGGTATTCGCACGCTTCCGCGGGACCGGGATGCTGGTCGGCCATCAAGGCGAGGACGCCGTTGGAACCGAGTAGGGCGCGAAGGCCGTTCCCCAGGCTTTTCCCCAAGTTTTTCCCCAAGGCTTCCACGCCACCCGGACCTTGTCCATACCCCTTTCCGCCTTTTCCGATCCATAAAATTCGCTTTCCATCCCGTTCGCGTCCTTGGGCCATGAAAGCGGTCAAGGGGGGCGAGAAAGCCGGCGCGGTCAGGATATAAAAGGGGCGTGCTTTCGGCGCTTCGGGGACGCGGTGCTGCAGTTCCAATAGCCCGGCGTGAAGGCCGATTAGGGCGATGGGCCGGTTCGCGATCAGGGCCTCACGATAGTGGGCGGTGCCGTCTTCCAGGATGGGCGGAATAGGCGAGCCATGCAATTTGAGGCCCCGGATCATCAGGTCCAGACGCGCGGCGTAATAGGTCCCAGGGGTAAGCGACGGGAATGGGCAGGCGGCGAAGCGGGCCTTCAGCCGCGACACGTGTCCGGGGCGCAGGAGAGGATAAACCTTTAGCGCCGGCCACAGTAGCTGCCGGGTTACCCTGGCAGGCATGCGCCTGACCAGCGAGATCAGGAACACGGCCAGTTGGCCGGCTGCCGCCGTCGCCGGCTTAGGGAAGGCCCCGGAAAGCAAGGCTGGCCGCCAATCTGCCGACCACGCCGAGGCTGTGCGCGGAGCATTTGTCCGGGGTGTCCCCCTGGGTATGCCAGGCGGGATATTCGAAGTCGATGATGTCGATGGCCGGTACGCCCTTGGCCTGGATCGGCATATGGTCGTCGAGCACCGAAGGGCCTGGACGCTGCTCGAAGG
>JBDSIO010000053.1:0-32782 GCA_039917895.1 Fibrobacteria bacterium | reverse complement strand
GAGGAAACCCGATCGGGAGGAACAACTACAGGCAGCCGGTAATACTTCTTGCTGGGCCTAACCCTGGAATGGCGCTCGGATGCCTTTGTGGCATCCTCGCTCCCCTGGAAGGAATTACTCAGGCGTACCTTCGGCAGCGAAGTCGTGTGCCCGGACTGCGGGGGCCGACTTCGGTTGGTGGCCTTGGTAAAAACGGAGGCGACCCTTCGGACGCTGCTGGCGGGGTTCACCTTCCGACCGGTCCGCAGAAAGTTGATGCAGCTGGGCAACCTCCCGGGAAAGAGGGTCTGGAATTGCGCGGGGAGGTAGGTGAGGCCGACTGGGTGGATTGAAAGCGAAGGGACCCTGCGGGGAATAGGGACGGGTACGACCGGAGTTGGAAACGCACGGATTTCAGGGGGTAGGAGCCCGGGATTGATGGGGATTAGAGGGCAGGGGAGACGAGGAGAGGGGGAAAGAGAGGACTGTGATTGAGGTTGGGTGCGGGGGTCCCGGCTTTGATCATGATGTTCGATTTACCTATGCTCCGGCTCACCGCCGGCGAGATCGCCGGGCTTACGTCCAATTTCATCCTGCTGGATTCGTCCCATTCGGCGTTGAGCCTGGACGGAATCCATCCCAACGCCAAAGGACAGAAGCAGATCGCGAACCTGTTTTTACAAACCATCAACGGAACGTTGGTGAGGGATCATCCTCTGTTGGAATAACCACCCGTCGCGAATCGAATAGTGCGCATCCGTTGGATTAGGATTGTTCATGGCGCCCAGAAACAGGATGGCCCCCGTCTGCTTTTCCGCAATCGCAAATAAGTAGGGTCGGTCCAGGCGCAACACCGGGATCGGATTTTCCTTAACCCGTGCGGCGCCGAGGCTTCTTAAGACGGTAACCGCAGCGGCTTCGCTGCCTTTTTCATCGGTTTCGATAATGGATTTATGGACCACGGCGCCGATGGAAAACGGAATCGCTTTTGATATCCCGCTGAAGTCCGCATCGCCGCCGAAGGCGATTCCCATTCCCATCCTGGCCAGGACTTTTTCCAGCCCCTCCCCATAGGAGGCTTCGATTTTATGCCTAGGCATGGAAAACCTGATTTTGACGGGCTGGAACCGGGAAAGCGACTGGATCCAAGTCCCAGCCGTGAGCGATTTCGAGAAAGCGGGCAATGCCGTTCCCGTTTTCGGCAAAACCACGATCATGGAGAAAAGGGAATCCCCGTATGGAATACGGGCCCATTGGGCTTCTCCATCCTCGAAGTACTCCGTCGAGTCCGTACGATTCAGGTAGACCGCGCTTGTGGTACGACGGCCCGCGGTTGGCGGGATTTTCGCGTCGATGGAAAGATGGAACTCGCCCGTGGACGTGAGGCCGGTATCGAATCCCCTGCTCCAGGCCCCTTTGAAATAAACGGCATTGCACAGGGCCATCAGGTTCGAAGGATCGATATTCCACACAATTCTGGGGATTTTCCCTTGCGTTTTCGCATCCGCCCAGCCATTGATAACTTCCAGCGCTTCCTTCGGGTTCGAAAAATCCAGGGACCGGACCGTCGCATTGTATGACTTCTGGTTTTTTTCCAGGAATCCGGAATCCGGCGCAAAGGAGGTATCATGGAAAATCGCGTTGGCCAATTCCATCTTGACCTTGGGATCGGCCGCGAGCAACGCCTCCTGCAACCACGCCATTTTATGGGATACGGACTCCTGCGGCATTCCGGTCCAACCCAGGCCGGCGGCCATGGAATCGGCGGTGGCGTTCCTGGCGCCCATCCATGCCATGCCAAGGGCGATTTGCAGGCTGAGGGGGGAGATGAATTGGTTCCTGTTCGCCGCATCCACCAGCAGGTTTTGCAGCAACCGGAAAGCGAAATCCTGTTCCGCGCGGATCAGTTCCTTATTGCCCTGGGACCACTCCTTCAGGCTCGCAGGGCGCGCTTCCGCCGCCGGGCTCCCGATCGCTTTTCTTTCCTTACCTCGCTTTTCACAACCCGGGAAGGCGATAAGGCAAAGAACGGCGATGAGTCCGAGGGATTTTCCTGCGATGTCGATCATGGGCTGGACCTTTTCATTAATCCAGTCAAACATAGGTTTATCGAATCGCGCCATCATGGAATACGGGCTTCGCCTGTATCGGATACGGGCTATTTTCTCCCGCCGCGGAGCAGCAGAACCAGTCCGGCAATGGCTGACGCAGCCCCGCCTACGATCAACCAAATGGCCCGGTCCGTCGGGGAACCCGTAAACAGACGCGATACATCGGAGCTTATGGATTGAGAAGCCTGCAACCCGTAGACCAGCAGGCACCCGCCCGCCACGATCAGGACGATGGGCCTACCCTTCCCGACGAAATCGGCAACTTGCCGAATCTCAGGTTTCTCAGGGTGAAAGGTTGCCTTCTGAAGTCGCTTCCTACCGCGATCATGCGGCTGAAAAAGCTGGAGGCTGTCGATTTCTCGAACAATGCCATCTGCCGGGTTGATGATAGCTTGAAACAGTGGCTGTTGGCGATTTCGCCCCATGCCCTCGATAATCAAAAGCTATCCGCCTGTACGTCTTCTGGTATCATGGACAGGCGATCCATCCGTCCCCGTAAGACTCCTAAGACGGAAGGGCGGCCCGGCTCTCGTCCGGGCGTTCAAATCGAATACGGGCAAACCCGTGACGGGCGGGTTACGGCTTCGGGAAATGCATTGTCCCGCCCTCGGAAAGAATAGAACCGCCGTACCAGGTCTCTTCGCCACTGATCGAGAAGGGTCTTGGTGATTTCCTTCTTCCACCTGATGGGCGCATAGGCAAATCAAACCCGGTTTCCGTCAATCCTCCTAGGCCCACTTCCCCCATCCCGAACCCCTCCATTCCAACCCGCTCCCCACTTTCACCTGCAGGTGACGGACCAGATAGCGGAAGGCCCGCTCCGTGGCCGGAGATCCGCCCAGAAAGGCTTTCAGAAAGGCGGAGGAATTGATCTCACGCAAGGGGTCGAGTGGTATCTCCGCGGTCTGCATCTCAACCCGTATCTCCTTCGGCTCATAAGCCGCTGGCATTCCGAAATCTCATTCCATCGTCCCGACCAAGCTCGGGCGTGGAGGGGAAAGTAAGTATGAGAAACCCGGATGCGTGGGCGCGCGCAGCAGATTTCATAAACAATTGTGAACTCAAACACAAGCAAGACTTTGGGCGGCAAATGCAACTTGATCTAGGCACCATAAATTCTTGGTAAATATTTCGAAACGGAATGGGATGAAGGAGGTGCCCAGCATTTTCATTTTTGCGGGTAAAACGCAAAGAAGCCTTTGAGCCAAAATCGGGGTGCGGCGATATATTGCATATTGCGGAAGAGGAACCCATGAGCCAAAATACCTGCAACTCAGATATCATCAAGGCGATGAGAATTGTCTGGACAGTTTCCGTATTCGCGGTCGGGACGGCCTGGCCCCAGCATACGGTCAGCCTTCCCGTCAACTTCGCCGCGCCCGATGCCCGGGTGGAAGCGGTGTTGGAGGGCCTGGCGTTTTCGGAAGGACCGGCCGTGGACCTTGCCGGCAACCTCTACTTCTCCGAAGATCCCGACGTCATGACCGGTCGGATCTGGAAAATCACGCCCCAGGGCGAAAAGTCGGTGGTCAAGGAGCCCGGTCGGGGATCCAAAGGCCTGGAATTCGACAACCTGGGGCGGCTGAACATCGCCATGAAGGATAGTGTCCTTCGCTTGGAGACCGACGGAAAGGTGACCGTGCTCGCCGCCAAAAGCCCCTCCCTGGATTTGCGTCATATCAACGATCTCAGCATCGGCTCCACCGGAGCCATGTTCTTCACCAACCTGGAAGGGAATACCGTATTCTTCCGCAGCCCAGAAGGGGTGATCAAGACCAAGCAATTCAGCTCTCCCAACGGCGTCGAATGGATAGAGGAAAAAGGCATCCTCTACCTCTCCGCCGGCAGCCTGCAAAAATGCCAGGTGAATAATGCCACCGGCGAAATAGGCGCCTGCGCCTCGTTCGCGGGCGCCACGGATGGACTCACCACGGACGTGGAAGGCAACGTATACCGCGCCTCCTGGGGAGATGGCCGAATCTTCGTGCATGATTCCACCGGGAAGCAGCTGGGTTACATAGCCATAGCCAGCAAGGAAGTTTCGGGAAAGAGTTTCAGTCCGGGCAACCGCGCCAATGCTTCCAATTGCCATTTCGGGGGACCGAATCGGAAGACCCTGTTCATCACCGGAGACGGTGGTTGCTACAAGGTGGAATTGAAGGTGGCGGGGCGCCTGCGCCCCGGTTTTCCCATCGGGGTACGCCTTCCGCGCATGGCGGGAAGTCCGATCAGGACGGGCATGAGGCGCGGCAGAAGCGGCGGGGTCCTCGGGACATCGGGGATTTATTTCCTGGATACCCGCTTCAACCCGGTAACCGCGAACGGGGCCGTGCGCGGACTGCCGGAATAGAGAAGCGCGGCCCCGGTGTGAGGAGCCAATGGAAGGAGCGAGACGTCGTTCCCCAGCGACTCGCCGAATCCGCCGGATTCTAGAAAGTCCCTTCGCATGTCGATGACCACAACCGCGGTGCGGACCGGATCGATGGCGATCGCATCGGGTTCGGCTTGGATGGTTACCGTGCTCATATGGAAGCGAGGAGCGGGGAGTTTGCCTTTGCAAACTCCCTAGCGACGAGCCACTTTAGAGCAGAACGTTATCGATCAGCCGCGTCATCCCATAAAACACGGCGACGGCCAGCACCGATGGCTCCGTCAGGGTATCCTTTGGCGCCAGATCGGCCTGAGAAACCGCCTCGATATATTCGATCCGGGTGGGTGAAGATGCTTCGATCATGTCCGCTATCATGCCCTTCAGAACCGCGGCGGATTTCTCGCCCCGGGTCCAGGCTTCGCGGGCGCGGTACAGGCCGCGCGACAACGAGGTGGCGTGATCCTTTTCGTCGGCGGAAAGGAAGATGTTGCGGGAACTCAAAGCCAGGCCCGACTTTTCGCGCAATGTCTCGACGATTTCCAGCTCCAGATCCAGGGAGAGATCCCGGACCATCTTTTTCAGGATCAGCGCCTGTTGAATGTCTTTCTGGCCGAAGTAGGCGCGCATCGGTTGTACGATATTGAAAAGCTTAAGCACCACCGTGCAGACCCCGCGAAAATGCCCGGGGCGGGTCGCGCCGCACAGGTATTTGTCTAATCCCGCGACTTCGCAGTAGGTGGAGAAATCCGGAGCGTAGAAATCGGTGGCCTCGGGAGCGAAGATGGCGGACACGCCCGCTTCCCGGCATAATGCGGTGTCGGCGTCGAAGGGACGGGGATATCGCGAGAAATCCTCGGCTGGTCCGAACTGCAGGGGATTCACAAAGATCGAGACAACAGTGATGGGATTGGCAATGCGGCTTTCCGCGACCAGCTTTAGATGCCCCGCGTGCAGTGCGCCCATGGTGGGGACGAACCCTATGGATTGCCCTGAGGGAAGGGTTTGACGCCAATTGCGGTAGTCGGTAATGGTTTTGAGGATTTCCATTACTTCTTCCCCATGCTCGTCGGCGAAAAATAGGTAACCCCTTCCGGCACCTTGGAAATCGTTTCCACCAACAGGTTCAGATCCTCGGGATTGCGCACGAAGTCGATGTTGTTGGTATTGATGATCAGAAGCGGGGAACCGGTATAGTAGTGGAAGAAGTGGTTGTAGGCCTGGTTCAGGGCGTCGATGTAACCTTCCTCCATAGTCCGCTCGTAGGGGCGGTCGCGGAGCTTGATCCGGTTCATCAGCGTGCGGGTGTCGGCCTGCAGGTAGATGGCGTAATCGGGCTTGGTCAGGTTGCGCTCCAGGATGTCCGCGAACTTGTAGTACAGGTTTACTTCATTCTCGTCCAGGTTGAGCGTGGCGAAGATCTTGTCCTTGGCGAACATGTAATCGCTGATGATTTGGGGACGGAACATGTCCTGCTGGTGGAAGACTTCCTGGATCTGGCGGTAGCGCGAGAGGAAGAAGAATGTCTGGGTCTGGAAGGCGTAGCGGGACTTGTCCTTGTAGAAGTCGGAGAGGAAGGGGTTGTTCTCGAACTCCTCGTACAAGGGCATGCAAGCCATGCGGTCGCACAGGGCTTTGACCAGGGTGGATTTTCCCACGCCGATCACGCCTTCCACGGCGACGTAGCGCACGCGTTCCGGCAAGGCCACGGAAGCGGCGGGCAAGGGACGGTATTCCTCCACGTCCTGTCGGCCCTGTACGTCGATGCAGCGCTGGAGCTGGCGGCCGACGGATTCCTTGAAGCCGGGCAGCACGAACTCCGGATCCAGATCGGTCAGCGGAACGAGCACGAACTGGCGATCGAGAATGGACGGATGGGGCACCGTGAGGCCGTCCTGATTAATGATTTCGCGGCCGTAGGAAAGGATGTCCAGGTCGATTTCGCGCGCGGCCCAGCGGACTCCCGCCTTGCGGCCCAGGCGGTTTTCGGTCTCGGCGCAGAAGTTGAGCAATGCGCGCGGTTCCAGCCGGGTGGTGAACCGCACCACCATGTTCAGGTATTTGCCTTGCGGCCCGGGCCCGACGGGAGCGGTCTCGTAGACTTTGGATTTTTGGACCGGAGCGGTGGCGATCGCGCGGATGGCTTCCAGGGCCTTGCGGATGTACGTTTCCCGATCGTTCAGGTTGCTTCCCAGAGCCAGTAGAACTAGGGTTTCGGGGCGTGCCATGCGGTCGGGAAATATACAAATAAGGGTGTTCGGCCCCGGAAATCGGGCAATCGCGGAGGCGATTGCGACCGTCTGCGGTAAAAAATTGTTAATTTGTATGGGGTCCCGCCCGAGCGGGTCCTTCCCATTGGAGAGCTTTTTATATCTTTCCGGGTGTCTTTCATCCCTTCCACTCCACCAAAAACATGCTTCCCCGGATTCACCGCGTTTAAGGAGATCCATTTTGGCCACTAGACCCAAAGCCGCCATGAAAAAATCGTCGGATAAGTCCAAGGGGGATGACTTCTCCAATATGGAGAATCGCTCGCAGGACAATTTCGCCGAGGGCCGCAGGAGAACGCAGGAAGAAGAGGAGATGGAAGCCCAGGACGCCGGCGATAATCAGGACAGCAACAACGCCCGGACGCTCCAGGAAGCCAAGAACCGCTGGACCGAATTGAAGAAGCTCGGGATGAAAGAGCTCATCAACATGGGGCTGGATCTCAACATCGGCGATCCCCGCAGCCTCCGCAAGCAGGCTCTGGTTTTCTCCATCCTGGAGAGGGAAAGCGGCGGCACCGCCTCCATCTATGCCGAAGGCGTGCTGGAAGTCATGGACGAGGGATATGGATTCCTCCGTTCGCCGGAACACTCTTACGTGGCCGGCCCCGACGACGTGTACGTCTCCTCCACCCAAATCAAACGCTTCGGGCTCCAGACCGGCGACACCATTTCCGGCATGGTGCGCGCGCCCAAGGACAACGAACGCTATTTCGCCCTTTTGCGCATTCAGAAAGTCAACTCCGAGGATCCCGAAGTCTGCAAGGATCGCGTCTCCTTCGACAATCTGACCCCGCTGCATCCGGACGTGGCCTTCAACGCCGAATACGACTCCAAGGAAATCAGCACCCGCATCATGAACCTGTTCACGCCCATCGGCCGAGGACAGCGCGGTCTGATCGTGGCGCCGCCCCGCGCCGGCAAGACCATCCTGTTGCAGAACATCGCGAACTCGATCGTGCGCAACCATCAGGAAGTGAAACTGATGGTCCTGCTCATCGACGAACGCCCCGAAGAAGTCACCGACATGCGCCGCAACGTGCCGGCCGAAGTGTTCAGTTCCACCTTCGACGAACCCCCGGAACGCCACATCCAGGTGGCCAACATGGTCATCGAAAAGGCCCGCCGCCTGGTCGAACACAACCAGCACGTGGTCATTCTGCTCGATTCCATCACCCGCCTCGCGCGCGCGCATAACGTAGTCATCCCCCATTCGGGCAAGATCCTGTCGGGCGGCGTGGACGCCATGGCCCTGCAGAAGCCCAAGCGCTTCTTCGGATCGGCCCGCAATATCGAAGGCGGCGGCAGCCTCACCATCATCGCCACGGCCTTGATCGAAACCGGCAGCCGCATGGACGAAGTGATTTTCGAAGAATTCAAGGGAACGGGCAACATGGAGCTGATTCTGGACCGCCGCATCTCCGAGAAGCGCATCTGGCCGGCCATCGACGTGTTCAAGTCCGGAACTCGCAAGGAAGAGCTGCTCATGACCCCGGACGATCTGCGCCGCGTGTGGATCCTGCGCCGTTATCTCCAGGATCTCTCTCCCGTGGAAATCATGGAGTTCCTGGTCGACAAACTGAAGAGCACCAAGACCAACAAAGAGTTCCTGGATTCCATGAATGGTTGATTTCCAGAATATCGGAGTGCTGGGATGCGGCAACATGGGGGCCGCCCTGGTGCGGGCCCTGATTTCTTCCGGTACTTCCCAGGCCAAGGACGTCTTCGTCTACGACACTATGGCCCAGGCGATGGAGACCCTAAAGCGCGAGCTTGGGGTGCAGACCATGGTCCAGGCGCATGATTTGCCCGATCGTTGCGACGTGCTGATATTGGCTGTCAAGCCCCAGATTTTCCACCACATCGCCCCGGGTCTCCAGGCCAAAAGCGGACCCAAGGAACGCGTGGTCCTGAGCGTCATGGCCGGAGTCACCACCGAAAACATCCGCAGCCATTTCCCCGACGACTACCAGGTCGTTAGGGTGATGCCCAATCTGCCCTTGTCGGTGGGGGAGGGCGCCACCGCCATCGAGACGGACGGGCATTCTGAAGCCACCTTGCTGCTGGCGGAACACATCTTCAAGGCCGCCGGCCGTACCGTGCGGGTTACCTCGCACCAGATGGACGCCGTAACCGGCCTTTCCGGCAGCGGTCCCGCTTACGTGTTCGAATTCCTGGAAGGCCTGATCCTCGCCGGCGTCAAGGCGGGACTGGCCCGCGAGGTCTCCACCGCCCTGGTGATGCAGACCGCCAGGGGCGCGCTCAAGCTCCTGGATAGCGGCAAGGAATCGCCGTCCTCATGGTCGGCCAAAGTCTCTTCCCCCGGCGGCACCACCATCCATGGCCTGCACGTATTGGAAACCGCAGGATTCAAGGGCATCCTCATGGCCGCGGTGGAGGCGGCCGTGGCGCGCTCCAAGGCGCTTTCCGGTAAATAACCTTTCTCGGGCGCGAACTCCGCGCGCCCGAGAATCCGCTTTCACTGCCGCTTTCTGTCGCTACCAGCCGCTACCAGCCGCTATAGGCCTTATCGGTCGGAAGCTACCGAATTCAGCGAATCCCGTTTCCTTCGATTTGCTTTCCCGCCACTAGCGCGTTTCGCTTCACGCTGGAAAGCGCGTAGTCGTGCCGGTAATCCGGGTGGTCATGGACCAGCTCGGTTCGGGGCTGAAATTCCGCCATTATGAGAATATGTATCCATTAAATTGTTAATAAGTGGTTATAATGGGTAAAGATTTATATTAAGGCAAGAAGGGAGGGACCCGCCGTGAAAGTCTCCAAGGAACAGAAAATCGAGCATCAACAGCGCTTCATCCAGGCCTTCATCTCGGAAGTAAGGGAACAGGGCTATGCTGCCGTATCGCTGCGCGATGTCGCCCGCCGATCGGGGATGAGCGATGGCGCCATCTACAAGCATTTCGCCTCCAAGGAGAAGATCCTTCTCGCCTATTACCTGCTCAAGATGGAAGGACTGCGAAAGGAGGGCGCGGTTTTGCTTGGCCGCAAGGGGTACACGCTCCAGGAGCGCCTGCAAGCCTTACTGGAATTCCAGATCGGGCAGTACGAGGGGGAAAAGGATTTCCTGGAAAAGACCTTCCATGCCACCTTCGTGGCGGCAAGCCTGATGTGGTCGGAGGTGGCCGCCATGCGCCGGATGTACCTGGAGACCGCGGGCGCGTTCATCAAAGCGTCGGAAGCGGATGGGGAAATTCCCGAATTGGTGTGGGCCGGCATCGTGGACGAAATGCTCTGGTGCCACTATATGGGCGTGATGATGTATTGGCTCAAGGACGGATCGGAGAGCCACGAAGACACGACGCAATTCATGGATCGCACGGTGAACCTGTTCACGGCGGTGGTGGGCGGCCCCCTGCTCAAACAGGCGGAGGAGCTGGTGGGCTTTCTGGTGAACCGTCATCTGATGCCGCTCTTGATGAACCTGGGATCGTTCGGCGGATCCAAAGCTGGATACGGAGCCAAGCCACCCCCGAAGCGCGAACCTGCCGCGGGTTCCAGGATGGACGCGAAATCGAAAGCGAATCCGAAGCCGACTCACAAGTCGAAGATCGATCGGAAAGCCATTCTGAAAACCAATCCGAACTCCAATTCGAAAGCAAAGGGCGCGGATCGGGGCCGCGCATGAAGGATAAACCGCAGCCACGCCTTCCCGGGGATCGGGGCAGGGAAAAACCCGCCCCGCTGACCGGAAGCGCGGCCATGCCTTTGTCCAAGATTGCCCGCGCCGGCGTGGCCGGCCGCTTGGCCGTTTCCACCGCCCTGCGTTCCATGCGCCCGGGAAAATCCAACCCCGAGGATGTATGGAAAGCGCGCGGCGAAGCGTTCTTCGCGGCGTGTGCGCGCCTCAAAGGACTGCCGCTCAAACTGGCCCAGATGCTGAGCCAGGAAGAGGAGCTGCTTCCGGAGGAATTCCGCAAGGAGCTTTCGCGTTCCTGCTATCAGTCTCCGCCCATGAACCGGGCCCTGGTGCGTCGGACCCTCGTCGCCAACCTGGGCGCGCCTCCCGAGACCCTGTTCAAAGCGTTCTCCGAGATGCCCTTCGCCGCGGCAAGCCTGGGACAGGTGCACCTGGCGGTGACCCATGAAGACCGGAAGATCGCGCTGAAGCTCCAGTATCCCGGCATCGCGCGCACGGTCAAGAACGACCTGGCCATCGTCGGCGGTTTCGCATCGGCCTTGCCCTGGTTGAAGGAAGTACAAGGCGCATGGACGGAAGTCGCCGATCGCATGCTGGAGGAATTGTCTTACGGGCATGAGGCCAGGTGGACGGAATGGTTCCGTGAGAATCTCTCGGTGCCGGGAGTCGCCGTGCCCTCCGTGCACGCAGCATTCAGCACCGAGACGGTGCTGGCCACGGATTTCATGGACGGGGTCCACCTGCAGGAATGGCTGGCAAGCGATCCGGGGCAGGAGCAACGCGACGCATTGGCGCAGACCTTGTGGAGCGTGTATCTCAAATCCGTCTACGTCCTCAACGCCTTGAACGCCGATCCAAATCCCGGGAACTTCCTGATCCGGCCCGAAGCTTCCGGCGGGGAATCGAGGCGGGAGTCGGGGCCGGCCGGTTGCAGGGTGGGCATGCTGGATTTCGGCTGCGTTAAATCCTTCCCCGCGGGTTTCAGCGCCAATCTGCGGAACCTCTTCGCCATGCATGCGACGGGTTTAAAAGGCAAGGGCGGCGCGCACTCCCTGGTGGATGAATATGCCGGCATCGGGATACTGCGCATCACCGATCCGCGCGGGGATTTCTCGGATCTGGAAAAACATTTGCGATCGATGGGGGAGTGGGTGCTGAGGCCGTACCGGGTTCCCAAATTCGATTTCGCGTCCGCCGGCGATTATTTCCAGGAATGCCGCGCGGAGGCCTGGAACCTGTTCCGCACGGTGAAAGGGATAGAGTTCGCGCCGGATTTCGTCTTCCTGGATCGCGCGCGTTACGGCTTGTACCGCACCTTCCAGAAGTTGCGCGCCCGGGTGGCCATGGGCAATGAGTGGGAAGGCGGTTGAACCGGCTGACTGCTTCATAATCCCCCGCGGGCTTCATAACCCCATGACGGACAGGCGATCGTCTTAAGGCCGAAGTTGCCGATCCGGCTCCAGGGTAGAGTATAATTACGGGGTGATAGCCTTACCCTCATACCGGCGATCCCTCGTCGGGACCGGCGTTCTTTACCTATGCCTCGCCGCCGCTTCCCACGGGAAGTCGCCTGTTTCGGTCTTGGGCGCTTACGTCCAGGATCGCGACTCCGCTTATTGCGACGGACTGTCCCGCGATCTGGCCCAGGCGCTGGCCGAGGACACCTCCATGCTCGTCTTCGATCTGCGCAAGAAGAACGCTTCGGCCCTGGATTCGGCCCATGCCAAAGGCGGGCTGCGGAACGCGCGACTGCTCGCCCCCATGAACGGTAATACCGTGAAATGGGGCATGCTGATGGAATGCGGGGAGCTCAGGGAGGAGTACCGTTGCCGCTTGGAGGTGCTCGACATGAAAACCGGAGCGGGAAAGACGCTGGACACCCTGCACGTCCTGCTCGAAGCCGGGGAAAAACGCAAGCCGTTCGCGCAGGCTGCGGCCCGGGCGTTCACGGCATCCTTCAATACCAAAAAGGCCGATGGACCGGCACTGGGCACCCTCAAGCTAAAGGTGCCGGCCAACCCCGCCATGCTCATCCGCGGTCTGGCGATCCTGCATAAGGGATCGATATCGGAAGTTCCGGTGGGGGCCACCCTTGTGATTGGAGATTCGCCGCGGCTGGTCGTGCTTAGCATGGACAACGTCCATTTCATCCTCTACCCGCATTCCTCCTATACCTACCTGCTTCCCAAGGTGATGCAACTCAACCACGGCGCCCTTGGGATCCTCAAAGGGGTGGATTCGACTTCCATCGAAGGCAAGTTGCGATCGGCTGCGGCTCTTGACCAAAGCAACCTGATTTGGAAAACCCTCACCAAGGTCGCCGCCCTGGACACCAGCAACCTCCTCTGGAAGGGCTTGGGACAGGTCACGTCCCTCGACAGCCATAATCTGATCCTGAAGAATCTTCAGAAAGTCACCAACATGGACACGACCAACATGCTTTACCGGACGTTGGGCAAGGTGACGGCATTGGACAGCAGCAATCTCCTGTTGCGCACCCTGAGCCAGGTGGCCGCGCTCGACAGCAGCAACCTGGTCTGGAAGGGCCTGGGACAGGTCTCGGCCTTGGACAGCTCGAACCTCATCTGGCGGAAGCTGGGGGAGATCGCTTCCCTCGACAGCAACAGCGTCTGGCGGAAGCTGGGACTGCTGGCGTTCCAGGATGCCAGCGTCGTTCTCACTCCGACCTTCATAGCGCGAGGCCAGCCCCAGGCGGTCATGTTCCGCCATGAAGGCAGTATCACCACCATGGAGGTGGTAAAGGGCTCCATGTCGGCGCAGCCCCTGCTCAGTTCCCAGGAGGCCATGGAAGTGGGCGCGATGCGCGTCGTGCGCACTCGCGGATACTCCCTCAAGCAGGATCGGCTGAATCCTTCGCGCGGCGACCGCATTCTCCGTGAATTCGAAACCATGGATCCCAGCAAGGGGAAACGCCCGTTCGCCATGTTCCTGCCAGGAAAATTCTTCGGCGCCGGCTCGGCCTTGCGCACCGCGGACCGCACCATGCAGGCTTTCATCGTCTCCGGTTCGCGCGAGGTGGATATGGAGATGGATGTGCTGTCCTCGGAGAAGGAGGGTTGGACCGAGTTCGGCGGGACCTTCCATTCGGGATCCCAGGAAAGCGGTTGCTATCTATGCAGCCCGGATCGGCTGGGACCGTGAGGCAAACGGGAACACGCGCCGGGAACGCCGGTTGCGACGGTAGCCGCTGCGCCCTCCTGCTTGCGCTTACGCTGGCCTTGGCCGCGGGAGCGCAGGCGCAACTCGCGGACTCGTCTGAAGGCTTGCAAGGACGCGGTTTTCCCTGGATCGCCCACAGCTCAATCGACATCTTTTACCTGGCCTCCCCGGCCGTTCCCGGCCAGAATTATCCCTACCAGGCCAGCCTTTACCAGGGCTTCACCATCCAGTCCCTTTCCTTCGCCTGGTTCCACATCGGGATGCGTTCCCGCGAGACCCAGGCCCCCGGGTTTTCCCGGCCCTACCAAGAACCATTCGCGGTGAAGTTGCAGGGCAGCGCCGAAATCCTGCGCGACTACCTGTTCTTCACCCTGGGCGGCAACATTCCCGTGCTCACGCGCACCGTGGATATCGCGGATACCCTGGCATTGTACCAAGCGATGAACGGATACAGTCCGCTGCCTTATTCGGCCTTCCTTTCCCCGCAAGCGCTGCATGCATCGGTCTACGCAAGGTATCCGCTGGCCAACTGGACGCTGCTTGCCGGCGTTTCCTATGTGCGGCCGGCGCTGTTCTCCATCATTCCCGACAAAGAGTTCTACCCCGCGCCTTTTTTCGATCTCGACGCGCGCGCCATCTACCAAGCCCGCGACGCCCGGCACCGCGTGGATCTCAAGGCTTCCATCTACGGGGACGAAGAGAATTCCCTTCGTATTCCGGCGCACAACGAAGGCGACCTGATCCAGGCCAGGTACGGTTACCTGAAATCCCGCCGCAAGGTCGGATGGCAGATCGGCCTGGGTTCGGCGCTCAAGCTGCCGGACGCCAACCGCCGCATCAAACTCCCGTCGGATCTGCTGCCGCCGGAAAAGGACGCGAACCTGCAACGCGTGTTCGCCGAATTTTCCCTCGCGTGGGCTCCCGACCCCGCCATCCTCTGGCGCCTGCATCTGCTCCCCAAGGCCATATTCAGTTGGAGCGGGGACATGGGCCATGAGACCGAGACCGGGCTTTCCATGGGGGTCAAGATCTGGGAATACCACCGCCTGCGCATGACCGGGACCATGCTTTACGGCCAGGTCGCCGATGAAGCCTATACGGGATTCGGATTCCGGGGCGAGTTCTCCTTCCGCCACCTGGGTCTGCAGGATCTGGATGATGGATCCGATTCCGGCGAGCCCCAGTGATTCCCGAGGGCTATTGGAAAGTTGGATGGATATGGAAGACCTGAGGCAATGGTACCGCGGGAGTCTTCCCGCCAGCATCGACGCCCTAAAGTCGGCGCGCAAAATCCTGGTGCAATCAGGCGGAGGCGCGGATTCCATCCGGCGCATCGCCCATACCCTGCGGGGCTCCGCCACCAGCTATGGCTTCCCGACCCTGAGCGAGAGCGCGCGGATGACCGAGCAGGCGCGGCCGGAAACCCTCGCCGTATGCCTCGATAGCCTGTTATCCGAGTTGATCCGGGTGGGCGCGGCGCTGGGACCCGGCCATCTTCCCGGCATCCTGATCATCGAAGATGACGTTCAGATGCGCCGCCTGCTGGAAACCATCCTGTCCGGATCCGATCGCGAGGTGGTGGCGCTGGGAAGCGCAGGCGAGGCCATGGCGGCGCTGGAACAACGTCAGTTCGAGCTGATCATTCTGGATCTGTCCTTGCCGGACACGGACGGCCGTAATTTCCTGATGATGCTGCGCGAGCGCTCCGCTACCGCGGGCGTGCCCGTCATCGTGCTCTCAGGCATGGGCGGTCCGCAACCCAAGACGGAATGCTTCGCCTTGGGTGCCGATGTATACTTCGAAAAACCCCTCGCGCCGGAAGTGCTTAAGGCGGCGGTTTCAGCCAGGCTGCACAAGTCCGTGGAGTATCGCCGCGGGGCCCGTCAGGATGTGCTCACCGGATTGCCCAACCGCGCCTCCTTTTGCGATGCGTTTCGACGCACGGCCGCCCTGGCGGCGCGCAAGCAGGAACCGTCCTCACTGGCCTTGTTGGATTTCGATTTTCTCAAGCGCATCAACGATCATCTCGGCCACGTTGCCGGGGATGCCGCTCTGCACCATGCGGCGCGCGCGTTCTCGGACGCGTTGCGCCGTTCGGATCTGCTCGCGCGTTGGGGCGGAGACGAATTCGCTTTGTTGTTGCCGAATACCAATCTGCAAGGCGCGCGTTTCGTCTTGGCGAAGATGTTCACGACCCTGGCAGACGCCCCGTTCCGGACCCAGGAAGGCCTGCCCGTGCCGATGTCCTTTTCCGCCGGGTTGGTTTCGGTTCCCGTGGATTGCAGCGTGGAAGGCATCATGGCTGAGGCGGACCGCTTTCTGTATCTTGCCAAGACCGGCGGTCGCTGCCGCATGGTTTCGGAGGCCGATTCGGCCCGGCCCACGGCGTAGAAAATCCTGCTTGCTGAGAATGATGTCGCGCCAGGCGCCCTCGACTAGGGTTTATTGCGCCTGGTCGGAAAAGCCGGGATGGGAGGCGGCGGCCCTTTCGGCGGCGGAGACGCGTTCGGCCGCCATATTTGAGGCCTCGGAATTCTTTTGCAATTGAGCCCGGCGGTGCGCACCGGGTTCCAGGCCCGTTTTCATGCCTTCGATGCTCTTGCGGATGATCAAGGCGGTCTCATGGGGACGGTTGAGAATATCTTCCGGCTCCTGCATCAAGCCCTTGGAACGCCAATACCAGAAAAGGGTCTCTCTCAACACGGCCAGAAACAGTATCGACAGGGTCACCCCGATGACGAGGAAAACCAAGATGAGCAGCATGGTGCTGAAATTCCCCATGGAATCACCTCCATCTCGTTGATCCGGGTACACGCATATAATAATTCCTGCAAGAACCCGTGGCTTGGGGATTCGTCTGATTTTTATTTAACCAAACACCCCGAAAAAGTCAAAAAATGAGGACATATTCTAGCAGCGAAATCTACGGAACCGTGCGGGGGTTCCCCGGCCTACGCATAACGGGTTTATACCTAAGCGTAAACCGTGTAGTTGATTTCCGGGAAAATATTGTCCGTCGCCTCCAGGTTCTGCAGGAACGGTTCGTAGATGGAACCGCTCCGGATCTGGCGGTAGAGCTCCAGGCAATTGTGCACGTGCACCTTGGTGCGCTTCACGGCGTATTCGACCATGGTTCCGGTCTTCATGATAAAGGCCCAATCGGACGATTGCGCCAGCAGCAGTTCCCGGGCCATCTGGTTGCGGGCGCGGCGATCCTGGTCGCCGTGGGAGGGGAGCATGGCGACTTCATGCATCAGGTCGCCGATCTTGTGCAGATGGGGATAAATCCAATCATTGGAACCGTTCAGCCAAACGTCCGCATAGCCTCCGGCTCCCCATGACGAGAAGGCGGGATCGGATTTGGGAGCATCCCGGTGGGAAATGAGGTAGTCGCGCGGCGTAGAGAGCGTCACCCGATGGTTTTTTTCCGTGAGCACTTTGCGCATCACCTTGCCCAGGAACATAGGCCCCTCGTACCACCAGTGGCCGAAGAGCTCGGCGTCGTAAGGGCACACGATGCAGGCGGGGGTATCCAATCGGGCGGCAAGCCATTCGTCCTGCCTGTCGCGGTTGAATACGAAGTTCTCCGAGTGCTCCCTGGTGGCCTGTTCGGCCCATTCCTCGACATAGGGCTCTTTGTAGTTTCCCTTGCCGGTGATGCGGAAATACTTGATGCCGGTGTTGATGCGCAGGCCCATGGGATGAATGTACGGGCCGATGTACTTCATGTCGAGATCGAAGCCGATGTCGCGGTAGAATTCACGGTAACGGAAGTCGCCCGGGTAGCCTTCCTCCGCGGACCAGACGGCCTTGGAGGACTCTTGATCGCGCGCGAAGGCGAACGCGCCGCTAGGGGTTTCGATGGGGGCGTAGTTGCCTTTGGGAGAAGGCGGATGGCCCTGGAGGATGCCGTGGGTGTCCACGAAGAAGTATTTGAGACCGGCTTCCTTGATGTGCTTATCGAGGCCGCGGTAGTATCCGCACTCCCCGAGCCAAATACCCCAAGGTTCCTGGCCGAAATGCTTCCAGTAGTTGCCGACGGCGACGGCCAACTGCGCCTCCACCGCGCGCGGGGAGACCTGAAGGTTGGGGAGGAAGCCGTGGGTCGCGCCGCAGGTGATGATTTCCAGGTTGCCCAGCTTCTGGAATTTGCGGAACCCGTTCAACAGGTTGCGATCGTAGCTCTCGAAGACCTTGTGGCATTTTTCGAACAGGTTGCGGTACATGGCCGCCAGATAGCAGAACGACTCGTCGTTCTTGGTTCGCGTGCACTCTTTTTCGGCCAGCTCGCGCAGACGGTTGATGTGGTTGACGTAGCGTGTCTGCAGCAGCTCATCGGCGAGCATCTCGCACAGCGGCGGCGTCAGGCTCATGGTGATTTTGAAGGGCAGCCTATCCTTCGCCAGGGATTCGAATACCTGGAGCAAGGGGATGTAGGTCTCGGTGATGGCTTCGAAAAACCAATCTTCTTCGAGGAAGCGGGCGTGTTCGGGATGTCGGACGTAGGGAAGATGGGCGTGAAGCACGAAATTCAGATAACCCATCAGTTGAGGACCAGCTCCTTCAGGTCATAGGTGAAGGCGCGGCTGGACCCGGAGCGCGAAATGATTTCCAACTTGAGCACATCCTTGTTGTAAGGGAGCTCGGTCCTGAATAGTCCCGTGACGTCGACCTTGACGGCGCCGCCGCCCACGAAGACCTGGGTGCCTGGCAGGACCTTGCCGGAAATCTCCAAACGGGTCTTTCCGCCGCGCGCTTTGGGCGCGCCAGGACGGGACTTGGGAAGTTTTGCGGATGTCGACGCCGCCTCGGGGTTGGCCGAGGTCTGGGAAACCCCGCGGGACCAGGATGAAGAACTCATGCTTTCCGAGCTTAGGTTCCATTCCGGGGCGAAAGCCCGCGCGTCCTCGACGATCAGATGCCCGGAACTGCCCAGGCTCTTGGTATGGCTGGAGGAAAAGGCGAGCACTTCGCCCTGTTCGGCCAGGCGCTTTTGCGTGACGGCCCAGCTTTCCGGGAGTTCCGAAGGGTTGGATCGGATGATGGAAATGAAATGCCCGGTGTCGGACAGCCATCCCAGCTCGACCTGGTAACGCTGGCCTACCTGAGGCACGCCGAAATACCATTTTCGCGCCCAAAAGAAGACGGGAATGAAGGTGAAGTTCAGTTCGAAGAGAGATTTGGATTCCCAATTGATTTTCAGGGTCTCGCGGTAATGCGCGCTGGGCGCCTTTTCCCGCTCCCGTTCCCCGAGCAGGCCCGGTGTCAGCTCCCAATAGCAGAACATGTATTCCGGATCCTTGGGCATCAGCACGAGCCTGGGTTCGCTGTAGTTACCTGGAAGTTCCGGCGCCACATCGGGGAATCCGAAATCGCGCTGGGCGGGATGCTGCTTGAAGTTTTTGGTCCGCCAGATGCGTTCGCTGGTCTCGCCGGGCTTGATGATGGAGATTGAGAATTCCTCGAGTCCCAGGTCCTCGGCGGATACGTTACCGGCGGTCTTGCCTCGCTCACGCGCCGAGGTCTTGCCCGCGGCGGGATGTTTGGATACGGGAGCCGGAGACTCGCGATTCGCTTTGGCCGGGGATTTGGAGTGCTGGCCGTTTATGGTTTTGGATGGATTGCTTTTCGCGGCTGGCGCTGGGGAAGAGACTTTGACTTGTTTGCCCGGCTTTTCCGATTTGGATTCAGGAACGGGCTTGCTTTTTTTGGGCGCTGCCGATGCGTCCTGGAGCTTGGACTTCGGGGCCAATGAACCTGTTTTGTCCTTGGCCTTATGGTCGAAAGACGACGACGATTCCTTGGACTTGCCAGATGAGGGTTTTGAATTCTTATCCAGCTTGTTTTTCATCGTCGAACCTCCTATAAATCGTACCGGTTACGGGCGTTTACGGATGGGCTGTCCCCAGACGCTCACACCGGTCAATGACACGGAAAGCTTTATAAAATCTTCTGTCCATAAACTATTTTCTAGGCTGCCGCGATGTCCATACTTAAATGCGAAATCCAAGATATTTCCTCTTCTCCCTAAGGGTAATCCGCTTCCCATCGTGAGATAGTAGGTATCCGTCTCGTCCAAATATAACTTTTCGAACCCCAGCCCTCCGCGATACGCAATCTTCCGGTAATAAGGTTCGTACACACCGCCGGGCCCCTGGAACTCATATCCCGCTCCTAAACGGTAGGCCGGATTCAGCAGCGGGGAATAGGAATCATCCCATGCTTCGAAAGATGCGTCCATAGCCAAGGTCTGATTGGATGCCGGTTTATAGGAAGCGCCTGCTTGTAAGGTCCAAGGGAGATCGCGTTCCGACGTGGACGTTTCCTTGGATATCATGGAGGTGATGGTTCTGGTTTTGGTGCGATCAAGGGTCGCACCCAAAGTCGCCATGGCCCCGATTGCGAAGGTCTTCTGGCGGATGGTCAGGGAGATTGATGGATACGCTCCCGAACTGCGAATGGAAATAGTATCGCCTTTGAGATCTTCGCTGTTTCCCAGATCTTCGTTATTGGTGTTTTGAGAGAAAAGGGCGTCGTTGATTGTGCGCTCTCGGCCTATCAGAAGATGATACCCCAAGGCAAGGGCCAGGAAAGGCTTGGGAGAATAGGCCAGGGTGGATGCCAACTCGTAAAGACCACCTTCCGTCGTATAAGATTCAAGTGCATTCGCGGCTGCGGGCACTGGAGGCGTAAAGCTGTAATTGCGATGGAAGCGCTGCCTGTAGTACAACCCGAAATTCACGGGATACCGGGTTTGGAAATTGAGGGCGATATCCGGAATGACGAAACTAGTGGTGCGATTGGATATGGTTTCGTCCTGAAGCCAGTCCACATCGGTATCGAAGGTCGCGGAAAACGAGGTCTTTTCGTTGAAAGCGGTTTTAGAGGGATTTGGGATCGATGGACCCTGGCGGTTCACTGAGGCCAAACCGGCCTCACCCATTCCCCGCTCACGGGCATTGTAGCCGCTGACTTCGAGGCCGAAGCCTTCATTCAACGCGCTCAATGGCGAGGTCTCGGCGAATAAGGAATGCGAGCCCGGTCCGGAGACGGCGAGGATCGCGAGCATTGGCAGGAAATGCCGGGTGCGGATAGATGTAAAGCCCATTTCAGCGCGCCTTCAAAGGAAAGAGGTAAAGCTCGACGTCCACCTGCAATTTACCGGCATCGAGCTTGGGAGGGATGACCGAAAGGACGGGGTAGGGCACCTTGTCGGGAACGTTTTTGCTCCCGATGGCCACCGAATCGTCCAGGGCCGGGGAGCCGACGGGAATGAAAGTGAAGTCCTGCAGTAATGAAACGCCGGTGGCCGTTCGGTTCATCAAATGCTGGAATCCATGGGTGGCCCGCAGGGTCAGGCTGGTGTCCCCGGTTTTCACGAAATGCTTTTTCAGCTCGAGAAGATCGGTATTGGCTTTGCCGGTTTCCGGATCGATGAAGGAATTCTTTTCGGTTTCCGGCCGCACTGTCAGGTAGCTTCGGACCGTGAGAGAGCTCGATCCGGCTTCAAGCGTCATCGAGAGATAGCTTTTACCGTAACCCTGGAGCGAGGCGATCCATTCCTTGGTCGATTCGCGGTGGATGTAAATCGTGTCATTGTTGGAAGAATCCTTCGAATAGCGGAGCAGCACCATGCGCAAGTCGGCATCAATGGCCCGGTAGGAAAGGCTCACGTTGTCCAGCACCGATTCCGGATGGCCGGGTTCATAGGTCTTCCAAATGGTCTTCGTCGATCCGTCCGGGATTTCATCGATGCGGATGCCGCCTTTGAGCGTATCGCCGAGCAGCGAATCCTGAGCCGTGGTCAATTGCATTTCAAGCGGAAAGCCGCCTTCCAGTGTCGGTTTGTCGAGCGGCAAGGTGATCTTGGCGAAGGGGACGAAATAGGAAAGGTCGAACTCTCCATCGGTGGACCGGGTTTGCTTAGCCTTCCCGAGACGCAACAAGGCCGCGTCGATGCTGTCCAGCACCACGGCGCGATCCAGCACCACATGCAGACCGCGCTGTTTGCCGGTCAGGATGTCGGTGCGGGGGCCGTCGTACCGCAGGGAGTAGTTGACCGCGCGCACGGATCCGACAGCCATCGGCTGCAGGCGGTTCTTGACGGTATTGGCGTAGGCGGTCGCCTGGTTGCCGAACAGCAGCAGCGGGTTTTTGCGCACGTTGACATCATCGCCCTGCCAGCCGCCGAAACGCAGCATGGCGGCGCCGGAGTCGGAATTCGGCCCCGCGATCGGGACAATACGGAGATGGACGAAATGCTTGAATCCCGGTTTTTGCAACATCCGCCGGGACAGGTTCGGCAGCTTCTGTTTCTGGGTGCTGTCCGCTCCGAAGGCCTTCCGGGTCCCGATGCTGATGGTGTCGCGCGCGAAAGGTTCCGGCAACACGCCCACGGCCGCGGTATCCTGGCGGTACAGGTATTGCCGGTTCCACATCCCCAGCTTCTGCACCCAGGCTTCACCGCTCATGTTATTGCTGGTGGAGTCCCAGGACTGGACCTCGAATTTGAGGGTGTCGCGCGTGCGGTTGCTGTCCAGGGTGGCCGCCAATTCCTTCAATCCCAAGGTGGAGTTGGAGGGGCGGGCGAAGTACAGGGATAACCAGAAGGCAGTGGAATCCTGGATGGAATCGGCGGCGATGTCGGCGGCCAGGGTGGTGTCGAACATGCTGGTGTCCGAGATCTCGAAGCTCATCCGGGATTCGGCGCTGAAATCGCCTGTGCGTCCCGCAAGCAGGTAGGCATCCCCGAGATGTCTAATATCCGGATCGCCCAGACGGGTGGTGGCCGCTTCCGAGGTCCA
The DNA here is from genome assembly GCA_039917895.1 of Fibrobacteria bacterium. Classification (GTDB taxonomy): domain Bacteria; phylum Fibrobacterota; class Fibrobacteria; order UBA11236; family UBA11236; genus Chersky-265. The sequence continues at coordinate 10,418 of JBDSIO010000053.1, read as the reverse complement.
GAAAGTGTCGACGGGGAGATGCTTCAAGGTGAAATGGAACAAGGTATCCTGCAGCAGGATGCCATGCTGGGCCAGAAAGACGCCGCCGGTCTTATTCGGGCCATCGGAAATGCAAGAAGTCAGGGCGGCGGCTGCGAAGGCGGCCACGGCGGTTGCTCCGACCGCCCTCAGGTGTTTGAACATGGAGCGCCGCCGCGAAGGCGCGGGCCGCGAATCCAAAAGGGGAAAATTCGGCTTGGAACCCATAGGGGGAATCAGGCTTTCCGCAAATCCAGGCTTTGCTCATGGAGGGGGAACTTTACCCGTCCAGTCGGTCCCTCCGGGAGGGAGAACCCGGCAAAAATATAAAAAATCCGGTCCTCGGAAAATCGCCGGGACGAAATTCCTACATTGGAGGACATGTCCTTCAACGCGCAATTCAAAGGTTTCAACACCGGCAATACCTTTCCCCTGGACCAGGTCGTATACCGGGATACCGATGGGGGCCTCCTCGAAGTCGAACACGATATGGGTCAATTGCGCACCCGATCCGCAAATCAGTGGAAGGCGCTTTTCGAATCCCGGTGCGGCAGCCATAATTGGCCCTATGCCTCCGGCATCTGGGGCAAGAAGGAATGGGTGCTTCCCGGCATCGCCGACGAGGACATCGTTTCCCTGAACGAGGGCTGGACCAACCTTTTCTACGCCAAACGTTTCGGCGAGCATTTGGGACTGGACGATTTGTGGGTCAAACTGTGCGGCAACAGCCACACTGGTTCCTTCAAGGATCTGGGAATGACCGTGCTGGTCTCGCAAGTAAACAGCATGCGCCGCAAAGGCGTTCCCATCAAAGCGGTCGCCTGCGCCTCTACCGGCGACACCTCGGCCGCCCTCGCAGCCTATTGCGCCGCGGCGGGCATTCCCTCCGTGGTCTTTCTGCCCGGGAACAAGATCAGCGTGGCCCAGCTCATCCAGCCTATATCGAACGGCTCCATCGTCCTCTCCCTGGACACGGACTTCGACGGCTGCATGAAAATCGTCCAGCAGGTCACGGAGGATAAAGGCCTGTACCTGGCCAACTCCATGAACTCCCTGCGCATTGAAGGCCAAAAGACCATCAGCATCGAGATCTGCCAGCAATTCGGCTGGGAAGTACCGGACGTCATCATCATCCCCGGCGGCAACCTCGGCAACGTTTCGGCGCTGGGACGCGGTTTCGACATGCTGCTGGAGTTGGGCCTCATCTCCAAGAAGCCCCGCTTGGTGGTGGCCCAAGCCGCCCAAGCGAACCCTCTCTACCGAGCCTACAAGTCCGGATACAAAACCTTCGCGCCCATCCAGGCCAGGCGCACCGAGGCTTCGGCCATCCAGATCGGCAACCCGGTCAGCTACGACCGCGCCGTGCGCGTGCTCAAGAAATACGACGGCATGGTCTACGAGGTCACCGAGGAGCAATTGGCCAATGGCGCGCATCTCGCGGACCGCACGGGCCTGTACTGCGATCCCCATACCGGCGTGGCCATCGGCGCGCTCATCCAGATGGTGGAAGAGAAGACCGTGTCGCGCAAGGACCGGATCGTCGTGGTATCGACCGCCCACGGGTTGAAGTTCTCGGAGTTCAAGACCAAGTACCACAAGGCGGAGCTGGAAGGCGTGATGGCCAAATACGCCAATCCCATTACGGAACTGCCCCCGGACGTGGACAAGGTGAAGGCGGAGTTGGAGAAGAGGTTTAAGGAGATAGTCTGATAGAGGCGTACTAGGATCGAATCCTAGCCGCGAAGCGGCATACCCATGACCAGGGGACCGCGAAACATCGGCCGCAAAGGTTCTTGCCTTACTTGTCCTTTTTCAACATCGCCAGCACCTCGGGGACCATGTCGATGGCTTTGCCGAAGACGTCCTTTTCACGCGTCAGGCTGAGGACGCGGGTATTCCCTTCGCTGATCACGATAAACGCGATGGGCTCCACGCTGAGACCGCCGCCGGAACCGGTCAATTCCGATTTGCCGGCGTTGGAGCCCAGAGCAAACCCCACCGATACCTTGGAGACGGGAATCAAGGTGGTATTGTCCACGATGATGGGCTTGCCGATGACGGTTTCGGTGGAGGCGAGCCCCCGCAGCTTTTCGAGTATGACGGAAGCGACTGAATCTACACTCATGTTCGGGAATATAAGTTATTCCGCGGCTGAGGGAAGCCCAACGTCTACCGTCCAATCCGGGTTTCACCTTCAATCCTGCTTTCATTAAAGCATCAATAAATTTTCTTTTCTCCTAAGCCTCGGATCCGCGGTTTTTTGCCGACCGATCCATTGCGAAAGGACCTTATCATGAATGCGAAGAAGACCGCGATTTCGTTTTTGTTGCTGGGTGTACTGGGAGCCGCGCCCGCGATGGCGGGATGGGGGATAGGGCCTTTGGTCGGAATGAACCTGGCCAATCCCGATGTGGAGGATCATAAAGTCAAAACGGTGACTGGCTGGGCCTTCGGAGCCCGCATCGAATCGGGAATGCTCCCCTTCCTCAGCGTGATGCTCGATCCCATGCTGGTCAAAACCGGCGCGGAATTCGATGCAACCGCGACTGAGCCGTCCGGAGAGGGGGAATTCACCAGCCTGGAAATCCCGGTGCTGCTCAAGGCCAAGCTCCAGCTGCTCAATGTGGGTGTCTATGGTTTCCTGGGACCGGACCTCTTTTTCAATACCGATGCTTCGGGAAGGGTGTCCTCGTCCGATGCTTCGTCCGTCGGTCTGGCAGGCCAGGTGGGCGCGGGGGCATTGCTTGCGGTGGCCCCCCTAATCCATCTCACGCTCGATGCCCGCTATTCCCACGGGTTCACGGATTTGCTGGATGGCGCCAAAGGGGATGTCAAACACTGGCGCAGCCGGGACGTGCGATTGACCCTGGGCCTCCTGTTTCACTCCCCAATTTGAGGAGCGTGGAAGCCAAAACCCATAAAAAGCCCGATTTCCACGCCGAAATTTCGGACCGATCGGCCAGCCGGTCTCCGGAGTGGCAATGCGGGCCCTCCATGTCATAACATTTAGCAAGCGCTTTACCAAGGTGGCGCCTTAACCCAATTGGCTACAAGAGGTGCGCAATGCTGGCTCGCAACCATCCGGATTCCGATCGCCGGAATAACATTTACCGTTTCCTCACCTTGCTGGAACTTCTGGATTTTTATTCCGAATTCCTGTCGGCGCTACAGATGGAGGCGGTAATCCGCGATTCGGCGCGCGTTTTCGTGGAACGCGACTGGGCCAGCGAACAGGAAACCCGGCTGCAATTCATCAAGAAGTGCGAGTACATCATGGAGGCTCTCGTCTGCATGAAGGAGGCGTCCCTCAAACATGGCATGGCGCAGTAATTCCGGGTTCCCCGGGGGGAACCCATTCAATGTCGACTTTAGAGTACTTAGGGGGAGAAAAAGTGCGAGTGCCAGGAGTCGAACCTGGAATCTTCTGATTCGTAGTCAGATGCCTTATCCAGTTTGGCCACACCCGCATAAATCGGGGAAGGGGAAAGATAATCAACCTTTCCGGGTTTGTCAGCCGATCAGGGCCTATTTCGCGCCGGTTTCCGGAAATCCCCGGATTTCCGGAAACGTCACCGGGGCGGCGAGCGCCGGGGCGGCAGGGCGGCGCGGGCCGAAAGCATAGGACTTATTTTTTGCGCTTGATCAAACGCAGTCCCAAACGATAAAACCCTTCCGTGTCCAGTGGGATGCTTAGCCGGATGAAGTAGATGCCCGGCGCAGAGGGCGAGCCGAGCAGATCATCGTGCTTGGAATAATCGGCATTGAACCGATGAGTGAGCGAACCTTTAGTGCCGGTGGAGTCATTAAAGAATGATTTCGAGAAGTCGGAGAAGTCGTAGGTGTCGAATACAGAGTCCACCTTGTCCTGCGGGAAGGGGCCAGCGATTTGCGCGCGCATGTTCAGGTTCTTGGGACAGGTCAGGACCAGTTTCAAGGTATCGGGGGCCACCATCCTTAGGATCTTGAAATCCTGGCGATCGCCTTCGCCCCGGTTTATGTTGATGTCCACCCGGCCTTCCACCACGAAGGAGTCCGCTAAGCTGGAGCCGTCCATCCATTTGGAAGAGTCGGCCGCGAACAGCGAATCGTAACCGGAAAAGGTCGAGTCCAGGAAATCCTTGTCGGCCCAGGCGTAGGGTTGGAACGATTCCGTGATCGCGGTCCGGCCGTTGCCGGCCTGGTCCTTGAGGCCGGACAGTTCCAGGGTGAAAGGCGTGTTCACGGTAAAGTGGGCCGTGCCCGCGGAAAAATCGGTCCCGAATACGGCCAGGCGGGATTGGCTCTTCAGGCGGTATCCGACGCCCTGCGCAGGGTTGAAAGTGACAACCAGGGCGGAGGTGTCGATATTCTCGCTGAACCCAACCATGATGGTATCGGCGACGCCGTACCGGTATTTCCCTTGCGACATCGGCAGGTTGATTATATGATCCGGGGGTGACTTGTCCGAGGATTCCTCGGGGCTGCAACCCGTCAGGCCGGCGAAAGGGGAAAGGATCGAGATTCCCAGAAGCGCGCTCCTGACGAAGCGGAACCAGGGCGAGGGGATGGGATCCGATGAAAGCATATGACGACTCCTTGCCAATCCTTGCGGCGGGCCGACGGGCCTCATCAAGATAAAAAAGCCCGGACATTATTTTTACCTTTTACTTCAATGAGCGTCCATGTTCGGTAATCTGATGAGCGGAATCGGGTCTTTTTTCTCGTCTTTTTTCTCTGAATGGTTCAGGAATGTGCGCCGGGGTCTCGGCAAACCGGTCTATCGCCGCAGCCTGCTCCGCTGGTACCTGGTCCTGGCGTTCTTCCCCGTCTTCGGAATTGTCCTGGTGGCCGGTGTGGTCCTGTTTTACTCCCGTTCCCTCCCGTCCCTTGAGGCCTTGGAGCGCATCGAGCCCAACCTCATCACCAGGGTGTACGACAAGGATACGTCGCTCATCCACGAATTCTACACCCAACGCCGCATTTGGACCCGATCGAACAAGATTCCCAAGGCCCAGAAACTGGCGGTCTTCGCCATCGAAGACAAGAAGTTCTATGCCCACTGGGGCGTGGATTTGGCCGCCTATCCATCCGCGCTGCTGCCCGCCTTGATGGGCAAGCGCGCCCGCGGCGCTTCGACCCTCACCCAGCAATTGTCCAAGAACCTCTTCCTGACTCCGGAACGATCCATCGTGCGCAAACTCAAGGAAATCCTGGTTGCCGTGCAGGTGGAGCAAACCTATACCAAGGACGAGATCCTGGAGTTCTATTTCAACCAGGTCTACTTGGGATCGGGCGCCTACGGATTCGCGGCCGCGGCCCAACGGTATTTCTCCAAGCCCCTCGATTCCCTGGCCATCAACCAGTACGCGCTGCTGGCGGGCCTGCTCCAGCGGCCGGAAGCCTACCGCCCGGACGTGAATCCCGAGGCCGCGCGCGACCGCCGCAACACCGTGCTGGGGGCGATGAAGTCGATGGGTTACATCAACCGCACCCAGTTCAAGCAAGCGCAGAAGTCCGATCTGAACGTGAAGATGTGGCTGCCGCCCACCGGCTTCGCCGGTTACTTCGTGGAGACGGTAAGGCAGTTCATGGAGAAGAAATGGAACGAGGACCTGGTTTACAACCAGGGCGCCACGGTCTATACCACCCTGGATTCGAACCTGCAGAACTACGCCGAGTCCACCTTGGTGGCCAACCTGCGCAAGACCCGCGTGCGCCTGCGCTACCGCACCGCCCGCGCCTTCAACATGGCCTCGGTCCTCAAGCAACCGATGGACACCATCGTCCGCAACTGGGACAAGGTGTATCCGCGTTTCGACTCGCTCTACCTGCATGACCACGACACCACCAAGGCCTACCAGAAGCGCTTCCCGGATTCCATGCGCTACGTGCACGCGCAATCGGCGCTCCTGATCCTGGACAACGAGACGGGCGCGGTGCGTGCCATGGTCGGCGGAGAGAATTTCGAGAAGTCCAAATACAACCGCGCCATCCAGGCCGTGCGGTCGCCCGGATCCTCCTTCAAGCCCTTCGTCTACGCGACGGCGGTCGACAATGGAGCGAGCCCCGGGGACATCCTGAACGATCAGCCGATCACGATCCCCGATCCCCTCGACTCCACCAAGTTCTGGCGGCCCCACAATTACGATCCCGGTTTCGACGGCAAAATCAGCATGCGCCGGGCCCTGTACAAGTCCAAGAACCTGCCCGCCATCGAGGTGGGCATGAAATACGGGCTCAAGACCGTGGTATCCTACGCCCGCAAGTTCGGCCTCACCCATAGCGTGCTGCCAGTGCCGTCCCTGGGCATCGGCTCCTGCGAAGCCACCCTGATGGAGATGACGTCGGCCTATACCGCCTTTCCGGACGGCGGAGTGCGCCCGACGCCTTACCTGATCGAGAAGATCCTGGACAAGAGCGGGCAGGTGCTGTACGTAAACGTACCTGAAACCCATGAGGTGCTCCGCAAGGAAGCCGCTTGGATCATGACCACCATGCTCCGCGACGTGAATATCCACGGAACCGCGGCGGCCATCTGGGCCAGCGGATTCAACCACCCCTCAGGCGGCAAGACCGGCACCACCAACGATTACAACGACGCATGGTACATCGGCTTCACCAAGCGCCTGACCATGGGCATCTGGGTGGGCGCGGACGATCACGCTTCCATGGGTCCGGGGCATACCGGCGCCGACGACGCGGTTCCCGTATGGATCGCGGTGATGACCAAGGCGGAGAAGGGCAAGAAATTGCTGGCCTTCCCCCAGCCTGCGGGCGTGGTGACCGCCACGGTATGCCAGGTCTCGGGACTGCTGGCCCAAAGCTTCTGCAAGCTGACGACATCGGACTACTATATCGCCGGCCACCAGCCCACCGAGCCTTGCACCCAGGAAATGCACAACCAGAGCGGTTCCGGACAGGACATTTTCACGGCCAACCAGCACAAGGAACGCCGTTCCACCGTTGTGGACGGGAATACCTCTGGGATAAAGGATAAAGACAAGGACAAGAATACCGAAATGGATAAGGATAAGGCGAAGAAACCCGACGTCCGCGTTCGTAAGACCTTCTGATCCCGGTCCGGCGTTTCCCGAATCCGCAATATCCCCTGGAAACCGCTCCCCATCGGCCTTCCGGAACCATCGCCTTCCCGCCCTGATAATCGGTTAGCGCTCCGGGTTCAAAAAGCATATTTTGGAGGCGGACGTTTCATCTCGGAATTTACCTCGGAAAGATCATACCTTTGGACCTCACGGAATCCCGGCTCCGCATCGAATCCGCCTTGGCCGATCCCGAATTCCGGCTTTGGTTCAAGCGTATCGGCCTGATTCTGGCCGTTCCGGCCGGGCTGGGCCTGCTGCTGCTCGGCTATTTCTGGTTCACCCTTCCTCCCTTATCGGAATTGGAGCGCATCGCGCCCAGCCTGATCACCCGCATGTACGACAAGGATACGTCGCTAATCCGCGAGTTCTATACCGAGCGGCGCGTATGGATCCCGGTGGCCAAGGTTCCCGAGCGGCAAATCAAGGCGGTGCTGGCCATCGAGGATCAGGGCTTCTACCGGCACGGGGGCATCGACATGTGGGCCATCCCTGCGGCCATGCTGCCGGCCATGACGGGCAAGCGCGTGCGCGGCGCTTCCACCTTGACGCAACAACTGACCAAACTCGTATTCCTGGGACCGGAGCGATCCCTGTCACGGAAGTTCCGCGAGATCCTGCTGGCCATCCGCATCGAGCGCACCTATACCAAGAACGAGATCCTGGAGTTCTACCTGAACGAGGTGTACCTGGGAGCCGGAGCCTATGGGTTCTCGGCCGCCGCGGAACGTTTTTTCTCCCGTCCCTTGGATCAACTGACCCTGGGTCAACAGGCTCTGATGGCCGGATTGCTGCAGCGGCCGGAAACCTTGCGGCCCGACAAGCATCCTGCGAACGCGCTATCGCGGCGCAATACGGTGCTGCGCGCCATGGCCTCCGAGGGGGCCATCACCCGCGCCGAGATGGATGAGGCGATAGCGCTTCCCCTGGAAGTGAAGATGAAGGAGTTCGAGCTGGTGGCCGGGGATGAGGCTTCCTATTTCGTGGAGACGGTCCGCAAGCAGCTGGAAGGCCGCTGGGGCAAGGGATTCCTCGACAGCGCGGGCACGCGCATCCGCACCACCCTGGACCGGCGCGCCCAGGCTTTGGCTGATTCGACGCTGGTGGAGCATCTGGCCGGCATCCAGGAACGCATGAACACGGCCACCATGCTGGATTTGGGAATGCCGGCCCGGCTGCGCCGTTCCCAGGCCGAGATCCTGGGACATTGGGACGTGATGTACGCGCGTTTCGACTCGCTCTTCCTGCGCAAGGATACCTCGGAAACACGCAGGTTTCCGGAGCACGCGCGTTACCATAAGGCCCAAGGGGCGGTGGTGGTGATTGAAAACGCGACCGGGGCCGTGCGCGCGCTGTCCGGCGGCCTCGACTTCCAGGAGTCCAACTATAACCGGGCCACCATGGCGGCCCGCTCCCCGGGGTCGGCCTTCAAGCCAATCGTCTACGCCGCCGCCATCGACATGGGCGCGAGCCCCGGCAGCCGCGTGGTGGACAAGCCGTTCTCCATGCCCGATCCGGACGATTCCACCAAGCAATGGCGTCCGCATAACCTGGAGTACGACTACGAAGGCGGCATGACCCTGCGACGGGCCTTCTACCGCTCGCGCAACATCCCGGCCATCCAGGTCGCATTGTCCGCGGGCCTGGATACGGTTTCGGCCTATGCCTTGCGTTTCGGCATCTCGCGCCCGTTGCGGCCCGTGCCCGCCATGGCGCTGGGAGCCTGCGACGCCTCGCCGCTGGAAATGGCCACCGCTTTTTCGGTTTTCCCAAACGGTGGGGAATGGGTGCGGCCCCGTTTCCTGGAGAGCGTCCTCGATCGCAATGGATCGTCCCTGCCATTAGGGGATTTGGGAAGCGACTCCGGACGCAAGCGGGTGATGAGCGAACCCGGGGCGTGGATCATGACGGGCATGCTGCGCGACGTGAACATCCGGGGAACCGCCGCGGAGATCTGGGCTAGTGGCTTTTACCACCCTTCCGGCGGCAAGACCGGAACATCGAACGACTACCGCGACGCCTGGTACATCGGCTTCACCAAACGGTACACGACGGCCGTGTGGGTGGGAACTGACGACCACTCATCTCTGGGCGCCGGGCATACCGGTACGGACGATGCTATGCCGATCTGGCTGGATGTGATGCGCGGCCTGCACAAAGGCCTGAAGGCGCATGAATTCGATAAGGACTTCCCCCGTCCCTTGGGCGTGGCTGATGTGCGGCTTTGCAAATTGACCGGCCGCGCGGCCCAGGTCTTTTGCGATTCCGTGGCCACGGACTTCAGGGTGGCTGGGACGGGAGAGAAGCCTTTGCCATGCAGGTCCGAACTCCATATCGGCCAGGATCCGGCCGGACGTGGGTCGGCGGAGGGACAAACCGTCTCGGGATCGGCGGGATCCCAAGGAAGAAGATTTCTCGATGGGTTGTGGCGGAGTTTGAAATCCTTTTAGGATCGCAGGGATTGAAAGGATTGCGAGGGGGAACGGATAAACCGCGGGTGCCCGGCTAGAGCGCGATCTCCATTTTTTCGCGGGCGAATGCGACTTCGACCCGCGGATTGAGGGTGCGGCACTTGTCTTTTACCTCGGCCTCGTAGCCTTCCAGGAAATCATCGGTGTGGTTCGGGTCGTGGTGGAACACCACGTACTTTTTGGCGCCCACATGGTTCGCCAGCTCAAAGCCCTTTTCCCAGGTGGAGTGACCCCAGCCCTTGTACTTGGCTTCGTATTCTTCGGGCGTATACATTCCATCATAGATCAGCAGGTCCGCCCCCTTGGCCAGATCGCCGATGTTCATGTCCATCCTGTTCGCGAAGTGCTCGGTATCGGTGGCATAGACCAGGGACGTGCCTTTGCGCAAATCGTCCAGACGGTAGACCAGCACGCCGTTCGGATGGCACCCCTGCGCGCAGGTCACTTTGCCGACGGCTTCCCCCGAGTGGGAATTTATCGCGATGGACTGACCGGGCGTGATGTCCGAATACGTGAACTTGGCGCCGAGCTGATGCAAGGAGACCGGAAAGTTCGGTCCTTCCATCTGGCCGGCGAGGATTTCCCCGAGCGTATTGTCGGCCTTGCCGCGTCCGTAAACGTCGATGTGATACCCCTTGTGGTATCCGGGACCGAAGAACGGGAAACCTTGGATATGATCCCAATGCACATGGCTCAGGAACATGTCCAGCTTGGGCTTATCTTTGCGTTCCAGGAGGGTGTTGCCCAGGTTTCGGATGCCGGTACCAGCATCGAAAATCACGATGTTTCCGCCCAAATCCACGGAAAGGCAGGAGGTGTTTCCGCCAAAGCGCACGGTTTCCGGCGAAGG
>JBDSIO010000052.1:0-11568 GCA_039917895.1 Fibrobacteria bacterium | reverse complement strand
CCTTGCCGCCGAGCAGGTTCTTCATCGACGTATCGCCGTCGGTTTTGGCCTTGCCGAAGTGGTAAACGTATTTAGGCGCCTTCGCCATATGTAACTCCCTTGATATTGATCGCTTGCAACCTGGATCCGTGGAAAAACCTGAATTTTGAGACGTTTCAATGTAATAGGTCGAGGCGGGATTCTCAAGCGGAAGCGGGGACTCTGGAGCGGCTGGGGAGCCTTTGTTTGCAGGGTTGACAGGGGTGGGAAGGGGGAGAAAAAGAGCGGTTGGGTGGGTGGGATGCGATTGGAAGCTGGCGATCTTCCCTGCGACCTACCCCTCATCCAATCTCAGAATCCCCGAGTCCATCGGTCCCCGCCGGTGGAGGGCGACTGCGGGGTCGCCGTCGATGGATTTGTTGTAGAGGCTCCGTTCCAGCCTGCGGGCCGCCGTGTATAAGGAGTTGGTCTCCAAGTCGAAATGGGAGTTCAGCGTGTCCCGGAGGCGTTCGAAAATCTCGGCCAGTTCACGGGCGGCGATGGAAGTGGGGTGGGCCAGTTCATGGGCGCGCATGCGTTCGGCCAAGGTCTTGCAGTCCGAGTAGAATTGGCGGCCTTCCTGGGCTTCCAAGGTGGCCATGTAGCTTTGAACGGACCCGTGATGGAATTCCGGATGCACGTTCTTGTCCTTCAGGCAGGCTTCATAGCGCAGGACCTTGGGGAAGAGATAGCTTTCCTCCTGGTCGATGTGGGCCTGGAAATCCTTGACCCAACTTTGGAATGCGTGTTGAAGTTTGCGCAGGTCGACGGATTCTCCGGCGTCGGACAGGGTGTGGATGTCGAAAAGGTGGTTGATATCCGAGACCTCCTGAACCATGAGGCTGCGATGCTCCTGGGTGAGGTAATCGACCAGCATGTAGAGGGGCATGGCGGTCCAATCCGTATCCGGGGCGGGTACCCGGGCGTACGAGACTTCGTCCAGGAAATCCTCCATGCCCACCTCGGGTTTGCCGCCATCCCGGCGGAAGAGGTCGCCGAGGGTCTTGTCCAGGGAATCCCAGTAGCGAATCTTATGCTTGTCCAGCAATCCCACGGCCATAGGACGGATTTTCAGCAGGGACCGGACCGAGGTCCGCTGGGTAAGCATGTTCTTCATGGCAGTCCTTTGAAAGGCTGTCTCCGGGCACCGCCTCGCAGAAACGGCATCCAGGTCCTTTATTCTTTATCGTAAGGTAATGGATTCGTCAAAAAATCTCCACGCATAATAGCGCGATATGATTGCGCTTAGCGTGCAACCTGAACGCAGGCGAGGCGATAAGGTTTTTTGAAGGTGGGTCATGAGGGTGGCCGCATGTACGGGTATTCACCCTAAATCGCCTCAACGGGCGGACCGCTAGGGGTCAGCCGACCCTGAATCCCAATTCGCCCAGGCGAAACGCCAGGTCCCGCTTTTCCGGCGGCAACCCGACGATGCGAAAGGAGGGGAATTCGTGACGAATGGGATAATCGCGTCTTAAACGGTCGAAAGCCTTGCCCGGGTCGGCTTCGCCGAAGGTTTCGCGGAGTCGCCTGTCATCGGCCGGAAGGTCGTAAGCGGCATGAACGCAGAACTGGCGGAAGGCTTCGTCCGAAACCGTTTTCGCAAAGGACTCGCTCGCCGAAGCGGAGGGTTCAAGCGGGTCTATCGGCAGGCCCGGATAGGGGATTTCCGGCCGCACCGGGGCTGGAAAAACGGGATCCCAGGTGGTGGGGAACCCGAAGCAGGCGCGAAGGGCCCGGGCCACTTGGGCGGTACCGTTGAGTTTGCCTTGCAGGGAATAGCCGGCAATGTGGGGTGAGATCAGGTCCGCGCGAGCGGCGATGGCTTGCGGGATGCTCGGCTCGCCGGTAAAGACGTCCAGGATCAAATGGCGGATGCGGCCGTCGTCCAGCGCCTGGATGAGCGCCCTACCATCGATGACTTCACCGCGGCAGGTGTTCAAAAGGACGATGGGTCTGCCAAGGCGAGCGAAGAAGTCGGCATTCGCCAGGCGCAGAGTGGGGTGGGGACCGGAGACGGTAAGCGGCACATGCAAAGTGACGATGTCGCTCTGCGCCAGCAGATCGGCCAGGGTGGCGTAGCCGAAGGACCCGGCCGGGGATGCGCCGGGCTTGCCCTGTGCGGCTGCCCGGGCCGCGTCCTGAAGCGGCGGATCGCATTTGAGAACCCGTAAGCCGAGCGCGGCCGCTTTGCGTTCCACCTGTTTGCCGACATGGCCGTGGCCGATGATGCCCAGGGTCTTGCCCGCCAGGGCGTAGCTTTTATGGATCTCGAGCCAAGTGAGAGCGGCTGTGACGTATTCGCCCACGGAGTTGGCGTTGCAGCCGGGAGACGAGGCAAAGCCGATGGACCTGGAGCGGAGGTATTCCTGATCGACGTGGTCGATGCCTATGGTTGCCGTGCCTACGAAGCGCACGGGGGTGCCTTCGAGCAGCGCCGCGTTCACCTTGGTGATGGATCGGACGATTAGAGCGTCGGCTTGGGCGATGTCGGCGCGCGTCAGGCCCCGGCCGGCGAAAAGGATGACCTCGCCATGGTCGGCGAATGCTTCCTTGCCCATGGGAATGTTTTCATCCACCCAAATCTTCAAGTCGCCTCCCGCCGCTTCACGATGGCCGACGGGCCAAGCGTGGACGCCAAGCGGCGCCGCGTCCGGCAAAATAGCATTTCCGTCCGCGGGTTCCGGGCCTGATTGCCGCCCGCGTTCCGCGGGTTTTGCGGTCCGGGGCTTTACGAGTATATTTCGTCCAGGAACCATGAATATGCATAGCGCCGAAAAAGACGGATTGGAAGGCCTTGCCGGGAAACTCGGCCAGGCCATCACCGGAGACCATCTCGCCAACATCTGGGAGGGCTGTCAATTGCCCGGCCGGGACGCCGTGGAACAGGTGCTCGATCGGATCCTGGCGGTGTTGTTTCCGGGCGTGTTCGGTCACGAGGTGGTGGCCGAAGCGGAACTGAATGAATTCATCGTGGAAAGCCTGGCCTCGGTGCGCGGCGAACTATCGCGCCAGATCGCCATGGCCCTCGATTACCGCGAGTCCCTGTCACGCAGCCAGACCGCCGACGAACCGCGCTGTGGCGAGAACGCGGCCAAAGGCGCACAAGCCGCGCTCTCCCTTTTGGAATCCCTGCCGGTCATCCGCCAGGTACTGGGTCAGGATCTGCTCGCCGCCTATGAAGGCGATCCCGCCGCCGGTTCGGTGGTAGAGGTACTGATGAGCTATCCATTCGTCCAGGCCATTTCCGTTCATCGCATCGCCCATGAGCTGTATCTGGCCGGGGTGCCGCTGCTCCCGCGCATGATGAGCGAGGTCGCCCATTCCCGCACCGGTTCGGATATCCATCCTGGCGCCACTATCGGCCCCGGTTTTTTCATCGACCATGGCACCGGAGTCGTGATCGGCGAGACGGCAGTGATCGGCCGCGGCGTGAAGCTTTACCAGGGCGTGACTCTGGGGGCGCTCAGCTTCCCCAAGGATCAGGACGGCAACCCCATCAAGGGCATCAAGCGCCATCCCAACATCGAAGATAACGTCACTATCTACGCCGGCGCCACGGTGCTGGGCGGGCAGACCACCATCGGCAAGGGCAGCGTAATCGGCGGTAACTGCTGGATTACCTCCTCGGTCCCGCCGGACACGGTGGTGATGTCGGAACGGGCGCAACGCAAGCATAAATAGCCCGTAGCCCCCGCGTACCGCGGGGGAGAGTGCAAAGTTCAAAGTGAAAAGTGAAAAGTTCAAATTTTGGGAAAAAGTCGAAGTTCTTGAATCTAGCGCTACTTCTTCCATTTTTCACTTTTCACTTTTCACTTTTCACTTTTGAAATCTATCCGGTTTTGAACTCTATCCGGTCTTATCCCATCGAATAACGCTATAATCCCCCCATGTCGGCCTTTAGGATAGGTTTCGTGGGTCCGGACCAGACGCAACCCTGCGGCGTCGCGGACTATACGTCCCGTCTCGGAGAGGCCATGGCTGCGAAGTGTGATCTCGTGTTCGTCCCTTTCCGCGAGGCTTTGACCACTTCGGCGCTGGCGGAATGCAGGGCCATCCTGGTGCAGTATGAACGTTCCCTGGTTTCCGGTCCCGGTTTCATTCCGGCGCTTTGCGCCCGTCATCCCGGCAAGGTGTTCGTGGTTCCGCACGAGGTGTATGCGGAGGATCCCTTCGCTTTTCCCTATGCGGATCTCCGCTCCGCGTTCCCCCCGCTCCTGTGGGCGAAACGGCTGCGTTACCGGTGGAGGCACCGCGCCTACGCGCGGGAAAAGCGTCTGCAGGCACGGGGCTATGGGGCTTACCGGGTGATTCCGCTGTCCGGGCCGGGCGCGGACATCCTGCGGGGATTGTCCGGCGCCGATCCGGCCCGGATCCTGGAGCCCGTGCCGCATGCGTTCTTCGATCCGCCGGCCTCTCTCGGAGCGGCGAAAACCAAGCGGACGGATTTTTTCCCGGCGGGCATCCGGTCGATCATCGGTATCTTCGGGTTCCTCAATCCCGGTCTCGACTACGGTTCCGCCCTGGATCTGTTGGCCGAACTCGATGCCGCCACGGGGTTGTTGATCCTGGGCGGTCCGCGGCCGGGCGCCAGGCGCGTCGCCGATACGGGATTCGGCGCATCCGGAAGCGCCAACGGGCATGGTAGCGTGGACGCATGGCTGGCTGGTGAGATCGAAGGACGCGGCCTCGCACGCCGCGTGCGGGTTACGGGCTATGTTTCCGAGGCCGCGCTCGCGGATCATCTGCGTCTATGTGATATTTTCCTCGCGCCCTTGCGCTTCAAAAGCAACAGCGGATCGTTACTGCACCTTTTCCACGTCGGCAAGCCCATTCTCGCCGCCGATTTGCCGCTAACCCGTTGGCTGAGGGGCCAAGGCGCCCCTTTGGAACTTTACACGGGAGTCCGGGAGCTGGTTCCCTTGGCCAAGGCAGCGCTGGCTCAAGGACATCAAGGTTTCGCCGGCCGGTATCCTTGGAGCTTCCCCGCCGTAGCCGACGCCTACCTTCGCATCCTATCACGGGGCTGAAAGGCCGGCCTCCCACTGAGCGGCCTGACCTGCCTGCAAGTGAATGTCGCTGGTTGAATCGCGGTTAGCCTAAAGCCCGCCTGGTACCAGGCCGCCCGCCGCGGAAATCGTCCGGGGACGGTCATCAGGTATTCAGTAGTTGAAGGAGAGGCGCAGGGACACGCTGTGGGAGCTTGGGAAACGGTTCTTGGCGTCGGTAGGCGTCTGGGTGACTTGGTATAAGTACCCTATCTCAAGATTGCGGCTGAGGAAAAAGCGGAAATCGGTAGTGAGATCAACCAGATGGAACCGGGAAGGGATCGCGTAGGGGGCGAACATTTCCAGGCGTAAGTCCAGAGTCATCTGGGACCCAAGGCGTAAAGTCGCATTCAGGTTGCCTTCCGCGCCAATCTCATAAATCGATTCGTTGAGAATGTATTCGTTATCCGAGTTGGTCGTGTAGCTGCCCTCGACCAGGGTTTGGTGGGTGGCCATGCCGATCTGGGCGGTGGCTTCCAGGTAGTATTTGGAGATGAATTCGACGTTTACCCCTATGCCCTCACGGAAAATAATGGGATCGAAGGCGGGCGCCACCAGGAATGCACCGCCGGTATCGAGGTGGGTTGCCAATACGGGATTACCGGCCGAATCGACGCCCGCGTACTCGGCGATGGTCACGGTATCTTGAGGTGAATACTTTTCGAAAATATGAGTGTCCACCGTGCCGCGAATGTATGGCCCCAGCCAGGAGTTGAAGCGCCGGATCCAGATTGTCCGGAATTCGGCTATATCGGAATTGACGTTGAGCCGGCGGCCGCGCTCCTTGATGAAGTTGTCCTGGAACAGCAGTTCCGTGGTCCCGAGGTAGCTGATATTATCGAACTGGGCGCGCACCCGTAAATCGCTGGTAACCTGTACGGCTTCCTTGCGAACGTTTGCGTCGTCAGTGTTGCGCGTCAGATCCACGTTACCTCCCGCCCGCAAACCGTACGACCAGTTGCTCCCCACGCTGCGACGGGCGTTCAGGGATTTGAGCCCGCCGGAGATCAGATCGCCGTTCACCGGCTTGTCGTAGATTAATTCGACTTGCGACAGTTCACCTGCGTTTATTTGGACGGTGAGGTAGTTGCGAAGGGAGTTGAAACCTTCGCCCGGTTTGCTGATCCGGTACAGGCCGGGGGGAAGTATCCAGGTCTTGATGTCCTGTAAACGCTCCTGTTTCAATCCGTGGCCCTTACCGTAGTTGATCCAGTTCCCCATGCGGATCACTTCATACTGACCGTCTATGTATTCGCCTTCGCCGGTCAGCGTCTCGACAATCAAGCCCCCCCAATCGGAAGGGATCATGGTGGTGTGGCCCTCTTCGATGGCCACGTCCACGCGGAGCTGCTGTATCAAGGTCCCGGATCCGATTTTCAGGGAATAGGAACCCGAGTCGAGCAGGATGCGTTCCCCGGTCTGCCCATTCTTGACCAATTTTCCGGAGGGGGAAAAGACGGAGATTTCGGGCTCGCGGCGGGGCTCGGTATAGGTGGGTACGAACACGGCGCCCTGGCCGAGCGGGATCAGCACCCGATCGCGCGCGAGCTGTTCCTCAACGGCCGGCGACAGCCAATTGCCGATGCGCTTTTCCTTGGGGCCGGTATTCAGGATCTTGTCCCGGGATTGCGCGACCTCGGAGGTGGAGACATCCTCGCCGGGCAAATCCCCAATCGGGACGCCCCACGCGGGCGCGGAGGCCCACAAGGCCAGGAAAGCGGCGGAAAGCAGGCGTCCCATGGCGCTAAGGCTTGGCCTTGGCGTTGGAAACCGTATCGGAAGCCGTGGAGTCCCTGCGTGTGAACGTTTTGTCTTTGGCCTCGTCGAGCACGATTTCCATTTCCTGGGTCAGGCGGTTGTTGATGCTTTCAAGCAAATAGGAGAGTTCGCGAACGATGTAGACCGGCTCCTGCTGGGGCACGGTCTTGCGCAGGTCGTAGAGTTTCTTCCATACCACCTGGCTGCTCTTGGCGTTCTCCAATTGGTATTCGATGGCCAGATGCGCATACCACTGATTCTTTCCGTCGTATTCCTCGATGGCCTGGATGTCGCAGGACAGGTAGAAATCCGGAACGTAGTTCTCGACCGAGCGGGTGACGTTGTCGAACAAGTGCGCGGCTTTGAGATGCTTGATGGCCAGATCGTTGATCATGCGGTCGGGATCCACGGCCCACAGGTGCAGGCCGTAGAACTCCATCTGGTTCGCGGATTGGCGGTAGACGATCTGGCTGCGCCGGTAGGCTTCCGCGATGGAGCAGTCCCGCATGCGCAACACGAAAGGATAGGGGCCTTTTGCGAGGCGTTCCTTGGGCGGCGTGGGCAGGTAGTCCAGAACGTAATACTGGGTGACCTGGGGCTTGGCGAAATAACATCCCGCGACCAGGAAGGCCGCCGCCAGGATGGGGAGAAGCGGGGGAAGGTTGCCGATGGCGCGCGCGGTTTTCATTTCCGGCGCTCCTGCTTCTCTTCGCCGCGCAGGAGGACCGAGGGATTCTCCTTGATCTGCCGGCTGAAGGTATTCATGTTCTTCATGGTTTCTTTCAGGTTGCTCATGGATTGGGCCAGGTCCTCCTGCACGCGGAGCACGGTGAGGTCCACCTTCTGGGCCACGCCGGTCATGCCTTCGGCGGCTTTGCGGTACTCATGTACGGTCTGCTCGACCTCCATCTTCTGGATTTTGGTCTTGAGGGACGAGGTGGCGGCTTCCATGGAGCTCAGGATGTTGTCCATGCGCTTTCCCGGCTTCACGCGGTTGATGTCCCGGGCCAGGCTGTCTAGCGAAGAAGCGAGGTTGGCCGAACTCTGTACGAGCTTCTCCAGCTGCAAGCGGTTTTGCGACTCCGTGAAGGAGAGCGCGTTGCCGAGCAGGCGATCGATTTTGTAGGCGATGGAGTCCGCCCGTAGGGTGATTTTGCCGAAGGTGCTGAGCTCGGATTTCACCTCGCCGCCGGGCGCGATGTCGGCGGAGGAATAGCTGCCTCCGGTGATTTCCAGGTATTTGAGGCCCGTGATGCCGTAGCTGCCCATGGTGGCCACCATGTCCATTTTCATGGGAGTGCCTTCGTTGACGGTGAAGGTAACCACGGACTTGGTGATGTCGGCCGAATCCGTCATGATTTCGGCGATGTTCCCGACTTCCACACCGTTCTGCTTGACGGGGGTTCCCAATTCCAGTCCGCTCACCGATTCCGAAAGCTTGGTGTAATACGGGACCTTCTTGGCGAGGATCCGCTTGCCCACCATGATGAATACGACCACGGCCAGGAACCCGAAGGTCCCAATCAGGAAGATCCCCAGGCGGGTCTTCTCGGCCTTGCTCACGTCCATTATACGTCCTCCAGATTAAAGGCGATGGCCCGGCCCGTGGGGCGGACCTCGTCAGGCTTGCGGTTCAAAAAGTCCTTTACCTCCTGGGGACCGATGCGCTCCGCGTCCTCCAGCGTTCCGTCGAAGGCGACCTTGCCCTTGGAAAGGAAGGTCATGCGATCGCAAAGCGTGCGGATGGAATCCAGTTCATGGGTCACCACAACCATGGTGATGCCCAGGCTGTCGCGCAATTCCAGCAGCAGATCGTCCAGTCCGCGCGAGGTCACCGGATCGAGTCCCGCAGAAGGTTCATCGCAGAACAGCAGTTCGGGTTCGGTCACGATGGCCCGCGCCAGGCCCGCGCGCTTGCGCATGCCGCCGGACAATTCGTTGGGGAGTTTGGCGTATGCATGGCCCAGCTTGACCTGCTCCAGCTTCATGCGGACCAATTCCTCTACTACCGCCACCGGCAGGCCGGGGTTATGGATACGCAGCGGCAGCGCTACGTTTTCGCCCACGGTCAGGGAGGAAAGCAGCGCTCCTCCCTGGAACAACACCCCCAACCGCTTCATCAGGATTATCGAAGGGCCGCCTTGTGACCAATCCACCTCGGTGCCCAGAATGTTGATGGCGCCGCCCAAGGGGCGATCCAATCCGATGACGGATTTGAGCAGCGTCGATTTGCCGCAACCCGATGCGCCGAGGATGATGCGGATTTCACCCGGAGCCACTTCCATGGATACGTCTTCAAGAACCACTTTGCCGGAATATCCGGCTTTAAGGTGATCGACTTTGAGCTTCGCGGTGGCGTTCATTGAGGGCGAACCAATAGAGTGCAAATCTCAAAGTTCAAAGTGCAAAATGCAAAATGGGGGAAACCAATGCGGATGGGCGGCACGGGCAAACGGCAGGGCAATCCGCTGCCGCTTCCAGGGATCGTAAGGGAACTCTTAAAATTTGCAATTTGCACTTTGAACTTTGCCCTTTGAAATCTCTCTTCGAATTCGATCGCGGTACCGTTAATAATAGAAGATGAACGAGAAAACCGCATCGGCCAGGATGATGGCGAAAATGCAGGTCACCACACAGGAGGTGGTGGCTTTCCCCACCGCATCGGCTCCGCCGCGCACGTTCATGCCTTTGTTGATGGCCACCAGGGCGATGATCCAGGCGAAAGTCACGGATTTCGCGAGGGCCTGGCCGAGGAAATTGATGGTGACCGCGCTTTTCAATTCATGCAGATAGGATGCGGGGGAAAGGTTGAAAAACAGGAGTCCGACCATGAGACCCGCCAGGATTCCGGATGCGGCGGAACACACCGTCAGCAAGGGCATGGTCAGGGTCATGGCCCAGAAGCGGGGCAGTACCAGAAAATGGAGGGGATTGATGGCCATGGCTTGCAGGGCCCCGACCTCTTCCTGGACCACCATGGTGGAAATTTCGGCAGTGATGGAGCTCCCGGATCGGCCCGCCAGGATCACGGCCGTCATCACCGGTCCAATTTCGGTAACCATGCTGATGCCCATGCCGCTGGCCAGGAAAACCGTAGCGCCGAATTTCTGTAATTGGATGCCGGATTGCAGAGCGAGGGTGAAGCCGATCAGGGTGGAAAGCAGCAGGACGATGGGAAGAGCCGTGCTGCCGAGCCGGACCATCTGGTTGACGACATCGCCGCTCATGATGGTTTTAGGTTTGAAAACCGCCGCTGTCGACCAGTAGAGGGATTCCGAGAGCAAGACCAGCGTATCCCGGACTTCCACGCCCACTTTCGCTGCGCTTTCCCCGACGCGGATGGCCAAGCTCTGGGTCTCTTTAGGGGGTGCCGGAACCGACTCCGGCAAGGTGACCCTGGCAAGGTCCTGCTTCAATTCTGGGGACAGCTGGGAAAGCACGAGGCGGCCGCCGGACTTTTCCAGGGTCTCTTGCAGGTAGGCCAACCATGCCAAAGAGAGGGCGTCCAGCCTATGCAGGCGGTGGCAGTCCAGTTTCAGGACCGATCCCCGGGAGTCCTCCATGAGCCGCGTATGTTCCCGGGACACCCATTCCGGGGATATCTCTTCGGGAAGTTCGACTTGCTTTACCTTCATCCGTCCTGCCGGTTCACATTCAAGAGTCCGCACCTTGCGGATAATAAATGTTAATTTTCACAAGCCTGTGAATGAAGTCATCGACTCTAACCGATATTTTAATCAAAATACCCACTGGATTCGAAGAATAAAATGAAATATAGGCTTTTCCGAGCCCGAAGCGATGCCTTCCATGGTTTAACCGGACCGATCAGCAAGCCGAAGATCCGCGTTTCAACCGCATTAATGCCTATGCTCTTGTGCTTGATCGCCGTGCTGGCCGCCACTACCCTGACCGAAGCGAAACCCGCTGCCCCCGTCGGCAAACGCAAGGCGGCTGCCAAGACTTCCGTCGCCGCGGATGCCAGGTCCGCGAAAGCCGATTCCGCCGCCCTTATTAATTCGGATTCGGATTCGGATTCCGCCGCCGCGGCCGCGGATTCAGCCCAAACCCCGGTAAGGCCGGGGGATCCTGCGGATCCCGTTGAAGCCTCCGCGGCGGCGCCTGCGAGCGTGGTCATGGATTATATCGCCATGGACCGCCGGGCCCAGGACATCCATCCCATGTTGCTGGAGAAGAAGCTCGAAATCGACAAGGCCGAACAGCAGATGCGCGAGCTGGAAATGGCCGCCATCTTGCCCCGGTTCCAGGTTGAAACCGGAATTGGCCCCGCGCCCGGCCTGAAACCCCTGAAGGACACCCTGAAACTTCCCGGTCCCTTGGGTCCAGACAGCGTTAGGTACATTCTGCAAGACCACAAGGACTACGATTTCGGAACCTGGGGACCGTTCTTCGGCATCGAAATGACCGTAGCTCAGCCTCTGAACTTTTCGCGTTACCGCGCCGGCCATAGGGCCACGGTTTCCAATGTCAAGGTCGCGGAGGCCCAGTTCCACAAGGAACAGATCGAGGTGTCCGAGGAGGCGCAGAAGCTGTATTTCCAGCGGGTCTACGCCGGCCAGATGTTCGCGATCCTCAAGGATGCGACCAAGGAGCTCGACCGCGCCCAGAAGAAGATGGAAGAGATGCTGGATGAAGGCGATGAAGGCGTCAAGCAGACGGATCTGCTGGAACTCAAGGCGGGCCGCTACACTCTTGAAAAGTCCCGCAACGAAGCGGGCCTTGGCGT
>JBDSIO010000051.1:0-5112 GCA_039917895.1 Fibrobacteria bacterium | reverse complement strand
TGATGTCCATGTATTCGAGGTAATGCTCCGGACTACGCTTCCAGATTTCGCCCTGGGCGAAGGCGCGCGCCGTCGCCGCCGGAGTGACGAACATGGCCGGCAGGCTCTTGATCAGGCCGTCCTTGGCCATGCGGCGCATCTCGGAAAGCACGATCTTGACCGCATAGGCGCCGGTCTCGGCCTTGGTCTGCAGGGACACGCTAACCGTCGAGCGCCGGTAGTAGTCACTGCCCACATCGCTGTCGATGCCGTAAGCCAGGCCTTCGTTGGAACGCACGGTTTCCATTAGGCGCGACGTGAACCCGCCGTCCCCGAAAATGTAACTCGCGACCACCAACGGGTAGTAATCCGGGTTCGGCCGCTTGACCCCGGAGGCGCCGATCTTGATGGTGGCCTGGGTCACCTGCTTGTCGATGACGTAGACTCCGGGGGATTGGGGGCCGGCGAAGGGGGGGATGGAATCGGTCCCGCGCTTATAATCCGCCGGGAATTTGGCGATGAAAGCGTTGAGCTTGGCGATCATTTCTGCGCGATCGAACTGGCCGGCAACGGCGATGACCATGTTCTTCACGGCGTAGCCGGAACCGGTCCAGGGTTTGAGGTTGGCCGGGACCAGTGGTTCGATTTCCTTCTCCGTGGCCATCCAATTGCTGGGATGGCTGCCGAACATGACATGTTCGTAGGCCACGCCCATGACACCGTTCGGGGTATCGTAGCGGTGGCGAAGGTTTTCCAGGTAGGAGCGCTTCTGAACCTTGAACACCTCGGCGTCCAGACGCGGCTGCAAAGCCACTTCCGGCGCCAGATCGAACAGGTTGTAGGCGTCCTTCCGCAGGGCGTCCAGGCCCACCTCGGCCTGATAGGCCCCCACCCCGGCTCCTAGGCTGGCCGCCACGAATTCCAGGGTATCTTCGAGTTGTTCGGGCTTGAAGCGGAGGGTGCCGCCGGCCTTGAGCATGGAGGAATACAGGTTCATCGGAGCCACGTCTGCGGGCTTCTTCGGCAGGTTGGGATGGCCGAAGAACACGGACATCTTGATCAGGGCGAGGGTGGTGTCGGGGACCAGGTAAGCCACTACGCCGCGATCCAGCACGGTCCGGTAATCCTTGGGATACGGGGGTTTATAGGTGAACTCGGGATAGTCGATTTTGGAATAATGTTCCGGGATCCCCTTGCCGGAAATCCTGGCCGACACGGCTTTGGTCTGCTTCACGACGGAGGCCCCGGCGGCCTTGGCATCCTTCGCGACCGACCCGGCGGTGGCGGTGGCGGATTTCGAAAGCGAGGCCGGAATATCGGCCGCCATTAGGGGATGCGATGAAAACGGTAGGGCGATAATCGCCATTAAAGCGGATCTCAAAGGTGATCTCAAAGAGGCTCTCAACGCGAAGGGCGCGAGCGAGGGCATGCGGTTCACTGCGCACCTCCTTCCGTAGCGGATTGGGCTGTGGGGGCAGTTCCCTGTTTAGCGTTTGCCTTTGCGGACCTGCTCGGCTTGGGCGCCTTGCCCTGGGGCGTCGGGGCGCTCTCTTCCGGCAGGATCACTCCCGCGGTGGAATTCTTCTTGTAGAAGTACTTCTTGCACACGTCTTGCACCTGCTGGGCGGACACCTGCTGCACGCGATGCGGGAACTTGTTGATGTAGTCCCAGCCTCCGCGCATCTCCCAGAACGCCAGTTCCGTGGCCAGCTCTTCCTTGTCCAGCAGTTGGCGCAGGGTGCGGGCCGCCACCTGGTTCTTGGCCCGGGTCAGTTCGCGCTCGGTGATGGGCTTCCGGGCCATTTCATCCAGCACCTGCCAAACCGCCTTCTCCACCTTGTCCAATTGCGGGTTCCCATCCAGGTCCACGCTGACGCTGAAGTTGGAGGTGTATTTGTCGAGTCCGTTGCCGCCGCTGGCGTTGAGGGCGATCTTTAAATCCTTCACCAGTTTCCTATAGAGTCGGCCGCTCTTGCCGGACAAAACGCCTTCCACGATGTCGAGGGCGTAGAGATCCGGATGGTCGAACCCGGGAGTATGGAACATGATGTCCAGCCGCGGCTTCGCGTTGTTCTTATGCACGATCATGCGCTTCTCGCCGATTTGGGGCGGCTCTTCCGTCACGATGGGCGGGAATTCCGCGCCGCGGTTGATGTTGCCGAAATAGCGCTTTATGCCTTCCATGGCCCGGGGCGCGTCGATGTCGCCTGCCAGCACCAGGATGGCGTTATTGGGCTTGTAGTATTCGCGGTAGTGGAGATCGGCCTGTTCGCGGGTCAGATTGCGGATGTCGGAAGGATAGCCGATGGTCGGCACCCGGAAGGGATGGGCCTCATAGAAAACGCCGAGGAGGCTTTCCCAGTAGCGGCCGGTGGGGCTGTCTTCCACGCGCATGCGGCGCTCTTCCATCACCACGTCGCGTTCGGAATAGAATTCCCGCAGGACCGCGTTCTGCATGCGGTCGGATTCGAGCCACAGGAAAAGATCCACTTTGTTCTTGGGCAAGGTGACGAAATAGGCCGTCATGAGATCCGAGGTGAAGGCGTTAAGTCCGGTGCCGCCCGCCTTCTCGTAGGCTTCCCACAATTCATATTTGATCAGGAGCTTGCGTTCCTCCGCGATCAGGGAATCGTAGCGGTGCTTGAGAGGGATGGCCGAGGCGGTGTCGCCCGGGGCCAGGCTCCGGCGCTTGGCCATGACCTCGTCGATGGCCTTGACGTATTCCGCGTCCTTGGCGGCGTCGCGCACACCTACCTTTTTGGTCCCCTTGAAGAGCATGTGTTCCAGAAGATGGGCGATGCCGGTATTGCCCGCATGCTCGTGAACCGAACCGGTGACGTAGAAGAGGCGGCAGGCCACGGTGGGCGACTGCCGGTCCGGGTAGAGTATGACCTTGAGTCCATTGTCGAGCTCGGCGTATTCCGCTTTGATGGCCGACTCCGCAGGAGTGGCCGCCAGGCAGGCGGCGGCAAGGAACGTCAAAAACCAAGTGCGGTTCTTCATTTCGCTTTCTCCTCCAGAACGGCCCGGTTCCAGTCCACGATGGCGTAGGAATAGCCTTGCTCGGTCAGGAACAGCTGCCGGTTCATTCCGAACTCCTGCTCCTTGGTGTCCTTGGTGATGATGGTATAGAAATGCGCCAGGGCCCCGTTGGATTTGGGACGCAATACCCGCCCCAGCCGCTGGGCCTCTTCCTGTCGGCTGCCGAAGGTGCCGGAGATCTGGATCAAAACGTTCGCGTCCGGAATGTCCACGGCGAAGTTTCCCACCTTGGACACCATCAGAGTTTCGATCTTGCCGTCGCGGAACTCCTTGTAGAGCACTTCACGTTCGGAGTTCGGCGTCGATCCTGTGATGAGGGGAACCTTGAGGACTTCCGAAAGCAGATCCAGCTGCTCCAGGTATTGGCCGATGATGAGCACGCGATCGGTCTTATGCTTGGCGATCAGCTCCTTGACGACCTTGGTCTTCTCTGGATTGGAGGCGGCCAGGTTCATTTTTTTGCGCAGATCCGCCATCGCGTAGGCCATCTTGTCCTCGGCGCGCAGGCTGACGCGCACTTCGGTGCAGGTGGCGGTGGCGATCCAGCCCTGCTGTTCGAGCACCTTCCACGGGACTTCGAACTTTTTCGGCCCTATCAGCGAGAATACGTCCTTCTGGCGGCCGTCTTCGCGGATGAGGGTGGCCGTGAGGCCCAGGCGGCGGGTGGCCTGCATGTCCGCGGAGATCCGGAACACGGGCGCCGGCAGCAGATGGACTTCGTCATAGACGATTAAGCCCCAGTTGTTCTTCGAGAATATGTCGAAGTGCGGGAAGTCTTCGCTCTGGCGCTTGCGGTAGGTGATGATCTGGTAGGTCGCGACCGTGACCGGCGCTATCTGCTTATTGTCCCCGGTATACTCGGCCACCTGATCGGCGCGCAACGTAGTCTTGTCCAGGATTTCGCGGATCCACTGGCGGGCCGCAGTCACGTTGGTGGTCAGGATCAGGGTATGGCAACCGCAGCGGGCCATGGTGGAGAGGCCCACCAGGGTCTTGCCCGCCCCGCAAGGAAGAACGATCACGCCCGAGCCGCCCTTTTCACTGCCGCCGGCATGGAACACCTGGCCTGCGTCCTTCTGGTATTCGCGCAGGTTGAGGGGTTTTCCTTCGAGCGTGGTGGCCCGGATGGAAACCTCCAGGGGAGCGCCGGTGACGTAACCGGCGAGATCCTCGGCCGGGAAACCGATGTTGGTGAGCGCCATCTTGACCATGCCGCGGGTGTGCGGGAACAATGTCGCTCGACGCTCGTCGATGGGCTTGTCGATGAAAGGCGCGATCTGCCGGTGATTAAGGATTTCCGTCATCAGGGCCGGGTCGATGGTCTCTAGGATGAGTTGGCCGTCTTCGCGCAGTATGCGCACCTGGCCGTAACGTTCCATGAACGTCTCGATTTCGGTCACGAGATTGTGCGGCAGCTCGAAGCGGGAATATTTGCGGAGGGTGGAGAGCACCTCCTCGGCGTCATGGCCGGAAGAAGCGGCGTTCCACAAGGAGAGATGGGAAATGCCGTAAGTGTGCACGTGCTCCGGACTCTTGAGCAGCTCGGTGAACGGAGCGATCCTGTCGCGCGCTTCCGCGTAAATCGGATGGGCGACCTCCAATAGGATGGTCATGTCGCCTTGGACAATCAAGGGCCCGGATGGAAGCGACCCGTTCTGGCTACTCGTCAATATGCCCTCATTCGGAAAGCGGCTAATTTACAAAAAATGGACCTGAATCGAAAGGGAACTCGCCCTTTTCGGCTTAAAACAGCCTTTTAGAGAAGATTCGGACCCCTTTGGGTGGGCCGACACCCCTGCTAAGACCGGCCGGGAATCGCTTCCAGCAAAGTGCGGGTATAGGCGTGGGCGGGCGCGCGGTACAACTCCTCGGTTTCCTTGATTTCCACGATCTCACCCCGCTGCATCACCGCCACCTCCCGGGCGATATGCTTGACCACCCGGAGGTCGTGCGAGATGAAGAGGTAGGCCAGCCCGAGCCGATCCTGCAGGTCCATCAGCAGGTTCAGGATCTGGGCTTGGATGGAGACGTCGAGGGAGGATACGGGCTCGTCGCAGATCAGGAATTCCGGTTCGACGCAGAGGGCCCGAG
>JBDSIO010000050.1:0-3878 GCA_039917895.1 Fibrobacteria bacterium | reverse complement strand
TGAGCCGCCCGGTCGCGGTCAAGGTCGTTTTCCGGAACCGTCTGAACAAGCTTTTCACCTCGGATCGGTTCCGTCAAGAGGCGGAAGTGGTCGCGAACCTCCTGCATCCCAATATCATCACCATTTTCGAGCTCGGCGAAGCTCCGGATTACATGTATTTCATTATGCAGTTGGTGGAAGGGATCAACCTATCCCAATGGCTCAAGCAGAAAAAAAAGCACCCCCTGCCCAGCAAACGTCTGCCTTCCCTGGACGATCTCATCCGTTTGGCCGAGCAGGTGCTGGAAGTTCTCGCCTTTGCCCATCAGGAAGGGGTGGTACACCGCGATATCAAGCCGGAAAACCTCCTTTGGATAGAGAAATCCCGAAAGGTGATGGTTGCCGATTTCGGACTTGCCGCGGTCTACCACACCGTTTACGACGAGGAAAAGGCCTTCATCCTGGGTTCCCCGCTATACGTCTCTCCGGAGCAAGCGCGGGGAGATACCGTCGACGGTCGCGCCGACCTTTTCTCATTCGGCTGTGTTTTGCTGGAACTGACATTAGGGTTCCTCCCGGTCAAGGTAGAGCGGCCGGAGCGAATTTTCCAGACCAGGGCAAAGGAGAATCCGGACATGTTCACAGGCATGGCAATGGATCATAGCCCCGTAGTCTCAAAGGTCTGGAGCGATTTCATCTCCCGTTCCCTGTTGCCCAAGCGGGACGACCGGTTCGCCGATGCCAATGAAATGCTGGCCATGCTTCGTGCCATCGCCCCCGGCCTGCGCGCCTATGAGTCCAAGGCCGCGGGGTCGGAGATAGGCCCCCCAAGTTCATCTCCTGGCCAGCTTGGACCTGGCGGATCCTCCCCCCCGGTCGGGTAAAGGATTCGTCAACTCCTCCGCAAGGATTGACAAATCCCCACGTGACCGTATTTTTACTGGTTAGAACCAGAAACGCGGGATTCCATCCCGATGGTACAGGAAGGAATCGGGCATCATGTCGCAAGAGGGAAAGGGAGTCTCCAAGGACGATCTACTGGAGGGGCTTTTGAAAGGGCTCCGGGAGGACAGCATCGTCGTGCTGGACGAATTCACCGAGTACCAGAAATCCGGCGCCCCATTCTTCGAGAAGGTGGAAGTGGCCCATGAGTTCCTCGATCTCCTCACGTTCAAGATCAAGGAATCCAAGTCCAAGATGAACAAGGAGTTGCTGGCCCAATTCTCCCTGGCGTTTCTGCGTGAGACCATCAAATCCTATGGCTACAATCCCAAGTTCGTCGCCACCCAGACCAAAGCCCTGATCACCTACCATCAGAACCAGAAGAACCTGGACAAGGCCATCGAGGTCTGCGAGTTCCTTATCCTCCAGGGCATCACCGACGACGACGCCAAGGGCTTCCACGTCCGCCTTGATGAACTTTTCCGCCTCAAGCGGAAGATCGAAGAGAAGGGCGGCGATGTCAGCGGATTCAATTTCCCAGTCGTCGAAGACGATGAGGGCGATGATGAAAAGGACTGATGTCGCGAATAAAGCTCATTACCAGAATTTCGTCAGGACTTCAGGGCCGTTGCGCGTCATCGCGACGGTGTGCTCGAACTGGGCCGAGAGTTTGCCGTCCCGGGTGAACACGGTCCAGCCGTCATCGGCGACGAAGACGTCCGGGCTGCCTTCGTTGATCATGGGCTCGATGGTGAACACCATTCCTTCGGTGATCTTCTGGCCTCGGCTCCCGGTGCGGTAGTGCAGCACCATGGGATCCTCATGGAACCCCCGGCCGATTCCGTGTCCGCAAAACTCGCGCACCACGCCGTATCCGTATTCGTCCGCCAAATCCTGGATGGCGGCGCCGATATCGCCGAAATGGTTGCCGGCGTACGCCACGGCCACGCCTTCCTCCAGGCACTTGTAGGTCACGTCCACGAGCTTCTTGGCCTTGTCCGAGACTTTGCCCACCAGCACTGTCTTGGACGTGTCCCCGTGATAGCCGTTCAGGGTGCAGGTGACGTCGACGTTTATGATGTCCCCGTCCTTCAGCACGTGCTTGCCTGGAATGCCGTGGCAGACGACGTTGTTGATGGAAGTGCAGACGGATTTGGGGAAGCCATGGTAGTTGAGGGGGGACGGATAGGCCCCTTTCTTCACGGTGTAGTCGTGCACGAACTTGTCGATGTCGTCCGTGGTGATTCCCGGTTTCACGATTTCCGATGCGCGCGCGAGGATTTCCGCGGCGAGGACGCACGCATCCCGCATTAAACCGATTTCCTTGTCCGTCTTGATCTTGATGGCCATTGTCATCCCGAATTTACAAAATTATACCCCAGAACCGCATCGCGCGGGAGCTCCTAGGACCTGGATCGGATGGTTACCTTTGGAACTTTGGCCGCCAAGATCGGAAAGCAGCCGCATCCTGGGATGTTAACGACCCAAGCAGGAGAGAAGAGCATGGAAATCGGATTTTTCCGGAATCAGGGTAACGGGGCCTTTACTATCTCCACCCGCACCCGGACCCTTAATAGCAGGCTTGCAGCCGTCCTTCTGTTGACCGCCGGTCTGAATTTGTCCGGTTGCAAGGAGGATTGCTCCGCCGCCGCCAAGTTGGGCGACTTCGAGTTCTCCCAGGGAAACTTTGTGAACGCGGTCAGGCAATACGAAAAGGCGCTCAAGGCCGATGCGAATTGCGGCATCGTCGGGCAGAAGCTCGCGGATGCGAAACGCCGGATAGCGGAGAACCAATAGCGGAAATGGAAAACCCGGCTCCGTGGGCACGGAAGCCGGGCTTTAGCCGAACCGGAAAAGGGCTTCGCGGACGAAGCCTTCGCTTAGCGGGCCGGGGTGCCGTCGGCCGACGGTTCGTCGTTCCGGGCCAAGGGTTCGGACAGACCGGTGAACCGGGTCCAGTAGAACTTGTGAAGCATCATGCCAAGCACCTGCTTCTCATCATCCGAACTGATCAGCGATTCGAGCAGGGGCACCATGCGTTTGGCGCCGACCAGGTCGTTCTGCTTGAGAAGGCGGTATTCCTGTTCCAGGTAAACCGTGGTACGTTCGCTCACGACGGCAGCCAGTTCGTTCTCGGACTTAAGGGTCTTCTTGACGAAGGGGATGTCGAATTTGGATGCGGTATTTTTCAGCGCGATCTCTTCGACCAGTCCGCAAAGCGAAATCGCCTGGCCGGATGCGCCTGCGCGGGCCGTGCGGCCTGCGCGATGCACGTAGACTTCCGGATCGTCCGGATGGTCGTACATGAACACGTGGGACAGCCCTTGGATGTCAATCCCGCGAGCGGCGACGTCCGTGGCCACCAGGAAGCGGATCTCGTTGTTCTTCAGGTCCTTCATCACCTTCTGGCGTTGCTTCTGGTTCACTTCGCCGGAGATCATGTCCACTTTAAGGCCGCGCGCGCGCAGGTATTCGTGCACGTAGCTGGTGTCGCGGCGGGTGTTGCAGAAGATGATCGCGGATTCGGGGTTGGTTTCCTCGATCAGGCGCAACAGAGTCTTATCCTTGTCCGTCAGCTCCACCACGTAGTAGATGTGCTCCATGTTCGACACCGAAATGTCGGTCGGGCATAGGCTGAGGAATTTAGGGCTGCGCATGAACTCCTGGGCCAAGCGCTTGACGTTCACGGGCATGGTGGCGGAGAACAGGTAGGTGCAGCGGTCCTTCGGCAGCATGCCGTGGATGCGCTTCATGTCCGGGTAAAAGCCCATGGACAGGAGTTCGTCGGCTTCATCGAGCACCAGATCCCGGATGGAATTGAGCTTGAGATTGCCATTGATGATATGGTCGAGCAGGCGGCCGGGGGTTCCCACCACGATCTGCACGCCGCGCTTGAAGGCGTCAAGCTGGGGGCCATAGGCCACGCCGCCGTAGACGGCCACGGAGCTGATGCCCAT
>JBDSIO010000049.1:0-5834 GCA_039917895.1 Fibrobacteria bacterium | reverse complement strand
AGATCGCGGCCTTCCGCCCGGCCGCGTCCCATGATTCAACCTGGAAAGGCAGCGGCGTCCCGTCCGGTTTCGCGAACCTGAGGTCGGCATGCGCGGGGGACTGCGTGAAAACGTCCGCTTCCGCCTGTCCCAGGGAAATGAGCGCTGGAAAGCCCTGCAAATCGGTGGCGATGTCCGCCCCGGACGCGGATGCGTTCAGGACGATTTCCCGCGACCAGGACCACTGGCCATAGTCGGCCCGTGCGAGTGAAGCCGATAATAGGAGACCCGAGACCA
Organism: Fibrobacteria bacterium; assembly: GCA_039917895.1. Classification (GTDB taxonomy): domain Bacteria; phylum Fibrobacterota; class Fibrobacteria; order UBA11236; family UBA11236; genus Chersky-265. Next base: position 5,558 of record JBDSIO010000049.1, on the reverse strand, counting down.
GGAGGTTCCTGCGCAGGCGTTCGCTACGGTTACGGATGGGACTCCGCGGCGAAGGAATTGCTTGGACGGTCAGCATGGACGGCTCCTACCAAAATGTCATCAAAAATATGAATGGAAACGGGAATTCCAGTTTGGGAAAACGAAGCCTTATCCTGCACATCCCTGGGTCCTGTGATTCCGACGTTCCGGCGGCAGGGTTGGACCGATCCAGGGCGAACGGAGAGCGATCAGGCGGCGCCGGGGCGCGTCCGACCGTGGCGGCGCAGCAGTTCGGATTCCATTTCCGCCGCCCTGGGAAACAGGATATCGGCCTCCAGGTAGGTGTGGGTTTTGAGCTTGGATTCGAATGCCTCCATGGTTTCCAGGATTCGCTTCACGATCGGCAATTGCCGAAGGTCCGTGATCAATCCATGGAACTTCCGATCCAGTTCAGCGAGCATCCCCCTGAAATTCTCTTCGGGGATTCGTAGGTGGGCCCGGGGAAACATCGTGAGCGATCCCTTGAAAACTTCGGGATAGAGTTCGGGATGCCGCAGGCTGGCTTCGGTGCGGAGTATCTTGGGGAACAGGAACTCCTCCTCCTCTTCCAGATGCGAGGAGAGCTCCCTGCGGAAATCCGTGAATTCGTCGACAAATCCATCGATGGCCCGAGGCTCCTGGGCGAACTCCAGCCTCAGCAGTTCGAACAGACGCTGCAATTCAGGCAAATCCTTGCTCCGGAAATCCCGATGGTTTTCCGTCAGGAATTCCACCAGGTACCACAGAGGTTTCCCCGCGAAATCGTCCGTCGCGAAAGGCCGCGCCGCCGCGGCGATGCCGGCGGAAAGCAGGGATTCCGGAATCCTGATTTCATGACCGTAATCGGTCAGGCGCATGTCCAGATGGTTCCAGAAACTTGCCCGCGGCCTCTTCCAGGGCCGCAATGGCGGCTGGGCGCACGCGCAGGATTTCGCGAAGGGTACGGGAATCGGGTACGGTCATGGGGTGTGCCTTGGCCTAGGTTTTGCCCGTTGATAAAGGCAAGATACGGGCCAATCAGTGCAGGTCTGTTCCGGTGCCGGGAAGGCGGGATTGGAGGATAGAGTCGGGGGTGCTTGCCAAACCGGCACAGGGGGTGCCATTGTGGCATGATTGATTGGCATCGGGTTAGACGTTGTTCTCCCGGTAGGCGTCAAAAATACCCGCTGTACCTTGCCCGTAGTGTCCAGCGCCACGGGCTTTCAGGGCTCCTTTTCCCGATCCTTTTCCCGATCCTCGGCCGACGATTGCCCTTCCAGATTGGTCGTCTGAAACACCCCTTCCCGGTTCAATTCACGGACTATGTCCTGCAGACTTTCGGTCGTGGCTAATCCGCCGCTCAAGGCGGTCAGGAATTTTTGGTTGCGCATGGCAATCAGGCGCTTGCCCGCCGTGACCTTCTCCCTAGATTCGCGGGTTTCCGCATAATCCACCAGCGTGGAGAAGAACTCGGTCTCCTCCTCGGACAATCCCAAGCCAATGGCCATCTTGAGGGCGGCTGCCGTGCTCAAGCGCCTGCGACCCTTGATGACCTCGTTGAAGAAGCCCGGGTTCGCGATGCCGGCCTTACGGGCCAATCCGCGTTGGGAGAAGGCCGGATCCAGCGCCTGCATGCCGATGAAACGGTCCTTCAGGAATGCGCGGTAGTCTCCGTAGCGGAATACGTCCGGGACTGCGGGGCTTTCCGCCGCGGGTGCCATGCCGGAGGCGTTCGAAGCCTTCGGGGCATCCGTTTTCACGTCATCCGTCTTCGGGCCATCCATATGTCCGTGAGAACCGAGATTCGACTCGCTGAAAGAAGAATTCATGATGCGACAATCCTGCGATTAGGTTTAAGGCTTCCTATCCGTCCGTAAAACGAAGGGTTACGTTACGGCCAATTTCATCGAACCAGGTTGATTAGGGGATTTTGGCCGCTTGGCCATGGCGGATGAATGTCGTAGGTGGCCGATACTTCAAGCCGGTTCCTTCCCAACGTCCAGCCAATTCCGCATTTTGGCTATACTTTCAGGGGTTCTGGGACGTCCCCACACACGGGACCTCGGAAAACCTGGCGGAGGATGGCATGGATCTAGCGGATACGGTGCGTATGGGTTTGCGGGGCTTGCCGCGGACGAAGGACAGGTGGAAGACCGCGATCCTGGTTGTGGCCATGTCTGCCTCCGCAATAGATCAGGCCATGGCCGCCGTGGATGTACCCGCGAACGATCCCAACATCCAATATTTCGGCCGTTTCGATATGGCCGATGCCCTGAAACCCCGCTGCGATTGGCCCGGTTCAGCCATCCAGGCTCGCTTCACCGGCACCTCCATCACCGTCAAAATCAGCGGCGGCCAGAATGACTTTAATGTCATCATCGACGGCCAATGGAAATCCAAACTCACCGTCGACGGAAAGACCGTCCAAGTAGCCGCCTCAGGCCTCGCCGAAGGCACCCATACCCTGCTTTTGGCCAAACGCACCGAGGGTTTTCAGGGCATATCCACCTTCGCGGGCTTCCAGCTCGAAGATGGAAAAGCCTTGGTCGCGCCTCCTGCGCGCCCCGCACGTAAAATCCTATTCATCGGCGACTCCTACACCGTCGGCTATGGAGACGAAGCCAACACCCTGACTTGCAGCGATCGCCGCCCTTTCGACAATAATTATGTCGCTTATGGTCCCGTCACCGCCCGCGCCGTCGACGCCGAATACTCCGTCCAGGCGGTTTCCGGTTACGGCATGCTCCACAACTACGGCGATACCAATCCCCAGTCCTCGCAACCCATGCCTTCGGTTTTCGACCGCACGCTCTTCAGCGCCGCCAGCCCCAAATGGGACATGTCGAAATGGATCCCGGACCTGATCGTCATCGCCCTCGGCTCCAACGACTTCAGCACCGCCGTCAAACCAAGCGAAGCCCAATATGCAGCGGCTTATGCCGACTTCCTGGGCAAAATCCGCGGCTGGTTCCCCAACGCGCAAATCCTTTGCATGACCTATTCCGTCGACAATCTCCAGAAGAAATACGTGGACTCCGTGGTCGCCCGCGCCACCGCCAAAGGCGACGCGAAAATCCACCGCGTCCACATGCCCGCCCTCCCAACCTCCGACCTCGGCTGCGACTACCATCCCAACGTCGCAGGGCAGCAGAAATATTCCGACGCGCTCCTGCCCTCGGTCAAACAATACCTGGGCGTCACCTCCTCCATCGCCCCCCAGCGGTATAACCGCAAAGGTGCTGCCGCCACCCAACGCTCCGGATCCGCCGTAACCTTCCGGATACCCATGCGCGGGATTGCCGGCCCCATGAACGCATCGGAACATCCGGATTGGGTCGATGCCCGCGGGCGCTTCCTTCCCCTCCGGCATTTCCCCGGATCCACCGGCCACTGATTCTACGCCAGGCTTGGACGCGGACCATACCCAAACCCCCGACGCCATCCTGCACATCCGCCTCCACCGAGGTTTCGCCAAGGCCACGCGCGATTTGTATCCCATGATCATCCCTCACCTCCGCGCCGGGTACCGCACCCGGGTCACAGGTCATAGCACGAGAGGCGCTGTCGCGGCCATCACTGGCCTATAAATTCGGGCCCAATGGTTCTCCGTGGAAATGGAGACTTTCGGACAGCCCAAGGTGACCAATTCCGCCGGCGACCTGCGTGCGGATTCACTGGTGCTGATCCGGTTCCTCAACGGCCAGGACCTGGTCACCCAGGTACCGCCCTTGAGCTATCGCCCCGGAGGCGACCTGGGTTCGTACGAACATTTCGGGCGCGAGGAGCCTTTTTGGATGGCAAAAGCTACTAGTGTTTGACTGAGTATTACCGCAGCGCTTCGATCCGGACTCGTGGTGGGCGCAGGCGCAGGAAGAGGCGCTGCATGATTATTGGATCGCGCTCTATGTGGAGAAGTTGCGGGCGTTGGCGCCGGGACAGAAGGATAAGTAGTCGGTGGGGGAGAGGAAGTGGGGCGGCACGGGCAGACGGCGGGGCATTCGATGCCGCTTCGGAGGAGTCTCAATATAAGTGGATCAATAAAGGGTCGAGATTCGGGTTAATCAGTTGATACGGACAAATTTTAAAACCAAGAAATGAAGAAATGGAAGAGAAAGAGCGGCGCTGATTCAAGGTAAGCTTCCATAATTTGACCATTTGAGACTTGAAAGTCAGTTAGATCCACTTCCCGATCCTGGGAATCCACCCCAAACAGGTCAAAGCAGCCTAAAATCATGGAAAAAAGCATTACCTAGATACATATATAGATATGTATAATTGTATGATGGATTCGTTTGAGTGGGATGATGTCAAAAACGAGGTTAACCAGGAAAAGCATGGGATTTCCTTCGAAGCTGCTCAACTCGCCTTTCTGGATCCAAAAAGGATTATTGCCTTGGACAAAGCTCATAGCACAACCGATGAGAAGCGCTTTTACTGCATGGGCAAAGTGAATGGCGGAATTCTAACCGTACGGTTCACTTACCGAAGCAACACGATTCGGATAATTGGCGCGGGACACTGGAGAAAAGGTAAGAGGACCTATGAAAAAGAAATTTAAGTATACGGAAGAACCGATGGGAGACTTGGAAATCGTGAAGGACTTTTTGCCTACGCCAAGCCAACTGGTATTAAAGGAGAAAAATGTGAAGGTGACCATCAACTTGAAAGAATCGAGCATCGATTATTTCAAAAAGGTGGCTACTAAGAATCATACGCAATACCAAAAGATTATTCGAAATCTATTGGATTATTATGCCTCCCATGTATCAAGTGTAAGGCATAAAAAAGCCGTATAACAAATGCGTCGAACGGACTGCGCTCGGCCGTCTTGTCTTTCGCTTGCGCGAAAGACACGCCGGTGACGCTCCGACACCCGGCTTTCAAGCCGGGCGCCTCCGCCCGTGCTCGCCGCTCACCCATGTGATACGGACTAATTTCAAAGCCAAAAATGAAGAAATTTAAGAGATTCGGAAAAGAAACAAATGGCCTTCGGCTCGGCGAATCGGATCAAGAAAAATCGAATCCATACCTGCATCCGAAAGGATGTGCTTATTCAAGTATTGGTCGAATCGTGTGGCCTTCGGCCATTGGTGAATCAAAGTCTTGTTATCCGGAATATCAATAAATGAAAAAAAATAAGGCCCTAATATTTGCAGCTGCTTTGGTTGCCGCTCTAGCATTCACATACGCGCGATTTATTGAACCGCACTGGATAAAAATTAAGGGTCTTCGGGCGAACGTGTGGGTGATTTTGGCTCATTTCGTCACGCGCAGGTTACCTCAGCCTCAAGTTTGAAATAGGCCTCATGAGCACTTCAAATCTCCTCAAGCATGCACGTGAGTACTTTCAGGCGCAGGTATTCTTCGTCCCGGAGGCCGTATGCCCGGCGCTGAATCACTCGGATCTTATTGTTCAGCCCTTCTACGAACCCCAGTGTTCCGTCCCACGCTGTAGCAGCGTAGATGGGTGTGGAAATCCCACGGTGGTCTCCCAGATGCAGCCATGGACAGGAGCGGGTATGTGGGATCTGGCTGGGAACATAGGGTGGGAATGGTGGTGA
>JBDSIO010000048.1:0-29584 GCA_039917895.1 Fibrobacteria bacterium | reverse complement strand
TTGAGCATACCTTCTGATGACAGGGCATCGACTCTAAGTGGCCAAGCTCCCATTGCTGAGAACCCTCACTCAAAGCTCCCGCTCCGCTGTGATTTACTGCTTGTTCCTGATTCTTCTCTCAAAGAGCATCCGAGGCTCAAAGGCCGCCGGTTTCCCACCCTTTTTATCGGGCGGGACGGATAAGATACTTCGCATCTCAAACTCCGTCAACGGTTGTGCGGCAACTTTTCTTTTTTCTTCTTGACCCGGTCAAAAAATGGGAAAAACCGCGTGGATGTCCGGTTTGGAAAGGGACCCCAGGAGCCATCATGGATCAACCGGGCATTGAAGGGATTGGGATCCGCCGGCGGATTCAACCCCGCAACCGCGAATCCCGTCGTGAGTTGAGGACGGCGGAAAAAAACCTGGTTGGGCTCAGGAATCTCCGCGATGCGAATTCTTTAATCCGCGAAAAAAATCCGTGACAATCTTCCCGGGAAATCCGCGGCGTGGATGGACCATTCCGGAAACCGGATTCCGATCGGAAATCCACATCGATCGACGGGTTCCGGTCGGGCTGTCATGCACCTGGAATTTCGGAAGGCATCGGACGGATTCTGTCGATTCAGTTGGACGTGGGCATGGCGGCCTTGAGGACCAGATCCCGCGCGGCCTTGACCCAGGCATCCGCGCTGTTAAGCGAGGGCACCAGCACCAGCTTCCGGCCCCCGGCTTCCAAAAATGTCGCGCCGCCGCGGAAGGTGATTTCCTCGAGAGTCTCGAGGCAGTCGGCAGTGAAGGAGGGTTCGAAAACAAGCAGGGTCTGCTTGCCTTGCTTGCCCAATTCCGACAGTATGAGATCGGTGTAGGGTTTAATCCAGGGCGTGCGACCCAGCCGCGATTGGAAGCACACGGTGTACTGACCCGGGGAAAGACCCAAACGCCGGGCCAATTGCCTGGATGTCTCGTAACACTGGGCGCGGTAACAGTAGTTGTTCTTCACCGATAGGGTCGCGCAACAGGAATCGTCGGCCTTGAGGCAATGGTCCGCCACGCTTTCACCACGACGGATCTGGCGTTCCGGCAATCCGTGGTAGCTGAACAGCACATGATCAGGAGTCACCGATTGCAGGTAGGGCCGGCCGATTTCGGCGCAGGCGTCCAAGAAGCCAGCGTCCCCGTGGAATGGCCCGATAGTCCGCACCGCGGGGATGTTCCACCGGCCCTTGAGCAGGGAATAGATCTTGTCCAGGGTCGAACCTGTGGAGGCCGCGGAATACTGGGGATACATCGGCAGCAGGATCAATTCATCCGGGGAGCCCGCCAGCAGGGTTTCCAGCTTGGATTCCAGGGAAGGATTGCCGTAGCGCATCGCGAAATCCACCGAGAAATTCCTGGGCAAGGCGGCACGGAGCTTATCCGTGAAAAGGCGGGTATTCTCGAGCAGGGGCGAACCCTCCGGCGTCCAGATTTTCGCATAGGCTTCGGCGGATTTGCGAGGCCGGAAGGGCAGGATGATCAGGTTGAGCAGCAGCCATCGCCCCAAGGCTGGGATGTCTATGACCCGGGGATCGCTGAGGAATTCCCGGAGATAGGCGCGGACCTTGGAAGGGGTGGGAGCGTCGGGCGTGCCCAGGTTTACAACGAGTACGGCGGTTTTCATGCAGCCCAAAAATACTATTAACGTCGTACCGGGAGGAAATCCCATCCCGGCCCCCACCAGGACGACTGGACGGTTAGCGGTGTAGGTAAACAGAGGGCGGATGAATCACGGAAGTTTAGCGGATGGATGGCGGCACATGTTTTGTAAATCATGTCACGCCCATTCCTCCTTCCGAACGGCTCAAACCGCTTCGGGCGCAGGTTGATCCGCGAAAATCAACGGAAATCAAGGCTTTCTTTCTGTCATGGAATGGTTAATAGGTAAAGATGAGGCTATCGGGCTCCCAAAAAGGTAACTTTGTAGGTATGGAATCGAGCCGTGGGAATGGAGGAAGTATGACCCGATTAATCGCAGCATTGACTTTGGCGGGCGCGTTGACCCAGGGGTTCGCGGCGCCTACCGAAACGGAGCCACGTTGGCAATTCGCGGGTGAAAACCAGGGCATCCGTTTCTTCTACAAGGTCGCCAATGAGTGCCGGAACTCCGGCGCCAAGGTCGAGATGAAACTGGAAAGCACCTTGGAGTATCCCGTGACCGTAAGCTTCCGTCTCGTCGACCCGGAGTGGAAACGGAAATTTGAACGCGAACTCAGCGCACGCATGAAGGATACCGGTATCAAATTCATTCCTGAGGAAGGTACCGCCTGCCATCCCTATATCGATGAGGTATTCGTTGAGACCCGGGAGACGCAGGTGACGCATTCAGGCGTAGAGGCTCCGGAGCGCGTCCAGGACCCCGTGATTCCCGTCGAGCCCTGATCATTCCGGAACGCGTTCCTGGAAACGTTCCGGTATTCGAAGACCAATGTAAAAGCCCCGGTTCATGCCGGGGCTTTCCGTTTATAATGATTGAGTCGCGGTGCGGCATCCCGACCCGACCGTGCAGGCTGGCTATTTGAGCGGGCTATTTCAGCAGGCACGGCTTCGAATCCAGGAAACGGTAACCCGCCACGTTACCGTCGCCGTTGCCGGCCAGGTTGAACTCTCTGCCCGCGTTAACATCGGAGCCGTTGACGACGATGGCGCGCAAGCGCTGGCTTCTCAGGCCGGTTCCCATGGCTTCCCAGGCAAGCGCTCCGAGAAGGAAAAGCAGTAACGCGGCGCAGGGGGTGAAGGGTAAAATGGAAGCTCCGGGGTGGGGCGGGAAAGAGCCTGAATCATTCACCAGGAGTGCAGAAGGATCCAATTGGGAGTCGGGAAAAGTAGAAAGTTCCTAATTGGGGTGTACCCAAGGGATTTATATGAACCCATCCCAAGCGGTACTGCCAATGTCAGAGTCCTAAGGTGGAAAATCCACCGTAGGTGAAATTCCGAAATGCGAAAATACCGATTCTGTCGGAATATCCGAAAAGAAAAGTTCCAGGCGGACTGGATTCGCGGGGGTTTATCCCGGATAGGAAGTGATCCGGAATAATGCTTACTAGATTGAACGGGGAATCGATAGGCTTAGTCCATCCACAACGACTTTTCATCTTTTCAAAAAGGGTAAATAAATGGCTAATGATGTGCTGACCCGTCCAATATCGGCCGAGGAGAAACGGGTAATTTTCGCGTCTTCGTTGGGAACGATATTCGAGTGGTACGACTTCTATCTGTTCGGCGTTCTCACTTCCATCATCGGCGCGCAATTTTTCGCTCCCTTGGATGCAGCCACGCGTAACATTTTCACCTTGCTGGCCTTCGCCGCGGGCTTCGCGGTTCGGCCCTTCGGAGCCATCGTATTCGGACGTCTGGGTGATATGATTGGTCGCAAATATACGTTTTTGACCACCATCCTCATCATGGGCATTTCGACCTTTGTATTGGCCTTTCTGCCCGGCTACGCGACTTGGGGCATTTTCGCCCCCATTGTCCTGATTGCCTTGCGGTTGCTGCAAGGACTGGCCCTAGGCGGCGAATACGGCGGCGCGGCGACCTATGTCGCCGAACATGCCCCCAAGGGCCGACGCGGCTTTTACACCAGTTGGATTCAAACCACGGCGACCGTGGGCCTGATGCTTGCGCTCATGGTCATTCTCATCACCAGGTTTTGGTACGGTGGAGGGGAATTCACTCCCGAGGGCGAGAAGGCGTTCGGCGCCGAGTGGGGAGGTTGGCGCATCCCCTTCGCGTTTTCCGGATTGCTGCTTGGCGTTTCGGTGTGGATCCGACTCAAGCTGAACGAGTCGCCCGCGTTCCTGAAAATCAAGGCCGAGGGCAAAACCTCGAAGGAGCCTTTGCTCGAATCCTTCGGAAAATGGAAGAATCTGCGCATCGTCCTGCTGGCCTTGTTCGGTCTTACCGCAGGCCAGGCCGTAGTTTGGTATACCGGACAATTCTATGCTCTCTATTTCCTGCAGACCTTTCTCAAAGTGGCGGCTCCGACCGCCAATATTGTCATTGCCGTTTCCCTGATTTTGGGCTCGCCTTTTTTCGTGATTTTCGGAGCCCTTTCCGACCGCATTGGAAGAAAGCCCATCATTATGGCCGGCTTGCTCATAGCGGCCCTGACGTATTTCCCATTGTTCCGTGCTTTGACTGCCGTAGCCAATCCTAAGCTAATGGCCGCCATTGAAAAGTCGCCCGTCACGGTCGCTTCCGATCCCGCCGAATGCCACCTGGTTCTGAACCTGACGGGTACCGCGAAATTCACTACGGGTTGCGATGTCGCCCGCTCCTTTCTCTCCAATCAGGGGGTAAACTATAAGAAGGTCCCTGGTGCGGCCGGGTCGATCGCGACGGTTAAAGTGGGTAACGTTGAGATTAGCTCCTATGACGGCGCAGCCGCGACGGCTAGTACCGACAAGGCACGCTTTGAAACGGAATTGCGTGCCGCCTTGAACAGCGCAGGATACCCCGCCAAGGCCGACCCCATCGGGGCATTTTCAGGCCAGTGGTTCGGCATCGTCCTGATTCTGACCCTATTGGTTATTTATGTAACCATGGTCTACGGGCCGATTGCCGCCATGCTCGTGGAAATGTTTCCGACCCGCATCCGTTACACTTCGATGAGCTTGCCGTATCATATCGGCAACGGCTGGTTCGGCGGATTCCTCCCCGCGATCGCCTTTTCCATAGTCGCGGCGCGGGGTGATATTTTCAGCGGGTTGTGGTATCCCGTGATCATCGCCCTGGGGACTTTCGTCATTGGGCTCTTGTTCGTGAAGGAAACCAAGGACAGCGACGTCTATCATCAGGACTGATAGAAAAATGGTGCGCGGCCACTACCGAAGAGGTAGTGGCCTTCATGCATCCCAAAATGATCGGCGAACATCCGGTTCTCCCGATGTCGCCGCCCCGATTCCAACTCGCCTAAATCAACACATTTGGTATCCGGCGGTAACGTACAAGCATGGATTCCATTAAAAAATCAGGGCTGTTGCCCGCTTTTTTGATTCCGCTCGTTCTCCAATTAACAGCCTGCCAGGAAAAGAAGCCTGGGGATTCAGGAGCTTCGGGGTCTTCCGCCGCTGAAGCCCCGGCCTCGTATTCCATCCCGGCGAAGCCTCCGGTAGACGGCGAGTTGGTGATGACAGCCCGAATCACCGGAATCCCGGGCGTTTTCCCGGCGAATGAGCTCTACAACTACGCCTACGTGATGAAGTATAGAGTACTCAAGGTGATCCAGGGGGCCTATGGTGATACCGACATCCTGGTGGGACACTACAACCCGCGCCTTTCCCGCGCGGGGATCCTGGACGAACGGGACGCCAAGGTGGGCGGAAACGTGAAGTCCTTCGCCGTCGGCGACGTGCATTACCTGGTCCTGTCGCCATTGGACGGGATTTACACCGGCGCCGTCGAAGACGGCTATTACAGAGAGAATCGCACGCGTTACTGGGCGCTTTGGGCGGATATGGCATTCACCTCCGAATAGGCGGACTGGGCGTAACAGAGGAAGAGGTCGCATAAGGCATGGTTTTCACCGAAGACGTCTTCCTATTCTATTTCCTGCCCCTGGTCCTGGCGATCTATTACCTCATCCCGTTCCAGGAAAATCCCAAACCGGGCCGGTCCCGGTATTGGCTGCGTAACCTGTGGCTGACTCTCGTCGGCTACATTTTCTATTCCTGGTTCGAGCCCTGGTTCGTGCTTCCGATGATGTTCACCAACGTGGCGGATTACCTGTTCGGCAACTATCTGGGCCGCGACGACGTCGGCAAGGGCAATCGCAAGACCGTGCTCGTGATTTCCATGATCATGAACCTGGGCTTGTTGGGTGTCTTCAAATACGGCGTCTTCACCCAGGAGAACCTTAACCACCTGTTAGCCGCCGTAGGCCAGCCCGCCTTCAGCGTGCTCCGAATCGCCTTTCCCATCGGCATCTCGTTCTACACCTTCCATTCCATGAGCTACATCATCGACATCTACCGCGGCGAACGGCCGGTGAAATCGTTCGCGGACTTCTCCTGCTTCGTCTCCCTGTTCCCGCAACTGGTGGCCGGCCCCATCCTGCGGTACAACGTCCTGTCCCAGCAATTGCATTCCCGCACCCATTCCCTGCACCTGTTTTCGCGGGGCGTGATGCTGTTCTTCCTCGGCTTCGCCATGAAGATCCTGCTCGCGAACCCGGTGGGCCGCATCGCGGACGCCGCTTTCGGCGCCCAGCATCCCCATGCCCTGGATGCCTGGTGGGGCGTGCTGGCCTACGCGTTCCAGATTTATTTCGATTTCAACGGCTACTCGGTGATGGCCCTGGGACTGGGGATGATGTTCGGCTTCAACCTGCTCCGCAATTTCAACGCCCCCTATCATGCCGAAAGCATCACGGATTTCTGGCGCCGCTGGCACATTTCCCTGTCCACCTGGCTACGCGAATACCTGTACATCTCCCTGGGCGGCAACCGCAAGGGCGAGGGACGCACCTACATCAACCTGGCCCTGGTGATGCTGCTGGGCGGCCTGTGGCACGGGGCGCAATGGCAGTTCCTCTTCTGGGGAGGGATCCATGGCGCTTTGCTCGGTATCGAACGTTGGAGCGGCAAGCGGCCCTTCTACGCCAACAGTCCGCGCTTCTTGCGCGTGGGCTTCACCTTTTTCGTGGTACTCATCGCTTGGGTGTTTTTCCGCGCCGACGGATTGCCGCACGCCTTCAGCTACCTGGGCGGAATGTTCGGCCTCGTCCGGCCCGGAGTCTTCGCCGGCTTGCTCAAGTCCGAAATCTACCATGCGGGAGACATCCTCAACATGCTCCTCTGCGCCGTGGTAGTGATCCAGCCCGTGCAAAGCTACGAGTTCGGCCGCGCGCTCTCCTGGCCGCGCTTCGCTGCGGCGTTCACGCTGTTCCTGGCCGCGGTGGTGATGATGTATACCCAGGCCTTCAATCCGTTCCTCTATTTCCAGTTCTGAGGCGCTCATGAGAAAACTGGAATGGACTATCGTCATCGCCCTGCTCGCCATCGTGGCGGGCTTCCCGCTCTTCCAGGCCGCCCATGAGGCGATCGTGGACCAAGAGGTTCCGCACGTCTTCGATGTGTTCCGCATTCCGCCCACCAAGGAGAACCTGCACCGTTGGAACGACAATTCCAAGGACCGCAGCGTCTTCGCAAAGTGGCTCCGCCCCGCGACCCTGCAGTTCCGCTACAGCGCCCTCGGCGAAATGGCTCCCAAATCGCTCAGGGGCGAAGAGGAGTGGCTGTTCTACCATCAGGATGTCGACTACCTGCTGCAGCCGCCCTATACGGACGATCGCTTCTACAAAGGAACCTTTGACACCTTGATCGCCGGAAAGCGCGTGAATCTGCGCAACCCCCTGGTGGCGATGGAGGACTTCCGTGAACGCCTGAACGCCAGGGGTATCGAACTGCTGCTGGCGCCCATACCGGGCAAACCTTCGGTCTATCCGGAGAAGCTCTGGCACGGGCTCCGCGGTCAGCCGGCCTCCCCCACCCTGGCCTTGCTGGAAGACCTGCGCAAGCGAGGCTTCAACGTCGTCGACCTCTTCACTCCTTTGCTCAAGGCCAAAGCCGATGGAGCCCCCCAGCTGTATCTCAAGCGGGATACCCATTGGACACCGCAAGGCATGGAAGTGGCGGCCGAAGCCCTTTCCAGCCGCATCCGCGGCATGCTGCCTGACGCGGACACCGCCGCCGTGCTGGGCCCGCAGGATTCCGCCGCTTCCATGCCCCGATACATGATCAAGGACACCGTGGTCGGCCGTTGGGGCGATATCGCGGAGATGACCAAAGTGCCGGATCGGAGGAAAATCTGGTCCGAAGAGCAGGTGCATGCCGGGCGCATCACCGAAGCGGCCACGGGCAAACCCTACATGGACGATCCGGCCTCCTCCATCCTCTGGCTCGGGGACAGCTTCAGCCGCATCTATCAGACCGACGCGCCGGGCGCGGCCGGCATCATCGCCCACGTGGCCTATCGCCTCAACAAGCCCATCGCCTCCATCGTCAACGACGGCGGGGCCTCCACTGTGGTGCGCCAGCAACTGGCGCGGCGCGGCGAATTGCTGAAGGGCAAGCAACTGGTGGTATGGGCCTTCGTGGAACGGGATCTCCGCTTCGGATCGAAAGGGTGGCAGATCCAGGACCTGCCCTGATCGCCTGGCCCCGATCCGGTGACTTTTTCCGCTGTTCCTTACCTTCGACATCCCTGGCTGCACTATTCCGCGAAACCCTTCCAGGCCCTTTCAAGTACGGGGATTTAGGGAATTCAGAACGGCGTTTGCGTTCCGGAATCCGCATTCGTAACCCTGAGCCGGATCGCGAAAGTCTTCGATCAGCTCGAATCGTTCCCGGGGCGAGGGAGGTTTCCCAAGGAGTTCGCCCAATCCTACGCCTTAGGGCCCGTTAAGAAATAACTGCCCGCATTCGGCCGGAGATCCGGCCGCCTGGCTGCGTTGCTCGTCGCTTGCGGACGCCCGGTCCGCGGCGCTCCTCGCGCCTTGCCAGACAACCGGCTCACCGCCCTCGGTGCAGGTCATTTATTTCTTAACGGGCCCTTACCGGATCTTCTGCAAATGGGTATCGGCCCTTACCCGGTTTCCGCAGTCTCCCGTTTTTTCAGGTCGGTTAGATTCCGCAAGGTGGTCCGGGCAATGGCTTCCATGGCATTGCGCGTGAAAAACCCCTGATGCCCGGTGACGACGACGTTGGGGAAGGACAACAGGCGGGAAAAAACATCGTCCTGGATCACCTGATCCGACAGGTCCTGGAAGAACAGATCGCCTTCCTCTTCGTATACATCCAGTCCCAAGTACCCGATCCTGCCGCTTTTCAGGCCGTCGATGACCGCCCGGGTGTCCACCACCTTGCCCCGGCTGGTATTGATCAACATGACGCCGGGAGTCATCTGGTCGATGGCTTCGGCTCCGATGAGGTGATGGGTCTCAGGGGTGAGCGGGCAATGCAAGCTGATGATATCCGATTGGCCGTAGAGTTCGTCGAGCGAGACGTAGTCCGCTCCCAACGCCGACGCGGCTTTGTCAGGTACGGGATCATAGGCCAGCAGCTTCATCCCGAATCCGCCCAGGATCCTCGCCACGCATAGCCCGATCGCGCCGGTTCCGATGATACCGGCGGTCCTGCCGTGCATGTCGAACCCCATCAGGCCGTCCAAGGAGAAATTCCCTTCGTGAACGCGGACATAGGACCGGTGGATTTTCCGGTTCAGGTCCAGCATCAAGGCCACCGCGTGTTCCGCCACGGCATAGGGAGAATAAGCGGGAACGCGGACCACGATGATACCCAGGGAATCGGCCGCCTTCAGGTTCACATGGTTGAAACCGGCGCTGCGGAGCGCCAGATACCTCACGCCCAGGCTGCGGAAACACTCGAGTACGGAAGCATCCAGATGGTCGTTGACGAAGGCGCAAACGGCGTCATGGCCGCGCGCCAGCAGTGCGGTTTCGGCTGACAGACGCGCTTCGAAATAGGTGATGGCGTGGCGGCCCTGGGGGTCCGCATGCATGAAGAAAGGCTTTTCGTAGGACTTGGCGCTGAAGAAGGCTACTCTCATAATGTATTTAAGCGGGAACTCCTCAATGCGGCTCAACCCGGTTGGAAACGGCCCGTACCAGTATCCCGCGCACGGCTTCAACCAGTTTAGCGGGCGTGAAGGGCTTCTGGATGAAGTCCGTCCCGGCTTCAAGGTTTTGCTGGAAGATCAGGTCGTCAATATGGCCGGACATGAACAGCACGACCCCGTCAGGGCGATCTTCCAAGTATTGCCGCGCCAGCTCCCGCCCGTTCATTCCCGGCATCATGAGATCGGTCACGAGCATTTCGATCGGGCCTTCAATTTCCCGCAGCACTTCCAAGGCGAGAATGCCATTATCCGCCTCCAGGACCCGGTACCCGGCGTTTCCCAGGGTGTGCCGCACGAAAGCCCGTACCATTGGTTCATCCTCCGCGATCAGAATGGTTTCTCCGCCCGACTCCACGATACAGTTGGATGGAGAGGTCCCCTCGGAACAGTTTTCAGCATACGGAGTGAGAGGCAGGTAGATCCGGAAGTCGGTTCCCTTTCCCAGGCTGCTCTCGACCACGATATGGCCGTTGCTCTGTTCAACGATCCCTTGCACGGTCGCAAGCCCCATACCCGTCCCCTTGCCGAATTCCTTGGTGGTGAAAAAGGGGTCGAAAGCCTGCATCAGCACCTCCGGAGTCATGCCCTTTCCGCTATCGCTTACCGTCAGGAGCACGAAATCCAGCAACGAGGCTTCCGGATGCAGGCGGGCATAGTCCCCGTCCAACCTGGCATTGCGGGTCGAAATGATGATTTCCCCTCCCTTGGGCATGGAATCGGAGGCATTGATTACCAGGTTCATCAGGATCTGCTGCATCTGCACCGGATCCGCCCGGATGCAACCCAGTTGTCGTTCGAGATTCCGGCCCAAGGATACGGCATCCCCGATGAGCCTTTCCAGCATCGGTTGCATTTCGATCACCACGTCATTGAGGTTGAGGATCCGCGGCGCCAGGATTTGCTGACGGCTGAAGGCCAACAATTGACGGGTCAGGGCGCTGGATCGCTCCCCTGCCAGGAGCACCTGGGTAAGATATCCGTGCAGGACGGTTTCCGGCTCCACCAAGGTCAGGGCCAATCCCGTATAACCGTTGATGGCGGTCAGCATGTTGTTGAAATCATGGGCGATGCCCCCGGAAAGCCGGCCCATCGCCTCCAGCTTCTTGGATTGCCGCAGCTTCTCTTCCGTCTGTCTTAGGATCACTTCCGCCGCCTTCCGGTCGGTGATGTCGCGGATGTTGCATTGAATCACCCGCTCTTCTCCGACGGTATATACGTTGCTCACGAACTCCACCGCCCGGGCTTTGCCGTCCTTGGTCTTCAAGGGTAAATCGTCATAGCGGATAAAGCCCTTTTCAATCAGCACCCGGAAAGCCTCCCGATTCGCCTCGATATCTTCGAAGAGTCCGATCTCCCACAACTGCTTTCCGAACAACTCCGCAGCCTCGTACCCCAGAAACTTCAACAGGAAAGGGTTGGCGTCGACGATAAGCCCGCCATCGGCTTCAAGGATCAGGATACCGTCCTGGGCCGTTTCGAACAAACGCCGGTAGCGCATCTCGGACCGCCGCAATCGGTCCAGGGTCCCGTGGGGATCGGTCAGTTCGTGCAATTCAAACTGTGAGTCATCGGCGGACGTTCCGCCTTTGTCGCTTTCGGAATCCATTATGCCTCCCTGGGACGCCGAGCACCTTCCGGTGGCATCGCGTCCGCTCCTCGGCACATGCGGAGGCTGTCCGTCCCCGACTACCGGAACGGATTCACCCAGTTAAATAACATTATCGGACAAGCAGTGGAGGGAATATCGCCCACAATCGTTTTCCTACATTGTCGCTTTTTGTAATACCCGGCACGATTGTTTAAATCTTTCTTTTTTACGGCAGGTATCGATCTTGCCGTCCGCGGGTGAAGCACGCGTTCAGGAACAGGATCAGTTCCGGTTCTTCTCGGGTGCGGTAGCACCGCCTCAGGGGCAGCGGCACCTTGAGGACTTACCGGCGATGACGCCGGAATCGGGCGGCTTACCATCGAGGACGCCGGAATCGGCCGTAAAGGCTGCCCGCATGGCGATTGGGATTCCGGAACTCCCCAACCAACCCGTTACCGGGCCCGGGATGGCGCGCGTCCAACCCTTTGAATGCCCGCAATCCCCTTAATGCCCTTAATGCGCAATGAAAGCGATAAATACTATACTCTTGGGCTTCAAATCCCTGGATTCCGCCATCCCGGCGGGGAGAGAAAATGAGCATGTTCAACCTGCTGGCCCGGAAGCGGTTCGGCCCCATGTTCGGCGTCCAATTCCTGGGCGCCCTGAATGACAATCTGTTCAAGAACACTCTGTTGATCCTGGTCGCCTTTAAGGCCGCCAGCGAAGCCGAATCCGGGCTCCTGATCAATCTGGGCCAGGGCCTCTTCATCCTCCCCTTCTTCCTTTTCTCCGGCGTGGCCGGCCAGCTCGCGGACAAGTTCGACAAAGCCCGCATCATGCGCTATATCAAGGCCGCGGAAATCGCGATCATGCTCATCGGCGCCGTCGGATTCTACACCGGGCACAATGTTCTGCTTTTCACGACCCTGTTCATGATGGGCGTGCACTCCGCTTTCTTCGGTCCGGCCAAATACAGCATCCTGCCCCAGCATCTGAAAGAGAATGAACTGATGAGCGGCAACGCCCTGGTGGAAATGGGCACCTTCCTCGCCATCCTCATCGGGACGCTGGCCGGGGGGTTCCTCGCCGGAGGCCGGAACGTGCATGCCATTTCCGCCGCGATCGTGGGCGTGGCCGCATTGGGCTGGCTGATTGCCCTCAAGATTCCGGCGGCCCCGGCGGTGGCCGCTGACCTCAAGCTGTCCTGGAACCCCTTCACCCAGACCGCGGTACTGACCCGGCTCATCCGCAAGAAACAGGCGCTTTTCAATTCCGTCCTCGGCATCTCCTGGTTCTGGTATTTCGGAGCCACCCTGCTGGCCCAATTGCCCAACCTGACCAAGCATACCCTGCACGGCAATGAAACCGTGGTGACCTTGCTGCTGGCCATCTTCTCGCTTTCCGTGGGCGTGGGTTCGGTGGTCTGCGCCAAGCTGTCGCGCGGTGAAATAGAATTGGGACTGGTCCCCATCGGCGCCTTCGGACTCACCCTGTTCTGCGCCGACCTGGCCTTCATCACCTATCCTCCAGTCGGCACGGCGATGATGGGCGTGGGAGACCTGTTGCATGGCCCGTACGCGGGCGCGGGCATCCGGGTCATGGTCGATCTCGGCATGGTCGGCGTCTTCGGCAGCCTGTTCATCGTCCCCTTGTACGCCCTCATCCAATCGCGGGCCGACGAGGATTCCCGTTCCCGCGTGATCGCGGCTAACAACATTTTCAACGCCATCTTCATGGTCGGTTCCGCCCTCATAACCATGGCGCTGATCCGGATCGGGTTCAACACCGTTCAGGTCCTCCTTTTCACGGCCATCCTCAATCTCGCGGTCGCCGCCTACATCTTCCTGCTGATTCCGGAATTCGCCATGCGCTTCGTCGTATGGATATTGGCCAGCACCATCTACCGCCTGCGCTACTCGGGCCGCGACTCCGTGCCGCGCCACGGCCCCGCCGTCATCGTCTGCAACCACGTGAGCTTCATAGACTGGTTCATCATCACCGCCGCCTGCCGACGTCCGGTGCATTTCGTCATGGACCACGCCATGTTCAAGAACCCGTTCCTGGGCTGGGCCTTCCGCCTGTCCAAGGCCATCCCCATCGCCCCCGCCAAGGAGGACGCGGCCCTGAAGGGGAAGGCCTTCGATCTGATCTCCAAAGAACTAAATGACGGCAACCTGGTGTGCATCTTTCCGGAAGGCAAGATCACTTTCGACGGCGCCATGAACCCGTTCCGGCCCGGAGTCGAACGCATCCTCACCCGCGACCGCGTGCCCGTCGTGCCCATGGCCCTGAACGGCCTCTGGGGCAGTTTCTTCAGCCGCAAAGCCGGCAAGGCCATGTCCTCTCTGCCCAAGCCCTCGCGCCGCGTCATCTCCGTGGCTGTCGGCGCTCCCTTGGCTCCGGAAACCTCCGCCGCGGCCATGGAGGCCGAAGTCCGCAACCTGCTTTATGAGGCCGGATCGGGCGCAGGAGCCACCGTCGGCAGATCTGCGCAGGTCCAGACCGACAGGACCGCCGCCTGAGCGCACAACGATGCGAGAGAAAATCCTCAACATCCCGAACGCGATCAGCTTCTATCGCCTGGCCACCTTCCCTTTCCTGATCTGGCTGGCCGCGACGGGACGCGAACACCTGTTCACGGTCTTCTTTTCCATCAACCTGGTCAGCGACATCCTCGATGGCCTCATCGCCCGGGCTTTCAGGATCGCGACCCGCTTCGGCGCGCGCCTAGACTCCCTGGCCGATTCAACCACTTACCTGACCGCTTTCGCGGGCATCTATTTCTTCAAATGGCCGGACCTGCGCGATCACGCAGGATTGCTTTTCACCGCCATCGGATTCTATCTGGCCCCCTACGCGGTTTCCTGGTTCCGCTTCGGCGGGATGCCCAGCCTGCATCTCTATTCCTGCAAGATCGGCGCGTATCTCCAGGGTTTCTTCTTCTTCGCCTTGTTCGTCTGGGGCTTCCAGCTCTGGACGTTCCGCATCGCCCTGATTTGGGGCATCGCGTCCTGGATCGAGGAAATCCTGGTCCTGTGCATCCAAAAAGCGCCCCAATCCGACGTCCGAGGACTGTATTGGGTGCTGAAATCCGCATCCCGCTCCGGAAAAGCCTGAACGCGCGCAGCCACGCCATAACGTATCTTCCAGGTTAGGCCGGAAAGTCCGGCAGGGAGTTGCCATGACGTTTTTAAAAAGGGGCTCGAATTCGATTTCGATTACCCCGCTGCATCTTTTGATCGCCGCCTTGGGCTTCCTGGTTTCCGCACCGGTGCATTCCGACACCTTGGTCGATACCGTCCTGGCCCGCTACGGCTATGATGCGTTCAAAAAAGCGGAGGAGATCCGCTTCACCTTCCGCGGAACCCTGGCGGGAATCGGGCCCTCGCATACATGGATATGGAAAATGCAACGCGACAGCGTATATTCCATTGAAGACGGCGTGAGCATTGGCTATTCCCGCAAAGCCATGGGCGATAAGGAAATGAAACTCGACAAATCCTTCGTCAACGACATGTATTGGCTCACCTTTCCGCTGCACTTGGCCATGGACAAGGGGATCCAGGTTGTCGTCGACAGCCAGGCGAGCGTGTCGCCAGTGAAGAAGGAACCTCTCCGCCGCATCAAGGTGACGTACATGCAGGCGCAGGGTTATACCCCGAACGACAGCTACGAACTTTTCGCGGCGCCCGATGGCTTGATCAAGGAATGGAAATACTACAAGGGCGGGGGCAAACTGGGCGCGTCCTTTACCTGGGAGAAATACGCCGAGATCGGCGGCATCCTGTTCTCGCAGGAGCACAAGGGGTTGGCGCATATCACCTTCTCCGGCATCGAAGTGAAGTAGTCGGATTTCCGTTCAGGAAGTCCCTTTCCGGTCATGGTTCCCGATCGCAATGCCCTGCTGGTCCGCTGCCGGGAACACCTGGCCGCCGGCCATGCGGAGTACCTCCTTGAATTGAAGAACCTGGACGAGGCAGCGGCGGGCGAGACCAAGAGCAGCTCTGGCGACAAGTACGAGACCGCCCGCGAGATGATAGCGCAATCCCGTAACCTGATCGCCCGGAACCTCGCGGAGGCGGAAGCCCGCCTGGATGACCTGGCGCGCATGGCCGCGGCGCCGTTGCGGCCGGTGATCGGGTTCGGCAGCCTGGTGGAGACCGATGGAGGCTGGTATCTGATTGGGGCGAGCCTGGGGGAGTGGGATATTTCCGGAATCGTGGTCCGGATGATTTCTCTCGCAAGTCCGTTAGGAGCCGCCCTCCGGGGCAAGGGAGCGGGTGATCGCATTCCGTGGCGGGGGGCCGCGTTGGAAGTGATACGCGTTCCCGTTCCGGATTGATGGGTCGCCCCGCGTCCTCAGTGAGGATGGCGCGCTCCCTCAGGGGATTTTATCTTGTTTCCCTGGATAGGAGGGTTCATCACCATTCCACTATCTTTTCCCGTTAAAGCCATGCTCATGTCCGGCATGACCCTACTGTTGGGGTGCCGACCATCCGGCGGCAAATCCTCATCGCGGCCCGACCCGCAAAGCGGAAATCGAATCGTTGAAACGGTTGCGGCGAAAATCACGGAAAATCCGGGAGCGACCGATGGATTCTACACCGACGCCTTTCCAGGCCTGAAGTTCAGCCGACCCGTCTACCTTGGGGAAGTGCCGGGAAAGCCCGGGTACTTCCTGATCCTGGAACAGTCGGGAAAGATCCAAATCGTAAGCCCGACGGCGGATGGCTGGAAGAAATCCCTCTTCGCGTCCCTGGACGTGAGCGGCGGCGACGCCGGCGGCGATGAAAAGGGGTTGCTCGGGTTCGCGTTCCATCCGGACTACGCGGCCAACGGGAAATACTACTGCTACTACCTGAAAGGCCGCCGGGACATCTTGGCGGAGGGATACGCCGATTCCTCGCGGCTCAAGGATTCCGGTAAACTCCGCCGCATCCTTCTGAACCTGGAGGATCCCTTCTCCAACCACAACGGCGGCACCCTGGCGTTCGGACCCAAGGACGGCTTCCTGTATCTTGGTCTGGGCGACGGCGGTTCGGGCGGCGACCCGTTGGGCAACGGCCAGAACAAGCACACCCTGTTCGGCAAATTCCTGCGTATCGATGTGGACTCGCGGTCGCCGGGGAAACCGTACGGCATCCCCGCCGATAACCCCTTTGTCGGCGGGGGCGGCGCCCCGGAGGTTTGGGCCTACGGTCTACGCAATCCCTGGAAATGGAGCTTCGACCCGGTCACCGGGGAGATATGGGCCGGGGACGTGGGCCAGAATACCGAAGAGGAGATCGATCGCATCGAAAAGGGCGGTAACTACGGCTGGAAGGCCCGGGAAGGAGGCCAATGCTTTCCGCCCGACGAACTGGATTGCGAGACGGAGGGATTCACTTCCCCGATCTACACTTATGGCCGCGGCGCGGAGGGAGGGATCAGTGTAACGGGGGGTGTTCTGTTCCGGTCCAAATCCGCGCCTTCGGATTCCGCGGTTTTCTTGTTCGGGGACTATGGGACGAACAACGTCTGGCGCTTGACCAAATCCGGCGTCGCCACGCCTTTGCCGAAACCGCCCGCCATCGGGATTTCGTCCTTCGGAGCGGATTCCCATGGCCGGGTCTATATAATGGGTGTTTTCGGGGAAACCATCTACCGGATGGCCGGACTCGATTCCTTGTAGGCATTTTTTTATTTTCGTCGAAAATAGTTTACCTACCCCCTGATCGATAATATTAATTGAGCATAGCTACACGCGAAAAGACGCCGTAGCGGCGCTTATTTCCCTTCATTGGCCATTTGAAACCATCAATTTACCCCCAGAGGCAGCTTGAAATCACCGAAGAACGTAACTCAACGGATACTTGTAACCTTTGCAGTACTCGTCGGCGCCCATGCGGCCCCGGCCCAGACGGAAAACACAGAACCGACCAACGTCGATCCCCCCGTCCTCGAACATATCGGCGCCAATACCGAAATCAAAGTCACCGCCCCCACCAATACGGCCTATGGCACGCGCGGACTCCCTCAAACCGCGTCCGCCGAGGCCCTGGGACAGGGCCGCCTGATCTTCGGGTTGAACGGCTCTTTCTACCAGCAACAGAAAACCTTCAGCCTCGCCCCCAACAAAGGCGCGAATTTCTTCACCGGCATCGGATCTATCGCCTTCGGATTGAATCGGCATGTGGACGCCTTCGCCTCCATAACCGGATTCGGATCCACCGGATACACTAGCGAGCAGGCGTCCGGTCCGGGAACCGTGGGAGCGGGCGTTCAGGGAACGCTGCCCTTTGCACAATCCGCTCCGGTGCGGATGGCCGCGCAGGTGGGACTCTACCAGGGCCTGACCACCAACCCCATCGATTCGAACTACGCGGACGGTTACAGCTATTTCGAAGCGCGGACCGGCCTCGATTTCATGGGCAAGCTGGTCCAGAGCCTGGTCTTCGGCAGTGAGGAATTGGGTTTCAAATGGCATTTCAATGAAGGCGTCGTGACCTCGGCGGAAAGCGGCACCCAGGGCCTACTGCTGCTGAGTTCCGGAGCACAAGTCAACATCTCCTCCGCAATATTGGGCGCAGAAATTCACAATCGCTCTCCCATCGATGCTATCGAATTCGGCACGGATCCCCTGTGGATCACGCCTTCGCTGCAATTCCGTTCCGGCTACGATATCAATCTGACCTTCGGCGGCGACATCGCCCTTTCCGGAGATCGCAGCGATGCCGGCGGCACCCGTGCGCTCGAACCCTATCGCCTTTTCGCCGGCTTGGCGTTCACGCTCGACACCGAAGCCGGCGCCCGGGCCGAAGCCAAGGCCAAGGCCCAGCGCGAAGCGCGCGAAAAGAGCGGCCTGAAGAACCGGAACAAGGACCTTGTGCAGCAGGCCAAGGAAGACTCCCTGGAGCAGATTCGCCTGAAGGCGGCTTCGGACTCCGCTGCGGCCGCTATGTCTGAGAAGAGCCGTGCCGACTCCCTGGCGATGGCCGACAAGGCCCGCAAGGATTCCCTGGCCCTTGCCGAATCGCAGAAGAACCTGGCCCTGGAGAAGTCCAAGCGCTCGGAAGCCGAAAAGCAATTGCTTTCCACGGGCCTGTTGCTGATGGACGCCGTCTACTTCGAGACCAATAAGACGGACATTTCCATCAATTCCAAACCTTACCTGAACATCATCGCCAAGATGCTCACCAAGTACCCCAAGCTCCAGATCGAGGTGTCCGGCCATACCGATGACGTCGGCTCCGACACCCACAATCAGACTCTGAGCCAGGGCCGGTCCGAATCGGTGGCCAACTATATGGGCAGCGTCGCTCCCGAACTGAGGGCGATGCTTACCGCCAAGGGATACGGCGAATCCATGCCGAAAGCCGACAATAAGTCCGCGGAAGGCCGCAAATTGAACCGCCGGACCGAACTCCAGGTGTTGAACAAGGAAGCCCTGAAGGAATACAACCCTTAGCTGGCTGACGACATCCGATGATTCATGAGGTCCCGCCTTTGGCGGGACCTTTTTTTTCGCCCCGCGCAGGCGAAACCCCGGTCCGCGGAAGATTGTTATTCTTGGATTCTGTCCCGGTAGGAAACGATGCCCGAATGCATATTCCGGGTTATTTCCTATTTTTGGAAAAGGCAGCCTTTTTCCCGTTCCTTTCCCCGTTCATCCTCAGGAATCCATGAAAATCCCCGCCCGCCTTATCCCCCTGGTCGAAGACGGCATCATAGACGAAGTGCTGGGACAGGTGAAAAGCGGCAAGGAAGCCGACGTGTTCATCGTCCGCTTCGGGGACGAACTCCGTTGCGCCAAGGTCTACAAAGAGGCCAACAACCGCAGCTTCCGCCAAGCCGTGCAATACCAGGAAGGCCGCAAGGTCCAGAACAGCCGCAGCGCGCGAGCCATGTCCAAACGTACCCGCTATGGGCAGAAAGAGGCGGAAGCCTCTTGGATCAATGCAGAGGTCGAAGCCCTGAATACCCTGAGCGCCGCGGGCCTGCGGGTCCCCCGCCCTTTCGGCTTCTTCGACGGCGTGCTTATCATGGAACTGATCGTCGGCGAGGATGGTGAACCCGCTCCCCGACTGAACGACATCGCCCTGACCCCGGAAATCGCGCTATTGTACCATGAGGAACTGATCGCCCAGATCGTGCGCATGCTATGCGCCGGGATCATCCATGGCGATCTTTCGGAGTTCAACGTTCTGGTGGACGCCGAAGGACCGGTCATCATCGATCTGCCGCAGGCCGTGAACGCCGCGGGCAACAACAGCGCCGCCATGATGTTCGCGCGCGACGTCGACAACATGGCGCGCTATTTCGGCCGCTTCGAACCCGGCATCCTGGGGCTTAAATACGCCAAGGAGATCTGGGACCTGTACGAGAAGGGAAAACTCACGCCCCATGTGGAATTGACGGGCCAGTTCAAGGAACCGACCAAGGCCGCCGACGTGGGCGGCGTGCTCAACGCCATCGGCGACGCGCGCAAAGAGCACGAGGACAGGATCCTGAAGAAGGCCAAGGACCGCGAAGAAGGCCCCAGCCGGTTCATCAAGGACGAGGAACCCCGTGGCCGGGATTTCCCCGGGGATGCCAGGGACCCTAGGGGCGCGCATCGCGAAGGCCGGAGCGGAGGTCAACGGGGAGGTCCGCGCGGTCCTCACTCCCAGAACCACCAGGGAAATCCGGGAACTGGAGGGGGGCAACGGGCGGCCAATCCACAGCATGCGGGACAGTCCGGCCAGCAGCGTCCTCCGGATGGAAACGTACGCAGCACCGGATCCCAAGGAAACCGTCACGGTAATCACAATCCCCCAAACGGCAACGTGCGTCAGGGCGGGCCGAATGGAAATCAACGTCCCCCGGAAGGCAACGTTCGGCATAGGGGGCAGGATAGGAACCCGAAGCCCCCGCACCAATCCCCACCGCACCGGAGCGATGCGCCTCCCCGGGCGAACCCTGGAAACGATCGCAACCCTCCAGCACCGCCCAAACACGATTGGGGCCGGCGCCCGAAGCCCGGCGGAAATCCAGGGCGGCGTTCCGGCTGAAGACGGATTTCCGGAATACGGCCGGAAACCGGATTGGGACCGGCTATGGGTTGCTATGGACTCAGGCCGACATCGAAGAAGCCGTTCTCGACCACCAAATCCGCGGTCGCGGCTTTTCCCGCGCTCGGTTTGATGGTACCCGCAAAACGTCCTTTAACACGCTTGGCCGAAAGGCTCGTTACGACGATATATCCGGGATTGCCCGTCGCCGACTGCCAGCAACAGAACTCCGCGGTACCCCCATTGCGTCCCGCGATGAGGGTCCTAATCGGAGGCATGTTCGCCAAGCCGAAGGAATCGGGCGCGGTGACCCCTTCCAATTGGATGCTGATTCCGTTTTCCGAAGTCGTGGAACTGAACTGGAAACCATCCTTGCCGGTATAATCCTTAAGCAGCGCATACACGCTCGCCGCATGATAGGGCTTGCCGTTAAGGGTGGCGCTCACGCGGCTGCCCTTGCCTTCCGCCGCAGGAACAAAGGACCCCGTATAAGCCAGGTCGAATTCTCCATCGGTCACCGTACGATCCAGGCTCAGGACGTTATTCTTTCCCGGCTCGCACGTGTACTCGAAGGTTCCGGTCATCCGCCCTTCGCCGATGCTTTTGAGCAACACCTTTCCCGATGCGCCGTTACTCTTCGTAATCCAGGCATTCGCGTCCCCACCGGAGCCGGTTCCTTCTCCGGTCTGACCGATGCCTCCGAAAACGCTAATGTCGGTCCCGAGAGGGTATTCACCCGGGCCGTACACGTTGTACAGGGTCACGGTGATGCCGCGATTCACGCCGTCGACGGTCTGGTTACCCAGGAACAGCACCGCGCCAGGCACGCCGAAATTGACCTGGGCGGAAAGGGAGATGGCCACGGCTTCGAAAGGCTTGCCGTCGATCTTGGCGGTCAGCTTGTCGCCGCCGGACGCGGTCGCGGACCCGGTTCCGCTATTGCATGCGGTCAGGGTGAAGATGGAAGCAGCGGCAAACGCGGCGAGGACTGCGGAAACCACCGCGGTCAAACCCAACCCTGCGCGGCGATCGACGGGGAACTGGGAGGATAGTGGGGAGAACAGTTGATTGATCATGGCGTGCTCCTGGAAAGCGAGCTCGAAAGCCTAATTAATGCCAGGAGGATTTGCAGAGGCCACAAAGCAAGCCGGAAAGCCCGTCCTTGCGGACTTTGCGGCGATCTAAGCGGGATTTGAGGATTTCAGCGGCTTGACCTGCTTCTCCATCACCGAATGGATCGCGTCCTCCAGAAGGCGTTTGGTATAAGGTTTGTGGAGCACGCCCAGGATGCCCTCGTCGAGAATTCCCTGTATTTCCTCCTTCGGGGTATAACCCGAAGAGAGCAACACCTTCACGTCGGGACGGATGGCCCGCAAGGCCCGATAGGTCTCGCGGCCGCCCAGTTCGGGCATGATCATGTCCAACACCACCAGATTGATTTTGGAGGAAGCGTCCTGGAAAATCTTCAAGGCTTCGCGGCCATTGGAGGCGGTGTAGACGGAATGGCCTTCCTGGATCAGCAGATCGGCCAGCAACTCGCGCAGCATGGGTTCGTCATCGACCACCAGGATGTGCAACCGTCCGATGTGGCGCTTGGCCCCGGATGCGCCCAGGGATCCGTCCATCTCCTTTTCCGAAACGGGGAAGTAAAGATGGAAGGTCGTACCGTGGCCCTTGGCGCTGGTCAAGGTGATCGTGCCATGATGCAGCTTTACCGTGCCGAACACCGAAGCCAGACCCATGCCCGTGCCACTTCCCACGGGTTTGGTGGTGAAGAAGGGCTCGAAGATGCGTTTCTTGACTTCATCGGCCATGCCCGTCCCCGTGTCGGAGATCGAGACGTGCAGATAGGTCCCCTCGGAAAGCAGCACGCCCGCATCGGCCAAGGGAAGCAGGTCCGGGTTGAATCCGTTCGCCTCGGACAATTCGATGGTGATGGTTTCGGTGGAGAAGTGCAAGGTGCCGCCTTCGGGCATGGCGTCGCGGGCATTGAGAGCCAGGTTCAGCAGGGCGTTCTGGATCTGGGAGGGATCGCCCAGGATGATCGATGATCGCGCGGCCAGCATGGAGGAAACGATGATGCGCTTGTCGATGGTACGCTCTAGCAGCTCGCTGGTTTCCAGGATCAGGAGATGGACGTCGACGGGAATCGATCGCGATGGCGCCTGGCGCGCGAAGGTTAGCAGGTTGTGCGTCAGTTCCGCGGAGCGTTTGGCGGCCTTTTCGATGCTGGCCGCGAAGCGCCGGAGTTCCGGATCGTCGATCCTTTCCGCGAGCATCTCCGCATACCCGAGAATGGCTCCCAACTGGTTGTTGAAATCGTGGGCCACGCCGCCGGCGAGCTGGCCGAAAGCGTTCATCTTCTCAGTCTGCTGCATGCGCTCTTCGCTGCGCTTCCGTTCGGTGATATCGCGGGTGATGCCCAGGAAATAGGCGATCCGGCCGTCGGCATCGGCCATCGCGGCGGCATGGGTATCCACCCAGCGTTCGGCCCCCTTCAGGCCGCGCACGCGGAATTCCAGGATCCCGTGGCTTCCCGCCATCACTTTGTCGAAGAGTTCGCGGAAGGCCTCGGCATATCCTGGAAGCACGAAATCGTTGAAGGGCTTGCCGATCAAAGCCTTAGCGGAATCCACTTCGAACATCGCCAGTCCTGCGGGATTCACCTCCGCGATCCTGCCGTCCGCGCCGAGCACGAGCACGCATTCCGGATCGGTCTCGATGATAGTGCGCAAACGCAGTTCGCTTTCGCGCAACGCCTTGCGCTCCCGTTCCACCCGCGAACGGTAGAACGCCTTCTCCACCACCAGGGAAAGCCGATCCAGGTATCCCGCCGACTTGACCAGGTAGTCGGCGGCCCCCAGCTTAAGGGCCTCGAGGACGACGTCTTCGGATCCCAGGCCGGTGTTGACGATGGCCGGCACGTCCAGTTTGCGTACCTGATGGATCTCCTTGAGCAGTTCCAAGGCGTTCATGTCCGGCAACCGGTAGTCCAGCAGCAGCACATCCACTTCCCCCGCCGGATCCGGCGTAACGAGGCGATCCAGCGCTTCCGCGCCCGAAGCCACGGATTCGATTTGGATGAACGGAGCCTGCGCCGCGAGATGGCGGCGCATCAATTGGACATCGACGACATTCGGTTCCACATAGAGCAGGCGGATGGGACGCTCCCGCAGCTTAACTTTGGAGCGGAAGGTTTCCAGGGCCGAGGCCAGTACCGGGTAAAGCCCGGTCCAGTATTCCGGCCGTTTGGCCACGTAATCGTCGGCTCCAGCTCGCAAGGCCGTCAACACGCTCTCCTCGTCGCCCGAACCGGTCAGGACTACGGCCGACAAGGGAAGGGAAAGTTGGCGGATGCGCGAGATCACCCCAAGGCCGCTGCCATCGGGGAGATGCATGTCCAACAAAACCAGGTCGAAGGGCGAAGGCCCCCCGCGGGCCACGGTGGCGGCCACTTCGTCGATGCGGGCCAATGCCCCGGCCACCGTTCCCACCACTTCGATGGCGGTTTCCGGATCGGCCTTGCGCAGGGCGCGCCGCGTCAGATCCGCGTCGCCGGGATTGTCTTCAAGGTAGAGCACCTTCATCGGGAACTCCCTCCCCGCGCGCCGCTGCCCCTCATGTCCCCGCGCCGGCTTCCATCATGTTCAGTACGCCCCAATACAGTTGGATGTGTTCCGCCACGTCCATGAAATTCTCGAAGCTTACCGGCTTCACGATATAGGAGTTCACCCCGTTGACGTAAGCCTCGTGCAGATCCTTGTCCTCCTTCGAGGTGGTCAGGATTACAACGGGGATGGTCTTGTAAACGGGATGGTTCTTAAGGATTCGCAGTACTTCGATCCCGGATAATTTCGGCAGGTTAAGATCAAGCAGGATGACTAACGGCCGTTTCTGGCCCGCATCCCATTTCGCGATCCAGGTCAGAGCTTCCTCCCCGTCGCGGGCGATCTCCAGGGGATTGGCCAATTTTCGCTTTACAAAGGCGCGCTTCGTCAGATCCACGTCCATGGGATTGTCTTCGACCAGCAGTATGGGATGCAACATGTGGGGCTCCTGTTCCGTTTTATGTCGGGTCACTGCCTTCAGGCGGCCGCCTCCGCGACGGGAAGTTCGATGGAAAAAACCGCGCCTTTATCCGGCTCGCCTTCGGCCCAGACCCGGCCGTCCATGCGATCCATGGCCTTTTTCACGATGGCCAGGCCGACGCCGGTTCCGCCGTATTCCTCGGCCCGGTGCAGGCGCTGGAATATCTGGAACATCAGATCGTGGTGCTTCATGGAGAAACCGGTGCCATTGTCCTTCACAGTGAGGACGTGGCGCGAGCCGTCGAGGTAGGAACGGATCTCGATGACCGGAGGCTTGCGCCGGCGCGAAAATTTCACGGCGTTATCTATCAGGTTCCGGAGCACGATGGCGAGTCCCTCATGATCGGCTTTCACGGCCCCCGGCGCCACGTCCAGGACCAGCTGCGCCTCGCCGAGGTCGAAGCGCCGTTCGCCGAGCACGCGATCGACCGCCGTGCGCAGATCCTGGGGCGCAAGCGAAAGGGAACGGCGCTCCAGCTTGGAGTAGTCCAGCATGTCCTCGATCAGGTTCTGCATCTGCTCGGTTCCGGAACGGATGTTGTGCAGGAATCCTTGCCCCTCTTCATCAATTTTCCCGACATATTCGTCCAGCAGGATCCGGCTGTATCCGTCGATGCCGCGCAAGGGGGCTTTGAGATCATGGGAGACCGAATAACTGAAGGTCTCCAGTTCCTTGTTCTTGGCCGCGAGCTGGGCCGTGCGCTCCTGCACCCGCAATTCCAGTTCCGCGTTGAGCTTCTTCAGCTCCTCCTGCGCTACCTTCCGCGGGGTGATGACCTCGGTGAACATGACGATGCCGCCGATTTCTCCGTGATCGTCGCGCCAGGGGTGGATTTCCCAGCGCACCCATTCGACGCCGCCGGTGGCGCGCGGAAAGGGGTCTTCATCGCATTTCTCGATGGCGCCGCCCACGCAGCGCCGGTGGATCCGTTTCCACCGCTCGGGAATGTCGGGGAATACCTCGTAGTGGCTTTTACCGATGATTTTCCGGTTTCCGAGATGGTAGTCCTCCAACCACCGCGGGCTGGCCACCAGATAGCGCATCTCGGTATCGAACATGGCGATGGCGCCCGGGCAATGCTCGACGAGCAACTGGAGCCGCTGTTCACTCTGGCGGATTCGGTCCTCGGATTGTTTGCGCTCGGTGATGTCTTCGCCGAACGCCACCACGCCGATAGGCTTGCCGTCCTTGTCGTTCAGGGTGCTGCTGCTCCATCCGATCAACCGCCGCCGTCCTTGCCGGGTGACGATTTCGTTCTCATAGCGCTTAGGCGGGTTCCCGGCGAAGAAGCGGGCGAAGACCTCCAGGGTCTCCCGGCGGGTCTCCTGGGGTAAGAATCGTTCGAACCAGTCCCTGCCAATCACCTCCGAACGCGGCCACCCGGTCAACTCGAGAAGGAAATCGCTGCACAGACCCACCCGTCCCTTTTCGTCCAGGATGACGGCGATGAGATTCATCGATTCCAGCACGCTCCGGAACTTGGCTTCGCTTTCACGCAACGCCTGGCGCGCCGCGTGTTCCCGGCTCCTGTCGCTGAACACCACCACCGATCCCGTGGTTTCGCCTTGCAGGCCGCGGATCGGAGATGCGTTGCGCACCACCTGGCGCCGGCTTCCGTCCCGGCGGGTCAATACGCTGTGGGGCTCGAAGCGGGCGATTTCCGTGTCGTTTCCGATCATTGCCGGGAAACCGTGCGGTTCTGACGGGAGGTCCGGATCCTTCACCGGGACCACTTCCAGCAAGGGGCGCCCCTGGGCTTCCGTTTCGGTCCAGCCCGTAAGGGCGACGGCGGCCGGGTTCATCTCCCTGACCACGCCCGTGTTGTCGGTGGTGATAACCGCATCCCCAATACTGTCCAGGAGAATGCGCCGCGCTTCCTGGTCCTGGCGTCTCCGGCGTTCGGCGAGGTAACGCTCCTTGAACAAGGCCGCCTGGCGCTGACGATGCATGAGAATGAAGGAAGTTAATGAGAGGAGGACCACCGCGGCGACGATGATGGCGATGGCACGCAGCCGGAAGCGGCCTTCGGCCAGGATTTCATCGGAGGCCACTTGGGATACGATCCACCATTCCGAGCCGGATATCCTGCGCAGGTCGGCAAGCACTCTTACCCCGTCCCCATCTTCACCTTCGAAGGCTCCTTGCGATTCCAAAGCCGCCCGCACGGCCACGGGCGCCATTTCCATCGATCCCTTTTTCCAGGGAAGCCGTACGCCCTTGCGTCCCGATCCGCCTCCGAGATAGGCGATGTCCTTGCCCTGGCGTTCCACGATCCAGGCCTTGGCGGTGCGGCTCGCCTTGGGCCAGAAACGTATGAGAGGGTTGAAGAACAGATCCGGATCGCAACTCAGCACCAGTACTCCAATGTCCCCTACTGCGGAATCCCGCAGCGCCGAGACCGCATCTACCCGCACCTTGCCTTCCGGAGTGATATAAAAATTGGATAGCCGGGCATCGCCGCCCTCCAAGACCGCCGCAATCGTCCTAGCGGTAGCGGAATCCACGGAAGCTGCGGCTTGACCTCCCATGGTAGACAGCATGGTTCCGTCGTCGAAGAAAAGTCTAACCTCTGGATAAAGATAGGCCACAGCGCGCGCCGCCAGGCTGGCGCGAATGAGTTTACGGGGTTCGGCGGCCGCAGTATCCCTTCGGTAGGCCGCTACGGCTTTAATCAGGACCGGGTCCATGGCGGCGACGCGGGCATCCGCGGTGCGCTCGAAACGCCAGTGCTCGACTTGGCCGGCCTTCAGTTCGCTGATGACGGAGATGACGCTGGATTGTTCCCGGCGGATCCGCGAATCTTCCGATCGATAATAGACATAACCTCCGACCAGGAAAACCGAGGTGAGGATGACCAAAAGGGTTTGCCAGGTTTCCCTGACCGGACCCTGGTTAGGACTCTCCGGCGTCGCCGACTGCTCAATGGACATGCGTCCCAAAATCTAACCACTTTACTCACGGGAGTTCCAAGGAAAGTACCGGTATTCCCGGGAATCCTCAGATTCGACCGGATCGAAAGGCTGAATTGAGCTTGCGATCCTAGTACCGATTATCATATCATTACCGGAATTTTTACGGATCCACTAATGTTCTGGAGAAAGCTCCCCGCCCTCTCTCCGGGTCTCCAAACCCCATCGAACGGCAAAACGGGTTTGCGCGAGCGGATTCGGCATGACGCCTGGCATTTTCCCCGCTTTCATGAGCCCGAAAGACTACCCCGCTTCGGGATGTTTCTTCAACCACGTATTGATGAAAGAACAGGTGACGATTGCTTTCAGTCCGTTTTCCTTCGCGTACGCCATCGCATGCTTGGCCAGAGCGGAGCCGATGCCCTTCCCTTCCATCTGCGGAGGCACCAGCGTGTGGAGATATTCGATCACGCCTTGTGAGCGCTGGAATACGGTGAACGCGACCTGGCCTTCGGCTTCGATTTCGAAACGATGCTTGTGCGGGTTGAGGCTGACTGTGGGCATGGTTGTCCTTTGGTGCTTAAGTGGATGGGAAACCGGACAGGTACTGGAAGCGCAAGCTTATCCCGTTATTCCACCCCTGACCGGAAAGCCTCGAAGGCCGCGACCACGGCTTTGGCTTTCTCAGCGGCGGTTTCCCCTCGGATCTCCACGCATGCCGTCCCTTTTTCGTTTACCGCCGGTTCCAGGAATACGCCGTATACCTTGAGCGCCAGCACGGCCAACTGGGTGGGATGCGCGGGAAGAAATCCCTCGGGGAAATCCCTCGCATGATCGCGCAGGAAAGCCCCGGCGGCCTGGACCGCGGCGAAATCGCGTTTGTCCGCGGACTGGGTAAAACCGAATTTCCAGCGCACGGCCTGGCCGGCGATGAGAGGCTTGTCCGCCTCCACGGTAAACCCCGTGGCGGGAAAGACCCGGCAATCGTAGTCGCGGCAGGTTTGCGGCCGGTCGGCGTAAATCGAGCACGCGTTATCCTTGAACAAAGGACAATGGCCTTTGTCGTCGTAGCCCAACAAAACGTGGCCCTTGGTCAGCCCCGGGGCCTTGAAGCGGAGGGCTTTGGGAATGCGCGCCAGGGCGGCGGTTTCGTCAGGGCCGATGTGGATGAAATAGGCGGAGGTGCAACAGCCACGGCAATCGCCGCAAGGCACATCCGCGCCTGCCTTGGTCTTCTGGCCATCGCGCGTGCGGGCCAGCCAAGCGGAAAAGCCGTCGGTAGGCAACTGGTGGGGCTCTTCCGCATGCTTCATTGGATTTTTTTTCCGGACTTGGGCCATTCCTCGTTTTTCATTTCAAACCCAACCGTTTATTTCAGATTTCCAGCGGTTGTGAAGGAGTTTCAACCGGAAATCTCGGGCTCCACCAATTTGGCGAGCTGCATGAGCGATTCCTGCCAGCCCAGATAGCAGGCATCGGGAGGGATGACGTCCGGCACGCCCTCCTGAACGATACTGATCTCGGTACCTACCGAAACCTTCTTCAATAGGACGGTCACCTGCATTTCACCGGGCAGATTGGGATCGTCGAATATGTCCGTGTAGCGGATGCGCTCATTGGGAGCCAGCTCCTGAAAGGTGCCTCCGAAAGAATGGCTGTTGCCGGTCCCGAAGTTGGTGAAGGACATCTTGTACATGCCACCGACCCGGACATCCTGGTGATGCATCTTGGCGGTGAACCCGTAGGGCGGCAGCCATTTGGACTTGGCATCGGCGTCCAGGAAGGCGCGATAGACGCGATCGGGCGGGGCATGGAGGACCCGGTGGAGGCGGATGGTATTGCTTGCCATGATTCAATTCCTTTTTTGAGGTTGAGGTTCGGTAAAAATCCCTTTCACATCGGAACCAGGCAATAAAATACACTCTCCGATGGACCGAGGACCGGCAGGACTGACGCGAATTCCCATCCTTCCTATCCTTATGGCATGACCGCCAAACCCAATTCTCCCGCGCATATCCTGTTCGCCAGCCTCATCGGCACGGCCATTGAATTCTTCGACTTCTACATCTATGCGACGGCAGCCGTGCTGGTTTTCCCCCTGCTGTTTTTCCCGAAATCCGACCCCGCCACCGCGGCCCTGCAATCCCTGGCGACCTTCGCCCTGGCTTTCTTCGCCCGTCCCATCGGTTCGGCCCTGTTCGGCCATTTCGGAGACCGCGTGGGACGCAAAGCGACCTTGGTGGCCGCCCTCCTGACCATGGGCCTTTCCACCGTGGCCATCGGCCTTTTGCCCACCTATGAATCGATCGGCA
>JBDSIO010000047.1:0-3675 GCA_039917895.1 Fibrobacteria bacterium | reverse complement strand
CCCCGCCCGCCCCTGTTGTGACCCGGGGACCAAACCTGATGCGTCGGGTAATGACACTGCCGGCCGTACGGAAATGCGTTTGTCGATTTGGTGATGTGGGCGGTTGGGTTTTGGGCGGGACTGCGGACCTTCGGGGCGGGACGGCATCGTGTCTCCATTCGTCGGGAAATGACTTTGTGAGTCGTTAAGAAATGCGGTTGTCGATTTCGGTTCTGCGGGCGAAGGGGTTTTGGGCGGGGCTGCGGACCTTCGGGGGTTGGGAAAAAAGGGGCGGGGCTGCGGACCTTCGCGGGTTGGGAAAAGAGAGGTGGGGCTGCGTACCTTCGCGGGTTGGGAAAAGAGAGGTGAGGCTGCGGACCTTCGGCGGAGAGTTGCGACGGGTTAGGTCTGAGTCTCGGCTACTCCGGCGGGAACTCGGGAATCGGATCGAAGGGGGGTGGAAACTTGGCTTCGGTTGGTTAGTCGATGATATGGATCGGGGAGTTGCGGTCGACGCCTACGGCGCTGCGTTCGTAGAAGGCGGCGAGGAGGGCCAGGCGTTCCGGGTCGGAGAGGCGGTAGTTCTCGCGGCCGTGATCCTTGAGCCAGCGGTCGAGATTGGCGATCAGGACGCCCGCGGCCACGGAGACGTTCATGCTTTCGGTGAGTCCGTATTGCGGGATCCGGAAACGGATGTCGGCCGCCGCCAGGGTGTCGGGATGGTTGCCGATGGTTTCCGAGCCCAGGTAGAAGGCGGTGGGATGGCTCAGGTCGACTTCGCCCAGGGGAACGGAAGCGGAGGAGGTGGAAGCGACGGCGATCTTGTAGCCTTTGTCCTTAAGGCCCTGCAGGCAGCGGGTGCGTTTGGAATAGGAATAGATGTCCAGCCACTTGTAGCTGCCTTTGAGGACCGAGCGGCCCACGCGGTAGGGATTCACTTCGGAAATCACGTGCACGTCCTGGAAGCCGAAGACTTCGCTGGTACGGATCACGGCGCTGATGTTATGGGGATCCTTGAGATCCTCCAGCACCATGGTGAAATGGCGGATGCGCTGATCGACCACCTTCTGCAGCAGATCGCGGCGGTGATCGGTAAGCTTGAAGGCGTATTTTTCCAGCAGTTCCCTGGCGTTCATGACTATCCATCCCATTTCTTCCAAATCAGCCACTTATTCACGGCAGCCGTAGAAACTCCTCGATCTTCTTCTTCTCTTCGGCCGTCCAGTCCTTGCTTCCCAGGATGTCCTTGCCGCCGACTGTTGCCAGCTTGGCGGCTGTGCCGGTGATATCCAGGAGCACCTCCTTCACCTTGGCGAACACGACCTTCCTGAACAGCCCCAGATTCATGATGCTGTTGATCACGCCATTGCCCGGGAACACCAGCAGCCTCATTTTATATCTGAGCACCTTGGCGTTGTCCGGTTTCTGGGCGTAGTTGAAGTCGATCAGAGCCGGGCCCTTCAGGGTCCACCAGGCCACCGTCGCCACGCCGTAGCCGAAATAGAACAGGCGCCTTTCGTCGGAGGATCCGGAGATCAGCGTCGCGTCGCCTTTCAGCCGTTTGCCTTTGGTGCCTTGGAAATGAGTGTGTTGGGGATCGATATATTCCGCGGTGTAGGGTTCCTTCATGAAATGACTAACCAGGCGCGCCGCCAACGGAAGGTCCGCGAGCAAATAGGCGAGGCGCTCCAGGCTTATGGGAAGTTCGTCCTCGATGGTGTAGAGCACGCGATATTCCATGCCCAGGAAACGGTAGAGCTTGAAGCCGACCATGGGATGGGAAGGACCGACGCCCCGGGAATTGAGGGTGCGGGCTTCCTGACAGCGCGTGCTGTCGAAGGTGAACCTGGGCTTTTCAACCTTGGCGGGATTGGGACAATACCCGGGAGGCATAGGGAGCCCGCAACCCCACACCAGGTTGCAGTAATCGCGTTGCGAATCGGTCACGCGTGGCTTGGCATCGGTCTTGTCCGGTTCAGGTGCGGGCTTGGCCAACATGGGGAGCCAAAGCGCAGCCGCGCATGCGAAGACCGCCCAGCGCTTGGCCGCGGCCGCGCCGATCATTGGACGGCGCTCCGGTACGATGCCATGCTAAAAGCGCCGTTCACGATCGGACCCGCAGGATCCTATGCGAACTTCTTGAAGATCAGGGTGGCGTTGTGCCCGCCGAAACCGAAGGAATTGGACAGAACGGCATTCACGCCGAGCTCACGGGCCGTATTCGGTACGTAGTCGAGATCGCAATCAGGATCAGGGTCCTGCTGGTTGATGGTGGGATGCACCACGTTGCGCACGATGGCCATCATCAGCGCCACCGCTTCCAGGGCGCCGGCGGCTCCCAAACCGTGACCGATCATGGACTTGGTCGAATGCACCATCAGCTTGCGCGCATGATCGCCGAAGCAACGCTTGATCGCCATGGTCTCTCCCGCATCGCCGAGGGGCGTCGAGGTGCCATGGGCATTCACGAGATCGATGGCGTCGGGATTCATGCCCGCGGATTGCAAGGCGTTGCGCATGGCGCGGAAACCGCCGGCTCCGTCCGAGCAGGGAGCTGTGATATGGTGGGCGTCGCAGCTCATGCCGTAACCGGCGACTTCGGCGTAGATGCGGGCACCGCGGGCCTTGGCGTGTTCCAATTCTTCAAGCACCAGCACCGCCCCTCCTTCGCACATCACGAAGCCGTCGCGGCCCTTGTCGAACGGGCGCGAAGCGCCGGCCGGATCGTCATTGCGCGTCGACATGGCTTTCATGTTGGAGAAGCCGGCGTAGATGACCTCGGTTATCGCCGCTTCCGCGCCCCCGGTGAACATGACGTCGGCGGCGCCGCGTTTGATGATTTCGCAGGCCTCGCCCATGCTGTGGTTGGCGCTGGCGCAGGCGGAAAGGATGGTATAATTCGGGCCCTGCAGGTTGTTCTCGATGGCGAAATAGGCCGACACCGTATTCGGCAGGATCATTGGGATGAAGAACGGGGAGACGCGCTTGTGGCCGCGCGCGACGGTCACCCGGGTATCCGCCTCGAAAGTGGAGACTCCGCCCATGCCGGTGGCGATGACGGCTCCGGCGCGTTCCGGATCGAACTTGCCTTCGATGCCGGAATCCTGCATGGCCTGGCAGGCCGCCACGTGGGCCAGGACGATGGCTCGGTCCAGCCGGCGGGCCATTTTCTGGTCCTTGAAAAAAGGCATGTAGTCGAACTCGCGCACCTGGCCGCCGAGGCGGCAGCTCATGGTGGCGTTCTCGAAACGGTTCACGATGCCGATTCCGGACTCGCCATGGGCGAGCCGGCGCCAGTATTCCTCGACTGTGAGGCCCAAGGGATTGACGGTCCCCATCCCGGTGATTACGACTCTTCTCGTCATGGTCAATCTTCCTTTTTTACTTACGGGCCTCGATGTCCCGCAAGGTCAGGTCCCTCACTCCGCCGAATTGCGACAGGGCGGCCTGGTTGTGTTCATCCCGCTTCATCAATTGATCCTTCGGACCCACCACCACGATGCGCATGGAGTCGGGATTGAAATACTTGCGGAAGGCGTTTTCGACCTCGGCCTTGGTCATCTTGTTCATGATGTCCATGTATTCGAGGTAATGCTCCGGACTACGCTTCCAGATTTCGCCCTGGGCGAAGGCGCGCGCCGTCGCCGCCGGAGTGACGAACATGGCCGGCAGGCTCTTGATCAGGCCGTCCTTGGC
>JBDSIO010000046.1:0-14487 GCA_039917895.1 Fibrobacteria bacterium | reverse complement strand
ATCCTTCCGAATCGCCCCAGGATCCCCCACCGCAATCCCTTCGCCGTGCACCAGCACCTGGATGCGCTCGCACACGCCCATGACCACTTTCATGTTGTGCTCCACCAGCAGGATGGTGACCTTGAACTCGTCGCGCAGGCGGCGGATCATGCGCATCAGATCGGCGGCTTCCTGAGGGTTCATGCCCGCGGCGGGTTCGTCCAGCAGCAACAGGCGCGGCTGGGTGGCCAGTGCCCGGGCGATTTCCAGGCGGCGTTGCGAACCGTAGGGCAGATTGGTGGCTTCTTCGTCGGCCAGCTTGTCCAGTTGGAAAAGATCCAGCAGGCGCATGGCCTCGCTGCGGTATTCGCGTTCCTCGCGCGCCCAGGTGGCGTTGCGGAAGACCGCGCCGAGCACGCCCACCTTGCAATGCATGTGGTTGGAGACCATGACGTTCTCGATCACGGACATGCCCGTGAAAAGACGGATGTTCTGGAAGGTGCGGGCGATGCCGGCGCAGGCGATCTTATGCGGCGGCTTGCCTTGGATGGGTTTGCCATCGAGCAGGATGTCGCCGGAGGTGGGGGCGTAGACGCCGGTGATGAGGTTGAATACCGTGGTCTTGCCCGCACCATTGGGTCCGATGAGGCCGAACAGTTCGCCCTCCTGGACCGCCAAGTCCAAGTCCTTGACCGCTACCAGGCCGCCGAAGCGGATCATCGCCTTCTTGAGTTCCAGGATGGCCATCAGGATTTGCCCGCCGGCGCGGTCGCGACCGCGGCTGGAGGGTCGCCATCGCCTTCCGCAGTGGGGCCCGGTCTTCCAGCGGATTTTTTCCCGTGGCCCCCGAACAACGATTTCCGTCCAAGGATGCCTTGGGGACGGTAAATCATGATCAGGATCAAGGCCAGGGAATAGATGATCATGCGGTAGCTGTCGAAGCTGCGGAAGGCTTCCGGCAGCACGGTGAGCAGCACGGCCCCGAGCACGGCGCCCTCGATGCTGCCCAGACCGCCGATGGCGATCATGATGATGATCTCGAAGGATTTCACGAAGGTGAAGGAGTTGGTGTGCAGGTACATGGTGTAGTGGCCGAATAGGCAGCCCGCCATGCCTGCGAACATGGAACTGATGACGAAGGCCAGCACTTTGTGGCGCGTCACGTCGATGCCCATGGCTTGGGCCGCGATCTCGTTTTCGCGAATGGCGAGGAAGGCCCGGCCGTAGCTGGAGCGTAGGAGGTTCCACACGGTCGCAACCGTGGCCGCCACCAGCAGGTAGACCCAGAAGAAATTGCTCAGCTTGGGGATGCCGGAAAACCCGCGCGCCCCGCCCACGGCGTCGATGTTGAGGATGAGCACGCGAATGATCTCGCCGAACCCCAGGGTCACGATGGCCAGATAATCCCCGCGCAGCCGCAGGGAAGGGATGCCGACCAGCAAGCCCGCCAGAGCCGTCGCCAAAGCAGCGGCGGCCAAGGCGAGCAGGAGCACGATGGCGTCCTGGCCCATGACCGGGAGGAAGGACAGCAGACCGCGCAGGGCCGGCCCGCCATAATAGCTGACGGATGCGGCCGCGTACGCGCCCACCGCGAAGAACCCGGCATGGCCGATGGAGAATTGCCCGGCGATGCCGTTGGTCAGGTTGAGGCTCACCGCCAGTACGATGTTGATGCCGGCCAGGATGATGATCTGATAGTAGTAGGGACCCTGGCGGATGGGGCCGTCGAGCAATAGCGCGCCGACGCCCCAGTGGAGGAGGAGGAGGGATGCGAGGGATGCGAGGATCCAGAGGAGGCGCTTCATTGGGTGAGGAAGAGAGAGTGAAAAGTGAAAAGTTCAAAGTGCAAAGTGCAAAGTGGAAAACAGTGTGGCTTCGCCAGTGATACATTGACCCTTGGACGCGTCAGCTGAATCCCCTGCCGTTTTCCGGTTGTAGCTGTCGACACCGCTCGCAAGCGGTCGCTCTTCAACTTTGAACTTTTCACTTTGCAGTTTGAAATTTGAACTCTATCCATGAGACTGCTTCATCAGGCTAAACCTTTTCAACCTGCCCCTTACCCAACAATCCCGAAGGTTTGAACAGGAGAATCACAATCAAAATGAGAAAGGCAATCGCGTCCCGGTAGGTGGAGCTTCCGTAGCCAGCCACCATCACCTCGGCCAGGCCGAGGATCAATCCGCCCAGCACGGCGCCGAAGATGTTGCCGATGCCGCCCAGCACCGCGGCCACGAAGGCCTTGAGGCCGGTCATCACGCCCATCAGGGGATCGATGCCGGGAATGTTGATGGAAACCAGGATGCCCCCAGCCGCCGCCAGGGCCGAACCCAGGGCGAAGGTGAGGGCGATGATGCCGTCGGTGTTGATGCCCATCAGCTTGGCCGCGTCCAGGTTGAAGGATACGGCGCGCATGGCTTTTCCGGTCCGGGTGCGGTAAATGAAAAGATTGAGCAGGATCATCAGGGCCACGGCCGTGATCAGCACGATCACCTGCTGGTTGGTAAGCATCAAGCCGCCCAGCTTGATATGCGACTCCGGAATCAATTGCGGAAAGAACTTCGGGTCCGCGCCGAACAGCAGTTGGCCGGCGTTCTCGAGAAGCAGGGAGACGCCGATGGCGATGATCAACAGGGTCAGGCGCGAGGCCTTGCGCACCGGCCGGTAGGCCAGGCGCTCCATCACGATGCCCACCAGGGCGCAACCGATCATGGACAGCAGCATCACCGCCGCCGCATCCAGCAAATGGCTCGGGGTCTTGCCTTGGAGCAGGCGCGACAAATAGTACCCGAAATAGGCGCCCAGCATGTACACGTCGCCGTGGGCGAAATTGATCAGGCGCAGCACGCCGTACACCATGGTGTACCCGAGGGCCACCAGGGCGTAGATGCTGCCGAGGGAAATCCCGTTGATCAACTGTTGTAGGAAGCTCTCCATGCGCTCACCGGCCCCGCCGTCTTCCTCCGAAGCCGTCCGCCCTCAGGGCGAGACGGTTTCCTTGAAAATGTTCTTGCCGTTGCCTTTGGCGTCCACGACGACTTCGAGCACCACCGCCGGTTTAACGGCGTTGCGGTTTTCGTCCAGGGTGGTGGTGCCGGTAACGCCCATGAATCCTCTGGTCTGCGCCAGGGCGTCGCGTACGCTGTCGGGCTTGCTGCTGTTGGCGCGCTTCATGGCGTCGGCCAGGATCAACGCCGCGTCATAGCCCAGGGCGGCCATGGCGTCGGGAATGCTGTCCGATTCGCCCTTGTATTTGGCTTTGAAGTCGGCCACGAACTTCTGCAGAATGGGGCTCGGGTCGTCCACGGAGTAGTGGTTGGAATAGTAGCAGCCGTTGAGGGCGTCGCCGCCGATTTCCCACAGCTTGGACGAATCCCAGCCGTCGCCGCCGAGCAGGGTCACCTTGATGCCGAGCTTGCGGGCCTGGCGGGCGATGAGGCCCACTTCCGTATAGTAACCGGGCACGAAGATGCCGTCCGGATGCTTAGCCTTGATGGCGGTGAGCTGGGCGGTGAAATCCTTGTCGCCTTCGCTGTAGCTTATGTCGGTGGCGATGGCCCCGCCCAACTTGGTGAAGTTGTCGACGAAGAAGTTGGCCAGGCCCACGGAGTAATCGTTCTTTATGTCCCGGAGCACGGCCACGTTCTTGAGCTTGAGCGAGTTGGCCGCGAACTTGGCCATCACCAGCCCCTGGAACGGGTCGATGAAGCAGACGCGGAAGATGTAGTCGCCCTTCTTGGTGACTTCCGGGTTGGTGGACCCGGGACTGATCATGGGGATGCGGTTCTGCTGGGCCACGGGAGCGGCCGCGATGCTGTTGGAAGATGCGATTTCGCCCAAGAGCGCGACCACGCGGTCCTTGTTGATGAGCTTGGTCACCGCGGTCATGGCTTCGATGGGATTGCCCTGGTCATCCTCGGTGATGACGCGGATTTTCCTGCCGAGCACGCCGCCGCTGGCATTGATGGCTTCGACCGCCAAATCGATGCCCTTTTGGGCGCTTAGGCCGAAGGTGGCCTTGCCGCCGGTGAGGGAACCGTAATGTCCGACGAGAATCTCATTGTCTTCGGAGCCCGCGGCTTTTTTATTGCAAGCAGACAGACTCAGCGCCAGACCGGCTGCGATGAGCGGGATGATGCCGGAACGGAGCGATTTCATGTTCGTAATAAACATAGACGGCCTTTGCTGTGGGTTGGGTCGGAAGTAAATGCGAAGTTACCTGGATGTAACCCGATGCTTTCCTTGAAATACCCTCTTGAAGTACCCTTCCGGGCGTCTCCACGGTGGGAGTCGGGCAGGCTGAAAGATAAGATTTATTAGATTAAAAGCAATCGCACCCGGAGCACAAAATGAATTCCCTGAAGTCCAAATCCCTTAAGCCCCTGGTCATTCTGGCCGCCGCCCTGTTGCTGGGGGGGTGCGGGTATAATTCCCTGCAGTCCAAGGACGAAGACACCAAGGCCTCTTGGTCGGAAGTCGTCAACCAGTACCAGCGCCGGGCCGATCTCGTCCCGAATCTGG
Source organism: Fibrobacteria bacterium (assembly GCA_039917895.1). Classification (GTDB taxonomy): domain Bacteria; phylum Fibrobacterota; class Fibrobacteria; order UBA11236; family UBA11236; genus Chersky-265. Next base: position 9,990 of record JBDSIO010000046.1, on the reverse strand, counting down.
TCAATACCGTCAAAGGCTACGCCGCCCATGAGGAAAAGGTGCTGATCGAGGTCACCGAGGCGCGCGCCCGCGTCGGCTCCATCCAGGCCACGCCCGAACTGGTCAATGATCAAGAGGCCATGAACAAGTTCATCGCCGCCCAGCGCAGCATGACCGGCGCCCTGAGCCGCCTCATGGTCGTGGCCGAGAACTACCCCAACATCAAGGCCGACGCCTCTTTCCGCGATCTCCAGGCCCAATTGGAGGGCACGGAAAACCGCATCACGGTAGCCCGCAACCGCTATATCGCGTCCATCCGGGACTACAACGTCCAGGTGCGCTCCTTCCCCTCCAACCTGACCGCCAAATGGTTCGGAATGCATACCAAGGCCAATTTCACCGTGGAAGACGAACACGCCATCTCCTCGGCTCCCAAGGTCGATTTCGGCGCCCCGGCTCCCCCGGTCCCGGCCCCCGCAGCTCCGGTCGCGCCGACGGCACCATCAACGGCTCCGGCCACCCCAGCGCCCGCCGCCCATTGATCCCTTCGCTTGACGGTTTAGCGGTAGGGGGCGACTAGAACCCATGCGCATCGCTCTGGCCCGTCTCCTCTTCCTCCTGTGCCTGGTCCCGCGCGCCTTCGCCGCAGACCTGGTTCCCGTGCCGCCCCTCACCAGCCACGTGGTCGATCTCACCGGCACGCTTTCTTCAAGCGACCTAAGCGGCTTGGACGCCCAACTGGCGGCCTTCGAGGCCGAAAAGGGCAGCCAGATCGCCGTCCTAATCGTGGCCACCACCCAGCCCGAAGCCATCGAACAATACTCGATCCGGGTGGCCGAAGCCTGGAAGCTTGGGCGCAAAAAAGTGGATGACGGCGCCATCCTGGTGGTGGCCAAGGAGGATAGGGCCCTGCGGCTGGAAGTCGGCTATGGACTGGAAGGCGCGCTGTCCGATCTCGTGTCCAAGCGCATTATCAGCGAAATCATCACTCCGCAATTCAAACAGGGCGATTTCGCGGGCGGAATCCGCGCGGGCCTGGATGCCATTCTCAAAGTGGTCCAGGGCGAAGCGTTGCCCGCTCCTGTGCGGCGTCCCCGCCCGGGTGGCCATGGATTTCCCGGCGGCGGCTTCGGCATGGCGCTGCTTTTCGGCGGTTTCGTACTTTCCGGAATCCTGCGCGCATCCCTGGGCCGCGTCCGCGGCGGTTTCGCCACGGGCGGCGCCGTCGGCGTACTGGGTTACCTCATGCTAGGATCGGTGTTTCTGGGCGTGGGCGCCGGCATCATCGCGCTGCTGTTCACGTTGTTCAACAACGGCGGCGGGGGTGGATCGGGATTTCGCGGGGGCCGCGGGGGCGGCTTCGGCGGGGGTTTTGGAGGCTTCGGCGGTGGCGGTGGCTTCGGAGGCGGTGGCGGCTTTGGAGGCGGGGGCGGCGGTTTCGGCGGCGGTGGCGCGTCGGGGAGATGGTGATGAGGGATAGAGTTCAAAATTCAAAGTGCAAAGTTCAAAGTTCAAAGTTGATGGGAGGCGGCTGGGGCTCACGGCATATTGTCCGGTCGAAACCACTCGCCGGGGGACTCGCTCCCGGCTTACAGCCCGCGAGCAGCCCATCAGGGGCTGCAAGCCACCCAGTCGATTTCTACAACTGCGGGCTGTTCGCGGGCGATCAATCGCCGCTTCCAAGTGGTCCGGGTTTTTCTCCTGCATTTTACACTTTGCACTTTGAACTTTGCACTTTGACTTCTTCTTGGGCGGCCCAATGGATCTGACCCGCATCGCAAGGCATCTCTGGGTCGGCGGGCCGGACGTGAAAAGGCTTTTTCCCGCGGCTTCCCTGGAGAGCATCGCCCGGACCGTGGCCGCTTCCGAGGCCGGGCATAACGGGGAAATCCGTTTCGCCGTGGAGGCATCCCTGGACCTCGGTCCCTTGCTTCGGGGAGTAACCGCCCGGGAACGGGCGGTCCAGGTCTTTTCCGACCTGCGCGTTTGGGATACGGAAGCCAACAACGGCGTGCTGATCTACCTGCTGGTCGCGGATCGGGACGTGGAGATCCTGGCCGACCGCGGCGTACACGCCAAAGTAGGCGCGGAAGGCTGGGAATCGATTTGCAAGGCGATGGAGGCGGAGTTCCACGGGGGGCGTTTCGAATCCGGCGTGATCGCCGGCATCGAAGCGGTGGGCCGCCATCTGCAGGCGCATTTCCCCCGCACCGGCGGGGACAGGAACGAATTACCCGACGCTCCGGCGGTCCTGAGATGAAGCCGGAGGTAACAGGAATGGCACGGAAGTGATTCTTCCTTCCCGCGCCGCCTGTTCGCTCCACCTCGCCGCCACCTTGCTGCTTTTCCCCGGCTGCCGCAAAGCAGACCCCGACTTTTCCCGGAATCGCGACCTCATCGCCATTCTCGACGCCCATGACAAACTGGAAACTTCGCGGGAACCCAAACCGGACCTAAAATCAGGCGCCCCTGAGATGCAAAGCAATGCCGAGAAATATGTCATCCACGGCGAGGGAGGCCAGCTTTTCTACCTGGAGGACCTCCGGGCCGCCGTGGCGAGGTGGGAACACCTCGATGCGAACCTGACGATCATCGCCCGGGTTTCGCAAGCACTGAAAGCGCAAGGTATCCGCCTGCTGGTTGTCCCGGCGCCGACCAAGGTGGAAACCCGGCCCGAACTGCTTGGTGGCCGGGATGTTCCGGATCTGAGTCCTTCCAAGAACCGATTCCTGCATGGCCTCGACAGCCTGAACGTGGATTTTCTCGATTTGCGAAACGATTTCTTTGCCGCCAAACGCGCGGTCCGCCTATTCCCGCGCACCGATACCCATTGGGACCAAAGCGCCATCCGCCTTGCCGCCGCGAAAATCGCCGCGCGCATCCGGCCGGACTGGAAGCCCGTCGGGGATTCGGGGCTCTCGGACACCACCGTTATCGGATTCCAAGGTGATCTGGCGGAGAAGTTCCAGCTGACGGAGTCCGACACCGTGCATCTGCAACGGGTGGGGGACGGGCGCGGCGGATTCTTTGTCGAGCCCAACTTGGCGGAAGTCATCCTTTATGGCGACAGCTTTCTGCGGCAATACTCACGGTACTCCGCCAGCCTGGGCGCTCATCTGTCCCGCGAACTGGGATACCCCGTCAAGACCGTCTATTCGTTGCGGGGGTTCATCGAAGGGCCGGAAAGGATTCGGGAAATCCCCGCCTCCTTCCCCCGCGCCAAGGTCTTGGTGTGGGTATTCACCAGCCGCTCCCTGATGGAGGTCACTTTTTGAAGACCAGGGCGTTGTCGATATTCACCCTCCGTCCCGCTCAGAAATCGCGGCCGGACGCGTAGAAGCGCGATTCTTCCTGGAGTTCCTTCAGCATCACGTCCTTCCAACGCTGGATGAAGAGGACGCGGGCCAATGCGCTTTCGTTTTCAGTCATCCGGATGGCCCCGGAGTTCCCTTCGCGCGCGTAAATCACCTTGCTGGCGGGCTGGTAGAGGATCCGATGGCCTTTTGCCCGCATTTTGAAGGAGAGATCGAGGTCGGAATACAGGGTTGGATCCTCGCCGGAGAATCCCCCGATTTCCTGGAACACGGTCCGTTTGATCATGAGGCAGGCGCCGGTGAGCGCGGGGTATTCCTTGACGCGGTTGGCCAAGGGATCCGCTTCCGGAGCGGAGCGGTATTGGAACACGGGATGGGCATCCGGCGTGAACACGATCCCGACATGCGAGAGGGTGCCGTCGGGATGGACGAGTTTGGGAGCCACCGCGCCGACCCGCTCCTTCCTGATCAGTTCCAGCATCCCGGCAAGCCAGCCGGGGGTGACGAGCGAGTTGCCGTCCAGAAAAACCAAGGTGCCGGCTTCGGTGGCCTCGGCGCCGCGGTTGCGGGCCATGGCCAGACCCACGGACTTTTCCAAACGGAGGGTGTGCAGCCAAGGTTGCGACTTGCGGGCTTCAGCGATCAATTGTTCCGTGCCGTCGCAGGTCGCGTCGTCCACGACGATGACCTGGAAGCCGGAGCCGCCCGAGCCGGCGATGGAGTCCAAGCAGGCGCGCGTCAGCTTGGTCAGGTTGCAGGCCGCGATCACGATGGCGACGGAGTCCTGATCCGCGGGAACGGGAACGCCTGCCGCCTTCCAATCGGCCGAAGGCGCTGAAAGCTTCGCGCCCACGGGCTGCGCGCGGATGATGAACTGGATGGTGGTGGCGCGGTTCGCGAAGGCCCGGGGATCCACCTGCAGGGAATGGAGAAATGGGAACAGGGATTCCGGCGGCTCGATTTCCGTGTACCAGCGATCCTCGACCACGGATTCCAATCCGCACTCCTTGAGCAGCGCTTGGAACGAGGGGTAAGTGAAAAAGCGCAGATGGGTCCTGTCCATCACGCCGGTTTCGGTGTAGGTCCATTCGCCCCGGATCAATCCGGTAAGCACGGACCAATGGGCCACGTTGGGAATGCAGCAGACGACGCTGCCCCCGGGGGCCAGGAGTTTTACGACCTGGCGGAGAACCGGGGCCGGATCGGCGAGATGTTCCAGGACATCGGCGAAGATGACGCAATCGAACGTTTCCCCCGCCAACCGGTTCCAGTCGAACCGTTCGACGTCGGCGACGAAAACCTTATCGAGCCGCTTTTCCGCTTCCTGTCCCGCTTCCTCGAAGAGTTCGATGCCCACATAACGGGCGCATTGGTTGCGGGCCTTGATGGCCGCCCCCAAACGGCCCTTTGCGCATCCCACTTCCAGGATCCGTTTGCTGCCGATGGGCACCAGGTCGAAGACTTTCGTGTTCAGGCCTTGGTAATAATCGAGAGGTGCTTGTCCGGTTTCCGGTCCGGTGCGATGGGCTTTGGTCATGGAATCCATTATCCCGATGGGACACGGTTTTGCACACGGTTTTTTCGGGCGGCGCGGAATGAGGACGGCTGATGAGAAGGATGAGGTCTCACTTTAACATTGCGGCCCGGAAACGGTAAAACGGGCCCTCAAGGGGAGCCCGCTCGTGCAAAGCGCCGGACCCTGTCTACCGGCGAACCAATCGTAGCGATTCAGGGGTTCGAGACCACGTCCCCATTCTTACTATAGACCACCGAGACGGTGTTGCCTTCGGGGCCGGTGTATTTGCCCGAGAACCCGGCGGGCGAGAACGACCCCGAGAGGGTGGCAGTCCGACCGTTGGCGTAGGTGGCGCTGCCATCGAACGTGCCCGAGACCGGTTCGGCGCCGTGGGGAATGGGTTCATCCGACACGAAATTGAACTCGGCTTCGCGTTCGAACCCGAAGCGCTTGGAGGACTTGATGTGGATGGCATAGCAAACGTCGTCGGCATCGCTCTTCAGATCCTGGCCCGGGTTCATCACGAACTCCACGAAGGCGTGCTTAAGGGTGTCGTCCGCGTCGCCGACCGTCGTCTCCAGGAGCACGGTCATGGTGTCCCCCTTGACGATTTCGCTGCCGCCGGCGCGGTTCTTGATGGACACCTTGTTGGTGCGCTTGAGTTTGGTGGTTTCTGAATAGGAGAAGGTGACGGGTTCGTCGCCGGCCTTGTTGGCCAGGATGCGGACTTTGGCTTCGAAGTCGGCCTTGGCGATGAGCGGGCGATCCTTGGGTTCGATCTCCGAATACTTGGCGATCACGAGACAGGTCTTGGAATTGTCGGTGACGATGCCGTCGCCGTCGGCGTCCAGATAAGCGCCGGTGCCCGTGACAACGCCTCCTTTGGTCTTGACCCATTCGGCTTTCAGGATGGTGTTGTCCTCTTCCTTGTCGAAGTTGGCGTCGGCTCCCGCGCCGACCAGCAGGGTGGTCTTTTCGACCGCGCCCTTATCTTCGACGGTCAGAACCAGCTTGACCTTGTTGTCATTGCCCGGCGCGGCAGTCACAATGTTGTCGCCATCGCCATCGGTGAATTCCGCGGTTTCGATCTTGCCGCTGGTGTAGGCGGCCACGCGTTTGAAGGAAATGATGCGCTCGTTGTCCTTCACCGTATCCCGGGCGTTATCATCCCACTTTACGATGGCGGTATCCTTGGTGTAGACGAGGATGCCCTGGGTTTCCGAGTACACGGTGGCGAACCCCTTGCCCGTATCGTCCAGGTTCACCTTGAACTCGACGCCCAGGTCCGCATTGCCTGCCATGGAAGCCTGTTTCTTAAGAACGCCGACGCTGGTCGAAACGCCGCCGAGGGCTTGCAGGCCATTGGGCGCGGTCAAGGTGGTATTCCATTCCTTGCCCTGATCGAAACTGCCAGACAAAGTCCGGCCGGCAACGCGGGCGTCGATGGGGGTGTCTTTAAAAGCCGGGTCGACATAAGCGCCGCTGTCTTCGTTGGAGGAGACGCAGGCGCCGAGGAAGGCGGAGGCGCCGAGCAGAACGGCCCAGGCGACATTACGAGATTTTCGGGTTTCATGACCGAGTGAGTATTCCATAAGAGGTCCTTTCATGCAGGGGATTTGGAACGTCCGTCCTGCATGCTCAGAATATACCCCAGCCTTCTTTAGAATGCAAAGTAAAACTAGTTAATAGATTACAAATATATCCGTATATATGCCTATTATAGCACTAAAAGCCATTAAATATCTGGATTGTGGGAAGTAAAAATCAATCATAAGATTACAAAATGGATTGTTTTATGTTTTCGAGTCATTCACCGTATCCGTAATTCTCCGTGTCCACATTCTTGGCTTATTCGGTCCGCTTGTCCAGGAAACGGGCAGCTTCAGGATGGGTCAAGGTTGGAAATTCCTTGAAATTATGTGATTCCCAACCTGAAACCGCTTGGTATGGCCTTTGCCATAGAACCGGAGGTGGCGAAGGCTGTTTCGGCCGACGCCGAACAAGGAGCAGGGTATGGAAATCTCGGAACGCAGGAGCCTCGTAGCACCCAAAACTGCATCGGTAGCGTCGGGAGCATCAGCCACCTCCGCCGCCTCCGGAACCGCTAACGTATTCGCCGCCATGGCGCTCATTGCGGTAGGGGCGACGGGAGCATTCGCAGGAAAAATCAAAACGGATCCGGATGATGGCGATTCGAAGGGAGGAAGCGCGCGCTACCTCTCCGATGGTAAAGGTCCCGCAAACGTGTTCGCCGACGTCGCGGAGAAAATCATCCCGAGCGTGGTCAGCATCTATACCACCCGCGACGGGCAAGAGGTCGCGCGCGGCCGCAGGAACGGCCGCGAAAACGGCTTGGGCTCCGGCGTGATCGTGGGGCCGGACGGGCTCATCCTTACCAGCAACCACGTGATCGAAAACGCCGACAGCTTGCGCGTGGCCCTGTCCGACAATCGCGAGTTCGCGGCCGAAGTGCTGGCGGCCGATCCCGACGCCGACCTCGCGGTCATCCGGCTTAAGGGCAAGTACGGCAAGCTGCCCGTTTTACCGCTTGGGGATTCGGACAAGCTGCGGGTGGGCGATTGGGTGGCCGCGGTGGGAAACCCCTATGGACTTTCCGAAACGGTCACCACCGGCATCGTCTCGGCCAAGGGTCGCCGCGCCCGGGACGGGGAGCCTTCAGGCAATTTCATCCAGACCGACGCGGCCATCAACCCCGGTAATTCGGGAGGGGCGCTCGTCAACCTGAAAGGGGAGCTGATCGGCATCAACACCGCCATCCTTTCGCCGCTTGGGCGCGGCGGCTACAGCGCCGGCAGCAACGGCATCGGCTTCGCCATCCCTTCCAACCTGGCCCGTGTGGTCATGGCGGATCTGATGCGCGAAAGCGAGTCGCGGGCGAAAACCGATCCGGCCGCCAAAGACTCGCGCGGCTGGCTGGGCATCACCATCCAGACCTTGGATCCTTCCCTGGCCGACGCCATGGACCTGAAAGCCGAACACGGCGCCCTGGTCACCTCGGTCACCCAGGGCGGTCCCGGCGAACAGGTGGGACTGCGTCGCGGAGACGTGATCCTGCGACTCGACGACGTGGCCATTCGAGATGCGCCGGGATTATTGAGCGCGGTCGCCTCCGTCAAACCTGGGAAGGAGACGGACGTGACCTTCCAAAGAGGGATCAAGACGCGCGAGGTATCGATACGGATCGGCCTCCGTCCGGACAGTCATGACGATGGTGAAAAGGACGCAGCCACCGAACTTCCGGCCGCGCGGCTGGGCCTGCAGGTGGCCGAACCCGATGCAGGTATGCGCCGCCGTTACCATACCTGATCCGGCGAAGGGGTGGTGGTGCTCGAGGTCGAAGCCGGTAGTAAAGCGCAACTGGCCGGATTGAAGCGCGGGGATTTCATCGTGGAAGCCGGCAACCGCCCGGTTGCCTCGCGGAAGGTCTTGCTGGATGCCGTGGCCGCGGGAAAGAAAAAGGGAAAGCTGGTGCTGCGGGTGCGCCGCGGAGAAGAAGTGTTTTTCGCCGCGGTGCGGTTCGGCTGAGGCTTTACAGGCTACCGTGGACACTCCCACCTCCCGTAAAGAGGGCATACCCGTAAAGACGGCAAGATCGGAAAAAAACCGCTAGACCTTGCCCACCTCCTGTGAATTCCTAGATATTCGCAGGATGAAACGTTTCGCCATGAATCAAGCCATTCGGCAAGTGCTATGGACGGTGGGCCGGTTTCCGGTCGTGATCACGGCCGCTTTGCTGGGAACGGCTTTCACCCTGTGGCTCAACCATATCCCGCTCCCCGAGGTCGAGGCCCGCGCGCTGGCCGGCAATATCGCGATGACCGCTTGGCTGGGAGTGGCCCTGCTCTTTGCACTCACCTTGTTGGCCGAATCCCAGCGGTGGCCCCTGTGGGGCGCCCTCCTGGCCCAGGCCCTGGGCGCAACGGCCCTTGGCTGCTACTACTGGGCCCTGCTCAGCACCCCCTATCCCGTCCGTATCTCCCGCTTCTGGCTATGCATGGTCGCGGCCCATCTCAGCGCCGCCTTGGCCACGGCCCTGGGACCCGGCGCCTCCGTGGAAACCTTCTGGCGCTACAACCAGAAGCTGGCCGCGCGCCTAGGTCTTTCCCTGGGCTATTCCTCCCTCATCTACATTGGCGTCTCCATCGCCCTCGCCTCCATCAAGACCCTGCTGGAGGTCGGCATTCCCGACGCCTGGTTCCTGGATTCGGGCATCCTGGTCCTCGGCGTATTCAACACCTGTTTCTTCCTGGGCGGGGTCCCGCGCAGTACGGACCCGCCGCTGCGCACCGGCGAAACAGCGGCGGAAGGCGCGCCCGTTTTCCTGTATCCGCGGCAACTGCGCATTCTGGGCCAGATCATCCTCATGCCCCTCGTCTGCATCTACCTGATCATCGTCTATGCCTACGCCGCCCGCACGTTGATGATCTGGCGCTGGCCCACCGGCTGGGTCACCTACCTGTTGCTCAGCTTCTCCGCGCTTGGCATACTCTGCTTCTTCCTGATCCAACCGCTTGCCGAGCGCAGCGCAAACCGCTGGGTCAAGGCCTATAGCCGCCATTTCCATCTCGCCCTGTTTCCCGTGTTGATCCTGCTCTTCGCCGCCATCGGCAAACGCGTGCACGACTACGGCATCACCGAAAACCGCTACTTCGTTCTGGCGCTCGGCATATGGCTCTCCGGCATCGTCCTGCACTCGGCACTGGATCCGCGCCGGGACCTGCGCATCCTTCCCGCCTCCTTATGCCTGGTCGCGCTCCTCGCGTCCTTCGGACCCTGGGGCGCGTCGGAAGTCTCGCGCAAGAGCCAAGTGTACCGGCTCAAGCGCCTATTGGAATCCCAAGGCATGCTGGTGGGCGGTAAACTGGCCAAGGCTCCAGGGCGCATTCCGCGCCTGGCTTCCCGCGAGATAGGCGGCATCGCCGAATACCTGGAAGAGCGCGAGCGCCTCTCCGATCTCAAACCCTGGATTCCGGAGTTGGATGATTCCGGCCAGTCGCATTCGGTGGCTTGGCACAAGGCCTTGGACGGCAAGTTCGCCCTGCTCGAAGCCCTGGAGCTGCCCTACATGCCGCCCGAAGCCACCGGTCCCGGACACGCCGAAGCCGTGGCTTTCTCCTGCCGCATGCTGGGCACGCCCATCCGCAAAGTGTCGGGATTCGA
>JBDSIO010000045.1:0-14072 GCA_039917895.1 Fibrobacteria bacterium | reverse complement strand
TTTTTAGGATTAGGGATGGAGATGTGGCAGAGTGGTCTATTGCGTCTGATTCGAAATCAGAAGTCCGTGAAAGCGGTCCGGGGGTTCGACTCCCTCCATCTCCGTATTAAATTCCCACCCCGATAATCGAACCACTCTTGGCGTCGGCCCGCAGCTAAGGACAACCCGCCCGGTGCTCAACCCAGCGGCGGCGGCGGGAAAGATTTTCAGTAATACCACTTGTCGTTATAGGCATTGCAGCAATTCCGGAGGAAGCCGAACCGGGTGAGCTTTATCCCTGTGGATTCGCCCGCCCCGGTCTTGAAGTTCTTCGGATAGTGGAACACCGCCTTCAGCACATAGGCGCCGGTGCCGGCGGTTTGCCCGTTGTCGGTCCGTCCGGTCCAGACGATGCGTTGTACGTATTCGACCTGATTGGGATCCTTCGTTTCGTTCTCGTGCTTGTCGAGTAATCCGAGATCGGCCTCATCGATGCGGCCGGAACCGCGGGTGACTACCTGGCCGAGGTTGGTAAAGATGGTGAAATCGTAGTTCACCGGTTGCTTGGTCACCACCACGATCAGGGAGCCGGAGAACACATCGCCCTGCATCGGATTGCATGCCCCGCAATGGCCGTCCCTGTTTCCCGGAATCGCCGCGCCGCGGGCGTCCACGGGGACGAAGGTCACGTCATCAGTCGCCTCGGCCGCGCCGGCGGGCTTGGACTTCGAACCGTTCGCGAACGTCACATAGAGATCCGAGACCGCCTGGCTCGGCACGGGACCGCCCATGGACGTGAACACCAGCGACTTGGGCGCGATTTTGTTCAGGTCGCGCGTCTCGCCGTTGTCATTGACGGCGATCGAATCCCCGCCAACGGGCTTGAAGGTGGATCCGGGCAGCAAATGGAAGACGTATTCCCGGTCGTTCGTCTTATCGATGCTTTTTACCGGCAGATCCTTCATGCTGAAGACCACGGTGTCGCGCTTGAAAACGATGGGCTCCACAAACGGCGCCTCCAAGGTGATGCGTTCTGAGTAGACCACCTTGACCACGGAGTGGCCATCGCCTTTGTCCGTTGAAACATTCGCCTTTACGATTACGGGAGGCACGGAATCGTCGACGCGGAACCGGGCATCCACCATCGGGATGTCCAACTGTTTGAAGGCGCGGCCGGAAGAATCCGGATTGGCCACTGAAGTCATGCCGAACGGAAAAGGATTGGCCAGGGTCACCACCAGTCTGCCGCGATCCTGGTTCCCGAGGCCGTTGGAAGGGAAGGCGATCTCGTTTCCTTGCGCGATCCTCTCCGCCGATACTCCCGCCTCATCCGTTATGTTGAATTGCAGCTTGCCCGGCAGGGCCGATAGCGCTTCCTGGAAACGGATAGTCACGGTCTCAATGCGGCCGTCGCCGTTAAGATCGCGATATTCGGCACGATCGAATTCCGGCCCGTATTTCACGCGCACCTGAACCAGGACACTGTCTTCACGGATGAAGGGATGGCGGTAGCTCACCAGGATGTATTCCCCATGCTCGGCCTGCACCAGGTTGTCGCCCTGGATTTTACCGGCCGTTTGGTGTTGGAAGGTTTCGGCCCCGTTCCAGGTTGAGTCCTTGCGGTTGGCGTCCGTGTTCGGCACCGATTCCTGATCCTGCTGCGCCGTGACGAAGCTCCGGGTGCGGATCTTGACGTCGAAGCTGTCCAGATCCGCGGCGGTGGTCAGGCTGTAGCGCACCGCGGAGTCCCCGATGGCGAACGGCAGGCCCAGCAGGTTGAGGGCCTCGTCCCTGGAGTTGTACACCAACAACTTGGGCAGGTCTCGGCAAATCTGCCCCAGTCCCGTGAAGAATGGGCCTGTCGCGGAGCGCTCGATCTTGAAATGAAGGTCCTGGGTGGTGCCGTCGTATCCGTATTCGGTCTTGATGACGATTTCGTTCACGCCTTTGACCAGTTCCAACGGGCCCGGCATCATCAGGGTATAGGCATCGGAATCCGGCGAAGCGATATGCATGGAAGGTTCGATCCGGAACGTCACAGAGTCGCTGAGGTTGTGCACCGTCGTCAAGGTGGGCACCGCCCGGCGGAAAAGGGTCTTGGCCAGATCGTCCGTGAGGATTTTGGCGAGCAGGCTCACGTCGCTGATGTTGAAGAACAAGCCGCCGGTCTTGGCGGAAACGTCCTGCATGTCCTTGTAATTGTCCTTATTGTCCCCGAGAAAGATGGAGTGCACCATGGGCAGGCTGTCCCAGAAGGTCTTGTAGGTGTACGGATCGCCGTCCGGCCGCTGAGGATAATTCGGGCGCCCGTCGGACACGAAGATGATGAAGCGCTCCTTGACCGGCTTGCGGGAACTCTTGAGCAGTTCCATGGCGGCGCGGAAGGCGGCCGTGTAATTCGTCTGGCCGCGCTCTTCCATCACGATGGAACTCTTGATGGCGGCTTTGGTGGCTTGGGTGAGCGGCTGGAGCTTATCCGATTTCGCCTCGGCGGTCTGGGAAAAGGTCACCACGCCGATGTTGACACCCGTGCCCGCCTTAGCCAAGGCGCTGTCCAAGAAGGTTTGCAGGGCGGGTCCGCGTTGACTGTGCGGATCTCCGCTGATGCATCCCGGGTCGCTGATCTCCATGTCGGGGAAGTCGCACCAGCGCGGAATGCCGCCTACGGTCTGGGCGCTGTCCATGGAACCGGTGTTGTCCATGATCAGGACGATGTCCGGCGCCGTAGTGTAGTTGAAGGAGCTGTCGCAGATGAGGAACCCGTCGCGCTGGATGGCCGCGGCGTCGATCGGAAACTTCAGCGTGACGCCTTCGATCTTCTCTTTGTCGAGGCAGCGCATGGCAGGCTTCACCTCGCAGATGCGGCCCTGTTCTCCCTGCGCCGCCGCGGGGACGGAGAACGCCGCCACACAAAGCAAAAGGCTGGAAGGCCTCAAAAGGCTCTTCAGGCGGACTGGTCCGGAGAGCGGTAGTCGGGCAAAGGCGGATGTAGACATGGTGCTCCTAGGCTTTACCTTAACTTAAATGGCCCTATCCCAGGCCTTTTTCCGCCCTTTCAGGGGATCCGGAACCCTTCATCCCGGAGTGCCGATTGTACCTGATGGAACATGGAATTGTCTACCCGGAATCGAATCTGCCGATGCATCACGCATCTTGTTTCGCAAATTAAAGGACTGCAAATTAAAAAATACGCGGGTCCCGCGATCCGGCCTCACCTCGCCTACGGAGAGGTACAAGGAGGCTTGCGAAAGGCATTTGCCTTCAGTCGATTCTCCGTTGGGCCGGGCTCTCCTGGGATTTCATCCGGGACACCTGGGCGGGGCGCGATGAAATCCTGCGTTCGACCCCGCCATTGCGGCGGCCTCGGTTCAACTTGAACAGCCCGGCGCCCGGCACTTCGGACCAGACCACGGCAGGCTTTCCGGGCAGTCCCAGATAGAAACGCAGCTTGGGAAAATCCTCCAACAGCCATTGCGCGAACCAGGCCAGCAGATAGGTCCCGGCGATCACGAGGATGATCCGGTTCAGGAAGTCGAAGACGGTGACCTCCCACATCAGGTAATCCACGATGCGGAGAACATGGGTGTGAGCCAGATAGACGAAGAATGTAAAGGGCGCCACATGGGTGAACAGGAATCGCCAGCGGGTATTCTCGTAGATGTTGGCCGCGGCGACATGCTTGGTCTTCATGAACAGCATCAGCGAGGACAGGCAGTACAGGATTACCGCCCAGCGGTTGAAATGATCCGCGTCATACAGGTTCTTCTTGTTTAACACGTTCATGACGAACTCGAAATTGAGCAGGAAACCGGTCGCCAGCCAAAAAGCCACCACCTTGCGCAGGCTCCAACGGGTCAGCAAGCCGGCAAGAAAGTCCTTGTTATAGGCGGCATGGATGCCCGCGAAGCAATAGAACCAATGGAAGAGCAGGATGTTGGGATGGATCTTCGGCAATTCCAGCCCCCATATCTCCAGATAGGTCTCCACCGGGGACATGAAGGCGAGATGCACCATCAGGAAGATGCCCATCCAGATCTTGGAGCGACCCAGCTTGTACAGCAACGGGTAGGCCAGGTAGAACTGGAAGATGACTATGACGAAGTAGTACTGGTAGTCGAAACCGTCCAGGAATAGGAAGCGGAGGAATTGCAGGATGGTGCCGCCGGGATCCTGCGCCCAGGACAGGGACAAAATGAACTCCTGATGGCGGAACCCGGTGATCAGCGACCACAACAGGAACGGCGCTAGGATCTTCACCAGGCGGAACCGGTAATATCGGAGGATGGGTACGGGTTTGCCCTGGAATTGCAAAGTGAGGCCGAAACCGGAAAGAAAAAAGAATAAAGGCACCGTGAAGCGCGTGAACTGGTCAAGGATGGTGGAGAAGTAAGAAAGGGAGAGGAACCCCCGGTTGGCGTAGAAATCCTCTACCCAGAAATGGATGCAATGGGCCAAAACCACCGAAACGCTGGCTATCACCCGCAGGAACTCTCCGTCCTTTTTCGTTAGGAGAAAGGTGGCGGAAGGTTTCGATATCGGTTTCGAAGCCTGTATTGAAGCCTGATCTGAAGCCTGGATAGCGCCCCCGAAAAAAAAACGACCGTCCCACGAAAAACGAAAAACTACTTCCGGCCTATGGGTTTGTAAAATAACCGCGAAGACATCGCCGCGCCAGGAGTAGCGCTCGCGGGTTTTCGGGAGGCGGAGAGGAAGATCCTGTCCATGCGATGTGCGGATATGGTCTAACCAAGGGCGTGGAGAGGTTAGCCCAGATGTCGGCCCGAAAGAAGAGGAAAAGGATTCTCAAGAGGAATTTGATAATGAAGGGCCGAATTTCCCGGTTTAACAGCATGGCATCAAGGAAGGCGATTTCGAAAGTTGAGTGTGTCTTTAATAACGATAGGGCAATGTTACGGAAATCCTTGCATACCACCGTAGATCCGGCTAAAATGCGGCCCCATGCTAGGGAATTTCGATTATATTAATGAACAAAATCGGCCAGTTACCGCATGGCCGGTGTGTAGAAGGGGCGCTTAATTTATGATGTCATTATCCAGGTCAGGGGTTTGTTTGGCGGTTGCCATGGGATTGCTTATGGCTTGCTCATCCACCAACAAGGATGTTGCCACCCAGGCTCCGCGGTCGGATGACATACTGGAACTCCTTACCGGTTTCGGCGAGTCTTTGTCCAAACGCGATTTCAATAAAGCCGTCGACTTCATGGTGCCTGAGGAAAAAGCCCTGATGATGGAAGGCGGCAAGGTGCCCACTGACAAGCAGAAGATGCTGATGGCCCTTCCTTTGCAAAAGCTGATTCGCCATCCAGCCATCCGCGTGGATAACGGCCATATCGCAGGCATCTACAGCGTGCTCCCCAACTTGAGGCAGGGCGAAGCAAGCCCCATGGCCTCGGCTGAAATCGGGTCACCCGATACTTCCGCTTCCGACCCCTTGGCGACCGGCACCCGCGGTCCTATGGGCACGAATGAAACCGCCTCCGCCGATGCGACCAACACGGACATGTCCGAAGTCCAATCCACGGCCCTCAACGAGAGCGACCCTCAATTGAAATCCGCCGTCAATAAATTCTTCACCGCAGTGAACAGGCGCAACTGGACCAGCGCACTCGCAATGATGAACGAAGGCGAAAAGAAACTACTGCTCGACGACAAAGGCCGTCTTAAGGAATCCGCCAAGCAGCGCCTCACCCAAATAGACCAGAAGAACCGCGAAGCCCTCATCCTCCAGGATGGTAAACTCACTGGCGTTACCCTCCTCCTCCCCTCCGACTAACACCCCCCCCTTCCGTTTACGCACAAAAAAAGGCGACCTTCAAAAGGTCGCCTTTTTTTGCCCTCCGGGAAACCCGGAGCAGGGCCAATCTGCCATATTGGGTTCGTCGCGGTACTCCAGTACCGATCCTCACCCGGCTTTGCATCTGGGCCCTGCTCCAGGTTTTGCGTGAACGGAAGGACCTAACCCTGGTTAGCGTGGTCCTGTTTCGAAAAGTCGATATACTTTGGGGCTATGGGAAGATTTCAGTCTATAGGTGTGCAGGGTTTATCGATTTGGGTGAGGCTTGGGGAGTTCCGTGGAATGCGCGCGCTTCGCGCGGATTGGCGTTGAAGACAGGAATGGAAATCGTGATGGAAATGAAATAAGGGTGCTTTGAGCATGCTTATTTGATTTATCTAGGGTGTCTTTGACCTAATCTTTCGTGTTGAAGACGACTGCTAGTGTGACGGCCGCGATGGCCATGGCCCCCAGGGTCCACCAGACGAAGGTATGGGACGCGGGCGCGTCGCCGGGTTCTGAGTTCGGCTCTTCATCCTCGGACTCTTCGTCTCCGGTCAGTTTGGTAGCCTGGACCGTGGTGCCCGCTTTCACCGGCAGCGCCAGCGAATAGGTCAAGGCGTCGGCGCGCTTCACTTCGAAGTCCTTGCACTCGGTCTCGTAACCGGGGCTGCTGCCGCAGATGCGATGCTTGCCCGGATTGAGGGGAACGCGCGAGGAGATGACCGCCATGGGCGAGTTGTCGATGGTCAGCACGGTATTCACTGGGGTGACGCTGAGGTTCAGGAACGCGGCCTCATGATTCTGGAGTTCCGAAGCGAGGTCGCCGAAGCCTTCACCCATAAGTTTCTCCACCTGTTTGGGATAAACCTTGGTGAGGGTGGTGGTCGCTTCGCCGGTCTCGACGTCGACATATGCCAGGGTGAAAGTGAACACCGTATCGAGACGCGAGGCCTGCACGGATACCAGCTTGTCGGCGGTCAGACGGCGCGAGATATCCAACCGGCATTCCTTGGTCACGCATTTTTCCGGAGTCATGCGCATCTTTTCCATTGTCTCGACCACGCTGCTGCGGTCCAGGGTATGGAAAACGTCGAGCCTCTGCAACTCCGCGATGAATTGCTGGGCCATGGCGATTCCGTCCTGGTCCTTGAGGCCATCCCCGTGGAAGTCGAAGACCGCCACGGCCGGTACCAGGGCCTTGCCTCCCTTCTGGGCCTGATATGTTTTACGGGTCTTCTTGAAGCGGGCCAGGATGGTGTTGCTGGCGTATGTGTCATGGATGGAGGCGAAGGGATCCAGGTCGAGCAACCTGTAGAAATAGCGGTCTCCGAGATCCTTGCGCTTTGGATTCGAACTGTAAAGGACGCCCAGGTTCTTCAGGATGTAGACGCTATCCTGATACGTGAGGTCAGCGGAACCGAAATAGCTCTCCAAGGATTTCTGTGCTTTGCCCACTTCTCCTTCGAGAAGGTAGTGCTCGACTACGGAACGATTGACGACCTGGGCCCGGGCGTAGGATACTGCCGATAACGCAAGGAGGAACGCTGCGGCAAGGGCCCGGCCACCGTGAAAAGGGTTTATCTTACCCATAGTCGCCCCGTCCTCCTGCTTAATAGGTAGCTCATCATGGCCAAACAATCAATGACTTACGCCGGAGACTACGCGTCGAAATCGATGCTCGGAGTCGCCATAATTACGGCCACCGTAATTGCCGCACAAATCCTACCCTCAGGTTCAAGGGCCGCGCCCGCGACTTCCCATGCGCTTTCCGTACCACCGAGTTCCGCCTTCCAGCAGTACTGGAAATCCGGTCTCGCCGAACTCACCAGTTATGCGATCACGGTCGAACGTTACGGCGAGCTGCGCAAGGCCCAGGGCATGATGGTTTTCGTCTATGAAGAGATCAATTCCGACACCCGCATCAAGGTCGAAAGCGAACGGACTCCGGCCTCCAAGCGGGTACCCGTCCTAAAGCTGAATAACATCCTGAAGTTCAACACCGGCGTCTACGATTACTCGGTCATGACCTCGGTCTTCGCCGGGCTCACCGGGCCGGGCTCCCTGCGCCCCTTTCCGCCCCAGAAGATTTCCTTCACCTCCCAGGAATGGTGCGGCCAGGTCTTCCATCAAATCGTGCCCCGATCCAACGGCCTCTATTCGGAAATCCATTCCTATTTCGAGGCCGAAGGCGACGCCATCGGCACTCTCCCCTACCCCAAGAACCGGAACGGAATCCCCGCCGCCATCTACTATGAGGATGAAATGCCCATCCTGGTGAGGGAATTGGACGGCGACGTTCTTCCGGTGGGCACACCGCGCCGATTCAACATGGTTCCGGGCCTGTGGGAAAGGCGCAAGCGACACGCTCCCCTGGCCTTTGCCAATGCGGTGCTGACCAAGGTGGGGCCGGAGAAGATACGAATCGCCGGCAAGGAGACCGAGGCGATCAAGTGGACCCTGGAGATTTCGGGTCTGTCCACCACGTATCACGTTGAATCGGCGCCGCCGCGGCGGCTGCTGGCCTGGGAGAACGGCAAGGGGGAAAAGGGGGAGATGATCGCCAGCATCCGCAACACCTATTGGAAGCACAACCACGGCATCGATCAACCCTTGCGCAAGCAGTTGGGTTTGACCTATGGGGTCGAAGACAAATAAGTAGAATAGCGCCGTCGCTCCGGAGTTGCAAGGCAACTCCACGCTAACCGCCTTCATACCAAGGTGGAACGGGTTAAGCGGCTTCTCCGGTGCGATCCCCGAGGATCCCTGCATCAGCCGCTTCGCCGATGGACTTTTGTGCCGCTTCGGCATGGAGCGCTTCGCCAGATTCCGGCTTCCCGCTTCGTGCCTGCACGTTGAGCTTGACCTTTTCCGGGGAAAGTTCGAAAAGCTCCCAGCACAACGCATACAGATCCAAGGCGCCGATGGATGCAGGAGCGTATTCGAAGATGCTCAGTCCTTCCCGCGCCGCTTCCGCCAATTGGATGGTTTGGCGGATGGTCTGGTTCGCGATGCGTCCCGGGAATTCATCGCGGATTTCCTTCAGGATGTTCTGGTGCAATTGGGTGTTGGCGCGGTACATGTTGACCACGATTTTGTACAACTGGGCGGTGGCCGACATCTTGTCCAGCATCGGCACCAGATCCTGCAGGCCTTGCAGGGCATAGGGTTCCGCCTGGATGGGGACGATCACGCCCTCGACGGCGAACAGAACCATGCGCGTGAGCCAATTGACAATGGGCGGGCAATCCACCAGGATGAAATCGTAATCCGGGGCAAGTTCCTGGAGGATTAGCTTGAAACGCGCGGGCTCCCGGATGAGGCGCGCATCGAGGATTGGTAGATCGTCCAGGCTGGTGCTACCCGCGAGCAGATCAAGGTTCTCATAGCCGGTGGTGAGGATGGCCTCATGGGGCATGCAGCGGCGCAAAAGCACTTGCGAAATGTCCGGTATTCCGGCAGGCACGGCCGAGCCGGGTTCAGGAGTCATGGCGGATTCGCCGTCCTCCCCTGAGAACGAGCCCGCGCCCTTGAGCAGGTGCCGGGTGAGATTGGCCTGGCCGTCCATGTCGACCAAGAGGGTGCGGAAACGCGAAAAGGCCAGGGCATGGGCGCAGTTGAGGGAGAAAGTCGTCTTGCCCACTCCGCCTTTTTTCGAGAGAAAGCAGAAGGAGCGGGTCATGGGGCCGCCAGAGAGCGGTCTCTTGGAGAGAAGCCTCTGAGATAGAGTTCAAATTTCAAAGTGAAAAGTGAAAAGTGCAAAATGGAAATCCTAGGATAAAATAGGAACGGGGAGGAGTACGCTCCCTGGGATGCTTTCGAGTTTCGTAAATGGGCAGGCATCATTCCCTTAACTTTGAAATTTGCACTTTTCACTTTGCACTTTGAAAGCTACCCGTCAACCACGGAGATTGGCGTTCCCAAGGCCTGGAACTTCTCCACGATCCGATCGTAGCCGCGTTCGATGTATTGCACGCCCGAGATTTCCGTCGTTCCCTTGGCCAACACCGCGGCGACCAGATAGGAGAAACCCGCGCGCAAATCGGGTATCACGATGTTCGCGCCCTTGAGCGGGGTCGGCCCCTGGATGATGGCGGAGTGCTTGTGGCCGGAATTGCGGAAGCGGCAATCGCGTCCGCCCAGGCATTCATTGTAAAGCTGGATGCGGGCGCCCATGCGATTCAGGGTTTCCGTATAGCCGAAGCGGTTCTCGTAGACGGTTTCATGGATGACCGACATGCCTTCGGCCTGCGTAAGCAGGATGACGAGCGGCTGCTGCCAATCCGTCATCAGGCCGGGATGCACGCCCGTCTCCACCGCGATGGGTTTGAGCTTGGAATGCATGCCGATGAAACGGATTCCGTCCTCGACGGTTTCGAATTCCCCGCCCGCCTTGCGCAGCCAATTGAGGAAGGTGAGCATGTGCAGTTGATCCGCGCCGCGGATGAGCACGTCCCCACGCGTGGCGATGGCCGATACGGCGAAGGAGGCCGCTTCGATACGGTCGTTGATGACCCGATGCTGGGCCGCGTGCAGTTTTTCCACGCCCTGGATGATCCAGGTGCGGTCGGTTTCCTGGGTGATGATCGCGCCCATGGACTGGAGGAAAAGTGCCAGATCGACGATTTCAGGTTCGATGGCCGCGTTGCGGATTTCCGTGGTGCCTTGCGCCGTGGCGGCCGCCATCATCAGGTTCTCGGTCGCGCCCACGCTGGGAAAAGGCAGGGTGACGCGCGCGCCCGTGAGACGCTTGGACTTGAAATGGTAGGCGCCGTTCTCATACCGGATTTCCGCGCCAAGGGAGCGGAAGCCTTCCAGGTGGAAATCGACGGGGCGCGGGCCGATATCGCAGCCGCCCATCATGGGTATCTCCGCCTTGCCGAAACGGTGCAGCAACACGCCGGCGAGCAGGATGGGAATGCGGTTCAATCCGGAATATTCCTGGGGAACGATTTCCGTGGACAGGTTGGCGGCGTCGATGGAGAGGATGCCCTCCGCTTTATCGTGATCGATGACACAGCCGATGGAGGTCAGGATTTGCTTGGTGATTTCCACATCGCCGATTTCCGGCACGTTGCGGAGTACGGACTTGCCCGGTGCGAGCAGGGCCGCCACCATCTGCTTGGTGACGGCGTTCTTGGCGCCCCGGATGCGGATCTCACCCTTGAGACAGCGGCCGCCCTCGATGATGAACTTTTTGGCCATTCCGCAAATGTAGCAACTGGACCCGCTGATACCGTCCAAATCCGCTGGATTGGGCCCTTCCTTGGGTCTTGTCGCACCGGCCCGCCACCCGCTATCATATGATTATGGATGCATTATCGGCAGTCGGAGGCTCAGTCGGCGCACAAGCTTCGGAAGGTTCCGAAGGCCTCATCATGCTTAAAAAGTCCCAGGATTTGGCGAAGCAGCAAAGCGCCCAATTGCTGGAAGCCCTGCCTCCGCCCGCCAAGTCTCCCAGCCAGCCGGGCGTGGGCGGCCACGTCGATATCACCGCTTGAATCTGGGCAGAAGAATCCGCTACTACTAAGCGGGTCGGGCATGCTTCCAGCGGCCCCGGATCTCCAGGGCCGACTCGGCCACGACCGCGCACCATAGCCCCAACAACGGCAGTACCGGAAAAACCTGGCGCGGTATGGCGCTCACCAGGGACATTCCTCCCAGCGACAGGATGGCGAAGGTGAGGCTGTAATGGACCCAAGCCGGGACCGCGCGCCGCCCCAGCCAACCCGGAACGGCAAGCAGCAGGCAGAGAATAAAGGGAAAGGCATAGACGAGGGATCGGTTGCCGGTCGCTAATTCGACTTCGGAGCCGGGATAGTGCGTGACGGGATATCCGAACACCATGCGATTCACGTTGGCGCGCCAGTTGGTGATGCATTTGCCCGGGTGTTCGCGGCAATGCCGCATCGCCTGCTTTTTCAGAACGCCGTCTTGCGATACGTAGTCCAGCTTCAGCGTCTCACGGACGAACTCGACATGGGGACGGAAGAAATCCGGATTCTCGAGCAAGGCCTCGAAATTGATCCAGTCGCCGAAATATTCCTTTTCCGGCCAGGACATGTAGTACATCTGGAAGCCCCCGGAATTGCCCCAGAAATTGATCTTGCCGGTCTTGGACCAAGTATGCCCCAGCCAAGGCATGCAAACTAACATGCCTACCGCACAGGCCCAAACCACAGCCGCGGGGGCCCGGTTCGGGACCGGCCCGATCGCCGGCGGTAGCCTCGAGGCCCGGGTACCAGGATCCTTGCGCGCGCGCGCCCACAGCCATAGCCCTGCCGCGACCAGCAGGGAGAATTCGACAACGTAGCCGAAAAAGACCTTGGTCAAAGCCAGGTAACCCAGGTGCAACCCCGCCAATGATGCGTGCAACCCCTTTCTTCCGTAACCGCGCGACGCCGCGCCCAGATGCCAGGCCGCCCCGCACACCAGGAAAGCGGAGAGCGATTCGGTCATGATCATACCCATCAGGGGGCCGTGCAGGAACAGCAGGACTCCCATGGCATAGGCGTACCCAAGGCTGCGCGTACCGATTCCCGCCAGCCGCAAGGACCCGTGGAAATGGACGACGGCCAGGTAGAGGAAGACCGCGTTGAGAAGCCGGGCCAAAGCCAGGGGGATTCCCAGGGCGACGAACGGGATCAGCAGGATCGGGTATCCCGGTCCGTTCCAGAACATCAAGGTGTCGGGCGCGGCGAAATACCCTTCCAGCATATGGCGCGCATTCATCAGATAGCGCCAGCCGTCCCCCTCATTGTCCCCTTTGGCCTGTACCAGGGCCAGGATCGCGAAAAAGCCGAACAGGGGAAGCAGTCGCAGGGCATCGCCCCAGGGAGCGGCGGGAGTGACCTTGCGCCCAGGAGAAGCGATGGCGTGGTTTCCATTGGCGGGGGGATGGATGGACATGGGGACCGGATAATCTTCCGATTCCTGGACAGCGCTTGTCCACACCTTGGACGATTACCGCGGCCTCCCGGTCCTCGATAAGGCCGTAAATCCCCAAGGTACCACTTTTACACCTGAATCCCTTATAGCTGAAGCCTAGAACGGATTGGCCCGGCTTTTGATTCATGGTCTAGCTGAGAGCACGGAACCCGGATCAAATGATCCGGTCCGGAAAGGAAACTTCCATGAAACCCCGCAAATCCCTCACGACCTTTACCGTAATTTGCGCCCTGGCCACCCTTCCCATGCTGATGCTCGGTTGCACTATGGTAGACCTGCAATGGGAGGAAGGCAACGGCGTGGCCGCGACGGAAATCCGCAGCCTGCCGTCCTTCGACCGCGTCCGTCTGGAAGCTCCGGCGCATGTGGTGGTGAAATCCGGCCCGTCCTTCTCCGCGTACGTCACTGCGGACCAGAATCTTACCGGTTACATCGAGACCGATGCCTGGATGGGCACGTTGACCATCGGCATGTCTTCGGGCATCTCTCCGACCATCGAACCGGAAATCACCATCATCGTCCCGGACCTGCGGTCGCTGACCCATAACGGCAACGGTCTCGTGGAGATCCAGGAAGACGGTAACTTCCCCGACGTGGAACTGACCCTGAACGGAGGCGGAGAAATCCGCTACTCGGGAACCGCCACGCGCCTCCGGACCGTCATCAACGGATCCGGAAACATAGTCATGGAAGGCTACGCGGCCATGCTGGAGGCCGCACTGCGCGGCAACGGCGAAATCCACGCCGAGAACCTGCTCGCCGGAGACGCCAACGTGGACCTGAGCGGATCGGGATCCGTGTTCCTGGATCTCGACTACCAATCTGTGCTGAATCTCGATCTGTCCGGTTCCGGCCGGGTGGAATGGTGGGGCGCGCCCTCGCGGCTGAATTACAACCTGACCGGCGAAGGCAAGATAGTGGAACACCGCGGCCTGCCGAAGAAATCCGCCGCGGCCAAGGCCGGCGCGGGCTTGGCTAAAGCGTCCGCCCCAACTGGCCTTAGTGGCCTTAGTGGCCTGAGTGGCCTGAGTGGCCTTAGTAGCCTGAGTGCTGCGGGTGGCGCGAGTGATGCCACGGAAGTGAAAGGCACTCCTGTGGAAGCGAAACCGGGAACGCAAGCCTATGAAAAGGTCCCGGTCCTGCCCAAGAAGATCATCAAATACTCCGCCGCCGCCGGCAATCATTAGCCGAAAAGCCGGTCGCGCCCACAACTTCCGCCTCGAGGTCAACCAAGCTGGGGTCCCAGCGCCTTGACCAGCCCTTGCAGATGGACATCGTCCGGAAAATCCCTCACGCCGGCCGCCGCCACGCGGCGGGCTTCCTGCATCCGGCCCGCATGAGCCAGCAACACG
>JBDSIO010000044.1:0-7628 GCA_039917895.1 Fibrobacteria bacterium | reverse complement strand
CCCACTCCGCGGAAGAATTGGGGATAGGTCAAATCCCGGAACCGGGTGACGTAATTGTCGATGATATGCCGGAAAATCAGAGGATCGAGCAGGGAGAAAATCTGGTTGATGGAGGCAAGCGCAAGGGCGAGCAGCACCAGTTTCCAGTAATGCCGCAGATAACGGTATAGGACGTCCATGCAATCACTTCCCGCGGGGATGGGCCCGCTAGAAGCTAAAGTTAGCCGGCAGCCGCCGAACTTGCCAATTTTTCTTTCCCTGAACGGGCGAAAATGCTAAAATAAAACCCATATGAAGCTCTCTAGTTCCAACTCCGCAGCCAAAACCATGACCCCCAAAACCACGGTCTGCGTCCACGGCAACATCGTCAATCCCGAGTATCCTGAGAACATCGACGAGGTCTCCCGAAAAGGCTGGGGCACCACTTTCTGGGGCAAGGAAGACACCACAAACTGGTTCCATATCCCCCTTTCCGTGCCCAATCTGCTCGACGGAAGCCGTCCCAAGCTCACCAAGGTCAACGTCTTCTTCCACAACACTTCGCGCGCGCCCATCAACGCCGTCCATATCTACGACGGCCCACGCCTCATCAAGGCCTTCGACAACCTGCGCTTGACCGGCGATCACGCCCGCGTCCTCGATCGATCCAACAGCTTCACGATCGACCCGCCCTGCGAGGTCCACTTCGGCCTGGGCCTGTCGGTGAGCGTCCAGTTCCCGGCATCGCCGGAGCAGAAGCCACCGCGCTGGATCCTGTTCACCACCGCCGGCGCCGAATTCCGGATTTAGGGCCGGGCGGCCCGGCTACCAACCGCAGTTGTAACGGTCAACTCCGGTCGCGAGTGCTCCACGCCGGATTCCTTGGGACCGGAAGCCCGGTGCGCTGCGGGTAAAAATCCCCGGAGATGCAATCGTGGGTGTCCCGATGCGCCCTCCAAGCGTATGCTTGTCTGAGCACGCCTCAGGTAGGGTTTACGAAGAGTAATGCGCGCGAGTTGCAGGAGCTTGGATGGGCGCATCGGGGCGCCCCTCACTGTCCCTCGGATTTACGCCCCTACTTACATTGGAGCTTCCGGTTCCTCAAGTATCCGCCGATCCCCGCGCCATGATGATCTTTCCGGTACGCACCATTTCCTTGATGCCGTACTTGTCCAGCATCAGCTCCATGGCGTCCAGCTTCTCGGTGCTGCCCGTGACCTGGAGCATCAGGGTCGATTCGCTCAGATCGACGGTCTGGCTCTTGAAGTGCTCGGCGATCTGCAGGATTTCCGTGCGCTTATCCGAAGGGCAGTTGACCTTGACGAGGGCCAATTCCTTTTCCACCGTGACTTCGTCGGTGTGATCCTTGGCGTGGATCACGTCGATGAGCTTGTTCAGCTGCTTGATGATCTGTTCCAGGGTCTTGGGTTCCCCCGAGGCCGTGATGTTCATGCGCGAGAACTTGCCGTTATGCGCGGGCGAGACCACGAGCGACTCGATGTTGTAGCCGCGGCGGTTGAACACCAGCGCGATGCGGATGAGCACGCCCGGACGGTTGTTCACCAGCAGGCTGATGGAGTGTTGCGGGCCCATGGGCGAAGCCTTGACGCCTTTGCTCTCGATCACGTTCAATTTAGTCACGGTCCCGTTCATGCCATTGATTCCGTTAGCCATTTTCGTTCCTTTGACTTTGTCGTTGCCGCCCCGCATTCCCATGCCGGCGGCCGATTCCGAACTTTTCAGTTTTAATTTTTCAATTTGACTTTGATTTCTAAGTGCTGCCCACGGGTTTGGCCATCGCCTTTTTGGGCGCTTCCAGGACCATTTCCGATATCGCCGAGCCGGCTGGGATCATCGGGAACACGTTGTCCTCCTTCTCCACTTCGGCCTCGATGATGCAAGGACCGTCATTATAGGCGAGGGCCGCCGCCAAGGTCTTGCTCACGTCGGCGTTGCGCTTGATGCGGAACCCCTTCATACCGTAGGCTTCCGCAAGCTTCACGAAGTTGGGATTGCCTTCCAGATCCACTCCTGAGTAGCGGTTCTCGAAGAACAGGGCCTGCCATTGGCGGACCATGCCCAGGTACTTGTTGTTGATGATGAGGATCTTTATGGGCAGCTTGTTCAAGGCGGCCGTGGCCAGTTCGGACAAGGTCATTTGGAATCCGCCGTCGCCGACCACGGCAATCACGAGCGCGTCCGGTCGGGCGAACTGCGCGCCGATGGCCGCGGGCATGCCGAATCCCATGGTGCCGGCGCCGCCCGAGGAGATCCAATGGAACCGGCTGTCGGTCTTGTAGAACTGCGCCGCCCACATCTGGTGTTGGCCCACGTCGGTAGTGACGATGGCCTTGCCCTTGGAAAGGCGGTAGACCTCGTCCAGCACGTATTGGGCCTTGAGGCCTCCTTGCTTGCCGTACTTGAGCGGGAATTGCTTGCGCCATTTCCTGCACTGCGCCAACCAATCCTCGGTGTCGCCTTTGCGCACCAGGCCGAGCAGTTCCTCGAGCACCAGGCGCGCATCGCCGACGATGGAGCAGTCGGGCTTGATCATCTTGCCGATTTCCGCGGGGTCGATATCGACGTGGATCTTGACCGCGGTGGGGCAGAAAGCCGAATACTTGCCGCAGATGCGGTCGTCCCAGCGGGAACCGATGGACATGATCAGATCGCAGTCCGCCACGGCCTTGTTGGCGTAGGCGGTGCCGTGCATGCCCAGCATGCCCAGGTTCAGCTCATGGGTTTCCGGAAACGCGCCCTTGCCGAGCAGGGTGTTAACGACCGGGATGTGCATTTTTTCAGCGAGCAGCTTGAGCGTGCGGCCGGCATCGGAGATGACGGCTCCGTGGCCGACGAGCAACACCGGCTTCTTGGCTTTAAAGAGGAAGTCGGCGCAACGCGCAATCTGGACCGGATCCCCATGGGTGGGAATGCTGTACCCGGGGAGATCAACCTCGACGTTGTAGTTTGGTTCGAACATGGCCCCGGAAACGTCCTTGGGAATGTCGATGAGCACGGGGCCGGGACGGCCGGTCTCGGCTATATAGAACGCTTCCTTGATGATGCGCGGGATGTCGTTGACATCGCGGACCAGATAGGAGTGCTTCACTGCGGGATAGGAAATGCCCACCACGTCGGCTTCCTGGAACGCGTCCAGACCGAGCATGGACTTTATGGTCTGGCCGGTAATGACGACCATGGGTACGGAATCCATGGCCGCGGTCATGATGCCGGTGATGGTGTTGGTTGCGCCGGGACCCGAGGTCACCAGCACCACGCCCGCCTTGCCGGTGGCGCGTGCGAGGCCGTCGGCCATATGGGTCGCCCCCTGTTCATGGCGGGTAAGGATGAATTTGATGGGCGAATCCACCAAAGCATCGAAAATCGGAATGGCTGCTCCGCCGGGGTGTCCAAAGATGTATTCTACCCCATGTTGATGGATGCAATGGATTAACGCTTCGGCTCCCGTACACACTTTATTGGGCATTTTCTCCACCTCTAGGTAAATCTTATCTCTACTTAGGGATATTATAACAAGATTTCCAAAACTTCCAATCCATTCACACATCGGATTATAAACAAAACACGATAAATTATGGCAAAGTCACAATTATTCCAAAGGTTATTCAATGAAAATGCTGGTTGAAATGCATAAATCTTAGCTTTCTATCATAATCGAGCCTGAACATTCAATTTTTTACCTAAAATATTGGTAAATCTCAGCTCGATGACTTCAAAAACACCGTTTTATACTGATAAACTCCCCGCGTCTCTCGCCATAGATACTTAAACCCTTTCCTACAACCGGATGGGGCATTCGTCGGCGGGTGGTTGATATATTTGGGCCACCCCGATCCTGGAGAGCAGTTTTGCGGATTTCAAGGTGCCTGTTCCCTATCATTTTCATGGGTGCCGTTCATTGCCGGGCGCAATGGTCGCCAACCCATGGACCCGGTGGCGGCCACATCAAATGCTTTGCCATCCACGGAGCCAGCATCTTTGCGGGAACCTTAGGCGCCGGCGTATATCGGTCCCAGGACAGCGGCAGTTCCTGGACTCCCATGAACGAGGGATTGACGGCTTTAAAGGTCAATGCGCTTATCGTCCGCGGATCCAACCTTTTTGCGGGAACCTTTGGGGGAGGAATATTCCGCTCCCAGGATAACGGCGCTTCCTGGACTGCCATCAACGAGGGGTTGACCGATTCCAATGTCTTTGCTTTTGCCATAAGCGGATCCAATCTCTACGCGGGAACCTATGGCGGGTTGTTTCGCTCCCAGGATGATGGCCATTCCTGGATACCCGTCAACAACGGGTTGCCGCATGACGATGTCAAAGCCCTTTCAGTCTACGGGACCCGCCTCTATGCGGGAATCTATAATCGCGGGGTCTTCCGGTCCCTGGACAGCGGGAATTCCTGGGTAGACGCCAACAACGGTCTGACGGATCCCGATATTTATTCCCTTGCGGTCAATGGGGACCGCCTCTTTGCGGGTACCTATGGGGGCGGGGTATTCCAATCCCTGAATGGCGGCGATTCCTGGGTACGCGCCAACACCGGATTGGCGAATAAGGAAGATGTCCCTGCCTTGGCCGTCGCCGGCTCCGGCTCCGGCCTCTTTGCGGCAACCTGGGGTCATGGCGTTTTCCGTTTCCAGGATAGCGTCAACTCCTGGTCACGCGCCAGCAACGGATTGACCGATAGCATCGTCAACGCCATCGCCTTCAGTGGGACCCAACTTTTCGCAGGCACCTTTGTCGGCGGCGTTTTCCGGTCCCAAGATGACGGCGCCACCTGGATACCCGTCAACCAAGGGTTCACGAGCACCGATGTGGAGGCCTTTGCCTTCAACGGGTCCGATTTCTTCGCGGGCACCTATATTGGCGGCGTTTTCCGGTCCCGGGATGAAGGCGCCTCATGGGCGCCCGTAAACCGAGGACTGACGAATACCAGCGTCAAATGCCTTGCCATCAGCGGTACCAGGATCCTGGCGGGGACCCAAGGTGGCGGCGTCTACAGCTCCCGGGATAGCGGCGATTCCTGGACTTCCCTCAATAACGGGTTATTGAATACCGAAATCTCAGTGCTTACCGTAAACGGTCCGTCCTGGTTTGCCGGAACAAAAGAGGGCGTTTACCGTTTCCGGGAAAACGACAGCTCCTGGACCCCCATCAACAACGGATTGACGCATGCCGATATCCGGGCCCTTGCCGTCAAAGGGAACAGCCTCCTGGCGGGAACTTCGGGCGGCGTTTTCCGCTCCTCTGTCACCGACAGCACCTGGACCCCCGTCAATAACGGGTTGTCGCATACCGATGTCCGGGCCCTTGCCGTAAGCGGCTCCGGACTTTTCGCGGGAACCTTCGACGGCGCCTTTCGTTCCCTGGACAACGGCGACTCCTGGACCCAGGTCAATACCGGAATGACCAATACCTCTATCCTGGCATTCGCGGTCAGCGATTCCGCGCTCTTTGCGGCTACCTGGGGAGGGGGCGTATTCCGCTTCCAGGACAACGGCGATTTCTGGATTCCCGTCAACGACGCGCTGAAGAATACCGATGTCCGAGCCCTTGCCGTCAACGGGTCGAATCTGTTCGCGGGAACCATTGGCGATGGCGTCTGGAAAAGACCTTTGTCGCAAATGGCCGCGGGCATTCATACCCATCGCCCTGTCATTTCGGATCTTTTCCGCGTCCAGCCCATGGGTGGTCTCCTTCGACCAGGTTCGAAAATCGAATTCACCCTACCACGCCGCGGCCTTGTCGATCTCGGCGTTTTCGATTTTCGCGGCCAAAAGATCGCCACCCTGCTCCATTCGGTGCTTTCTGCCGGCTCCCACCAGTCCGCCTTTGATTTTCCCGGGATTACCGGAGGGGTTTACCTGCTCCGGCTCCAAAGCGTCAACCAAGACCGCAGCCAGTACGTGGTGGTCGCGGAATAGGAAGTGCCTGGGAGGATGGAAGAATTGCAGTTACCGCAAGGCCCCATGGTACCAGGACGAGGAGAACTGCAGCCGGTCGGCGCCTACCAGGTAAATTCAATCGGGAAGGGATTTTCCGGAAGCGTCGATCCGGCCGGCTTTGCCCGGCGGAATCGTCGACCATGAACTGTGTCCGCTCCATTGCCGCCGGCGGCCGCCTGCCGCGGCGGCCCGGGGCGCCAGGGAGACCTGGCCCGAGGCCTTGACCAGCAGCGAGGCGGGAAAGACGTAGGCGCGATCCCCTCGATCATTGGCGGTGCGGTACAGGTTCCCGGCGTTCCGCGGCACGGGCCCGTCGAACACCGCTTTTCCTTTCCAGGTAACCCGTACGCTACGGTCGAGGTCGAGTAAGGTGTCGTTGAGGAGCACCACCAGGGAATCGACGTTGGCCTCGCTGATGGCCACTTCCTGGCCTTGGATGGCCGCCGTGAGGCGCGCCGGGACCGGCATGGCCTTCTTTTCGGGCAAGGCCAGCCAATGGAACTGGAACTGGGTGGGCTTGGAATTCGCGCTCTCCGGCCCATCCTGCAGCCAAACCACCTTGGCGGGAAGGGGTTTGCGCGTAAAGCCGAAGGTCCAATCCAACGCGACCTTGTCTTCCAGGTCCATCCAATGCGGCTTGCCCGCATGCACCTGGACGTCGTACTTGTAGAAGCCCGGATCCGCGTCCTGCAGCTTCTGGATGGCTTTGCCGTAGGTGACGCATATGGTATTACGGTCAAAGGCAGCGTCCAATGCGCCCACGTGCATGGTGAATCCGATGCCGCGTAGGTTGATGGGGGATGCGTCATTGGGGTGGCCAGCCATCATGGCGGCAGCGGCCCAGCGATCAGCCATGCGCGGGGCCAACTGGTAGGTCCCATCCCCGCCGGCGGAATAGCCCATCACGTAGACGCGATCCGGATTGGCCCCGAGGTTGGCCACGCAAAGTTGGATCAACCTGTCGAAGAATCCGTCGATGTGATCCTTGAACCACATGTTCCAGGTGTCGGTGGGCGCGCGTGGCGCCAGGTAGATCCCCTTCGGCTGGTACAGGCCTATCTGGTTCTGCCATTGCTCATCGTTGAGGGCCTTGGGGGCCTCGCCTCCGCCGTGCATGGAAAGATAAAGATCATATCCCGCCGCGGGCTTCGTCCCATAAATCTTGTAGTCGAAGGGCATCTGCAACCCGGCTGCGTCCACCAGCTTTTTCGCACTCCATTCCGCGGCCCCGGACGATTTCACATAGGCGAGACGTTCCGACCAGACGAGATCACGGGCCCGATCGGCATCGGCCTTGGAAAGGCTTGAGCCTGCGAAGGCTTGGGTTTCCAGGGCGGGGCGGCTGGCGCGCGGCAGCTTCAGCCACGCGTCCAGGTCTTCGACCGTTCCGGCCGCGCAAAGGGTGTAAAGCGCGCAAAGAAATCCCGAGCCGATGCCGAATGATATTCCGCGTATGTTCATGGGTTTAATTTCGCCGATTCCGGTCTTTTCCGCCTGCTGATTCCATCCATGATTCAGGGAAAGCGCAGTCACAAGCTCGTGCCGGCCTGCCGGCTCAAGCAGTGACCGCCGACATAGCCATCCTTTCCGCATCGCCGTACTTTCCATTCCATCATGAAAGGAACCCAAATGCGAACCCTCAAAGATTTACTGCCGACGGAATGGCCGCGCGAAAAGCTTATGACC
>JBDSIO010000043.1:0-18153 GCA_039917895.1 Fibrobacteria bacterium | reverse complement strand
GGAGGTCTGCCAAATCCTGCTGAGTGCTTTTTCCTTTACCCTCACCGATGGCGATGAGGAGGAAGTAATGCCTGCGGATGCCTATATAGCCCAGCCTGGCGGCCAGCGCATCCGTGTATTTCCTGGAGACCTTGTTGAGTTGTAGCCATAGGGGCATTTCGGTCCGTGCTGGTACAGTTTTAACCATATGGCTAAAAGTAAATAGATTAATCCGGCAAGGCCGAGCCGCGCTGGGCGGCCCCCTTGAATATCCTGTCGTGATAGGCCACCAGGTCATGCAGTTTGACCATTCCCAGGATGTTTCCGGCGTCCCCAAGGACGGGCAATTGATTCGCCCCGGCTTCCAGGAAAACCGTCAAGGCGTCGCGCAGGTTCATGCTGATCTCCAGGCAATAAGGTTCCGACATGATGTCCGCAAGGGTCCTTTCCTGATCGGATTCCCCATTCATCACCGCCAAATGCAAGGCTGCCGAGGTCACCAACCCGGTTACCGCGCCCTCCGCGGATAGGACGGGGTATACATCCTGATCCGATCCGATCATGCCCGCATACGCTTCCGCCATGCTCGCATCGAGGCTTAAAACCTTGACCGGCGCCGCGTTGGTGCATACGTCTGACAGGGGTATGTCGCGGAACATGTCGACTTTTAGCGCATGCGCATGCACCGGACTCGCGAATTTGTCGTGCCGTTGGCTTTCGTACAGGGACCATTTCCTCGATAAGGCCAAATGAAGGGTTGAAGCGATAAGGAGCGGGGGCAAAAGCGAATAGTTCCCCGTTATCTCGCACACCATGATGAGACCCGCCAAGGGCGCTTTGGCGGCGCCCGCGAAAAACGCGCCCATGCCGACCAGGACATAGGACCCTGGATTGGAAACCAAGGCGGGATCCAAGGCTTTCAGGCCGAAACCGATCGCGCCGCCGACCATGCCGCCGATGAAGAGGGAAGGCCCGAACACGCCACCGGACCCGCCGGACCCAATCGTGAAGGAGGTCGCCAGGATCTTGGCGACCGCGATCAGCAGCAAAGCCCCAAAGGCGAAATGTCCGCTGACCGCCTCGGTGAGGACGGACCAATTCGTGCCCACGACTTGAGGGCACGAATAGGCCAGCAATCCGACGAGCAATCCACCGATGGCCGGTTTCAGGAAATTCGGTATCTTCAAGGACGCGAAATACCTCTGCGAGCCCCTGTAGAAGGAGACGAATGCCCATGAAAAGGGGACGCAGGCCAATCCGACCAGGGAGTAATTGATCAGCTCCGGGATTTCCGAGAAAGGCAAAGCGGGGAAATGCAGGTATGAAGAGTGTTGATGGGTGATGACGGAATACGTGGCGAAGGCCACGACCGAGGCCACCGTGAAAGGAAGGAAGCCCTGGCTTTCGAAGTCCTCCCGGTAGACGATTTCCGCTGCGGTCAGGGCGGCGCCCAAAGGCGCATGGAAGATGGCCCCAAGGCCGGCGGACGTGCCCGTAAGCAAAAGAATACGGCGCATCTTTTCCGGCAACCGGAAGGCGCGGCCGAGAAGGGAGCCAAGGCCGCCTCCGATTTGGGCCATGGGCCCTTCTTGGCCGGCGCTGCCCCCACTCCCCAAGGTGATCACCGAAGCGAAGAATTTGACCACCGAAGTCCGGAAGCGGACGTATCCTCCGCGATTGTGGAACGCGTCGATTAAGGCGTCCGTCCCTGCCCCGGCGGCTTCCGGGGCGAATCCATAGACGATGGCGCCGGAAACCAGGCCGCCTGCCGCGGGTATCAGGAAGAACAGCCAATGCGGCAAGATGCCGCTATGGTCAGAAAACGGGAAACCGCCGAAACGGCTCAGGATGCGATCCTGCGCGAATACCAAGGCGAACTTGAAGAGCGATGCCGAGATGCCGCCCGCGAATCCAAGCGCCACCGCGAATCCGAACATTCCCCCGGTTCGCTGCCAGTAGCGGTGGCGGTGGATTGATTTCGCGTTTTCCAGGAGGTTCATGGACGGAAGGATTTCCTCGCTGCCCGGATTTCTTCCAAGACGCGGCGACCGGAATAAAGTTAATCATATTAACGAATAATCGTATCCCAATTTTGTTCCCGGCCCTCCGGCGCAGCACTCAGTGGGGTCTGCTGGAGCCGCTTGATCCCGGAAATTCGCACAAAACCTTTATACCCTGTTATGAACTACCAGCCCCCCGCTTCCCATTTGGTACAAGCACCTTTCCATTTGAGGATTTCCGAGAAGCGTGCTCCTCCTGTTCCCGCAAGATCGTCAGACAATGGAAAAAAGACCTGGTCCGTAAATTGCTCGGATATCTTTTAAAACCCAAAAAGGTATTACCCGATATGATTCTCAACAAATGGTTTCCGATTTCATTTTGCGCCAGCATCTCACTTCTCTCTTTGGGGTGCAGTAAGAAACCCAGGCCAGTCGTAGAACCAGAGGCACCTATAGTTCAACCCATGGTCCAATCGGACCATTCAAATCCTGACCTTTCCGATGATAGCAATCGTAAGCGACGAATTATCGAGAGAGCCATTGAAATTTTTAAACCGATTTACTTCGCGTACGACCAAGTTAGTTTGAACGATGATTCAAAAAGGACATTGACCAACATTATCGAGTTCACCAAAGAATATCCGGAAATTTCGATTACTATCGAGGGACATTGTGATGAGAGGGGTACTGACGATTACAACCTTGCTCTTGGAGAGAGAAGAGCCCAAACGGTTTCGGGATATCTGAAAAATTTGGGGAACCCTTCAAAGCGCACGAAAACGATCAGCTATGGCGAAGAACGACCAGCGAAGGAAGGTCGCGAAGAACAATCCTGGAAATTCAATCGTCGGGTTGAATTCAAGATTGAAATTTAAGATTTATGCGTTCCGAAAGGAACGCCATCAGCTTCTACTTCATTTTCCTCAAGAGCCGATCCAGATCCCTGGAGAGCAGATCTAGTGAGGTATTCAGTCTTGATAATTCAGATGCGTATTGGTCGTTTGGCCTCTTCTCAAATTCAACGGCATCATCAACGACTTTCTTCCTCTTGGCTTCGATGACTTCCACTTTGTTTCTCCAGTTCCAATTTTTCTTCTTGCCCATTTTGGATATGCTTGTTTTCGCGACCTGAATCTTCTCATCCAGGGTTTTCAGCTGAGCATTGAACCCCTCCAAGATAGAGTCCTGCTTAAGTTGTTCTTCGGATACGAGGCTTGGTTGCGCGTTGTCTTGAAGCGGAATGTTTTTCATCTCCTCTTCTTCTTTCTTGCAGCTACTCGCAATAAGCGCCGCAGATAAGCATGCCAATAGAGTAAACGTCGCTTTTTTCACCATTTGAAAACCTCACTACAGGTTAAAGGTATTATCGCTGGGATACCAGCTTGGGGTTGTTTCATAGCAAGATAGATGCCCTGAAATTGCCGCGTACTGGTTGCAGGGTCCCTGACGTCACCTAAAACGCCTAAACGCGGGATGATCATTTTCGCTTGTGTAGATGGATCCGTTGGCATTTGGATCCTTGGACAGGAAGCAAAATTAAGGCACTTTGAATTCTCCATATGAAACAAAAAAACGCCGATATTGAGTTCAATGCACTGGGGAAGGTCGCAGGCTCTTTCCGTAAGTTCTTACAACTTGAATCCTCATCCGGAATCCTTTTGCTGGCGGCTTTGGCGATTGCTTTGGCTTGGGCGAACTCCCCTTGGTCTGATCTGTATTTCCATATCCTGGAATTGCCATTCGGAATTCAAACGGGGACGTTCACCTACTCACAGTCCCTGCATCATTGGATCAACGATGGGCTCATGACCCTGTTTTTTTTCGTGGTGGGCTTAGAAATAAAACGGGAGGTGGTCGCGGGGGAATTGGCAAGCCTCAAGCGCGCGGCCTTCCCGATGATTGCGGCATTGGGGGGCATGGTTGTACCGGCACTGATTTATAGCGGCTTTAACCATGGGCATGAAGGCGCGCGCGGCTGGGGGATTCCCATGGCAACGGATATCCCATTCGCCTTGGGTATCCTGGCCCTGCTTGGAAACCGCGTCCCCAACTCTCTGAAAGTATTCCTGATGGCGCTGGCCATCATCGATGATTTGGGTTCCATCCTAGTGATAGCCATTTTCTACACCCAGGGAATTTCCTGGGTGGTCTTTGGATACGCTGCGGCCGTTCTGGGAATTCTCATCGTCCTTGGTCTGACCAACGTGCGCAGACCCGTGTTCTATGCCGGACTGGGGATAATCCTCTGGTATCTGCTTTTGCGTTCGGGCATCCATGGCACGATTGCCGGCGTTCTGGTGGCCTGGACGATACCGGCAGTCTCGCCGATCAATGAAAAGTCCTTCGCCTCCCTTTGCCGGGGCATTCTTGGAAGATTCGAAGCCGCAAGCTATAAGGAAGAAACCCCCATATTGAACCAAGAACGGCTCGATTCCGTCATGGAATTGGAACGGGCTTGCGAAGAGGTTGAGCCTCCGTTGCAAAGAATGGAGGAAAGCCTCCATCCCTGGACCAGTTACCTTATCCTGCCCCTATTCGCTTTGGCAAATGCCGGCGTGCGAATTGATTTGTCTCTGCTCCACTCCCTATTCAATCGCGCCGGCATCGGGATATTCCTGGGCCTGGTGGTGGGCAAGCCGCTGGGTATTTTTCTCGCCAGTTGGGCGGCTTTGGCGTTGGGGTTTCCAGCCCTGACGGGAGGCGTTCGCATGAAACACATTATAGGAGTGGGCATGCTGGGAGGCATCGGATTTACCATGTCCATCTTCGTTTCCGGGCTCGCTTTCGGTGGGAATGGGTTGCTTGACGCCGCGAAGGTTACCGTTTTTCTGGCGTCGCTGACATCCGGAATATCGGGGTGGTTGTTTTTACGTTTGATTACCAGTGAGGAAGGTGCTGTTCAAAATGAAGACTAAACCATTCAAAGCGTTATGGATGTTATTAATGCTCCTTGAGTTGGTAATGCATCTGGGATGTAAGGAGGAGAAACCAATCATCTACTCCGAAAGAATCGCGATTCTCCCGGACAAATCAGGGTTGCTCATCAAGGAAGTCCGTTCGCTCGACAAGACCCGGAACGAATTGGTAATCAAGGAAGTAATCGGTTCGTCCGTGAAAGAGTTGTTTCTTTTTCCCTTGACGGTATCCCCGGACGTGAAGTTCAAGTTCATGCTCCTTCACGACACGCTCTATCTGGTTCATTCGCAACTTGGATTCGAGGACGCGCTTAAGACCCTCAACCAGCCCGCATTCCCAGTTAGGTTCGGTTTCATGCCTCCGGCAAAATGGCTAGCCACAGGCACAGTGGAAGGGGATCCTATTTTTTATGCGCAGGACAAGTGGGGAGCATATTTGGATATGCTCCGTACGCCGTAAATTGAAGCATTGACCCCCTGATTCCTGGCCTTTTTAGCTTGCACCGTCCCAGGCATAACCTTTATTCACACCAGATGCCCTTCGGTGAGGGGACGACATTTAAGGAGTGGATATGTACTTACCTGCAAAAGCCAGAATGGCTCTGACAGTGGCGATAATGACCTCGGGTTTGATGATGACGGGTTGCCTTACCGACGATAAGGAATCGGACAGCGGTAACGTGAAGATCAGCGATCTCAAGGTGACGCCAGCCAGCATCAAGGCGGGCCAGAGCGCGGATGTGGAAGGCACGGTGACGTCCAAGAGCGCGCTTACTGGGATTGCAATCACGGTCTGGAAGGGATCCACCGAGGTTACCACCGGCAAGGGGTTCACGGTAGCAATGGGCGCCTTGGGAGCGGATAAAAAAGCCTGGAGCCTCAAGACCGACGGCGTATCGCGCATCTCCGTCGGCGGCGCCGCCGCCACCGGAGAATACACCGTGAAAGTGGTCGCGCGTTCGGGCATGGATTCCGTGGTGGAAAAGGCCTCCTTGACCGTGAGCGGGACCTTGGTGACCACCGAGGAACTGACATTGGGATCGAACCAGAATTCCAATGGCGGTTCGGTGGATCTCGATGATCTGAAGGTGTACACCCATTCGGCCGCCAAGGACATCTCCCCAAAAATCGATCTGTATTATGCCCACGCCCTGGTCGGAGGGGACAAGCTTTTCACCCCGTATCAGGCCAAGCTCAGCCAATTCGGCGAAACCAGCAACGGTCCGGCCACTTGGACCACGGCCAACGATACCGAATTCCGCAAGCTGACCCTGAGCGAATCGGCGTTCGCGGCCATTTCCACCCAGGAAGCCATCGATGCGCTGTGGTCCACCGGCGTCAACGTGACGGGGGGCAGCGATGCCGTAGCCGAAGGCTCCACCTACATCGTGAACACGGACCAGGCGAAGAAGGTACTCATCCGCGTGACGGCCTATGTCGAAGGCGACACGGGCACCATCACCATCAAGGGCACGAAGTAATCATCGGATAGAATTGAAAAACCGCATCAATGGCGCCTCCGCAAGGAGGCGCCATTGAT
This sequence comes from Fibrobacteria bacterium, assembly GCA_039917895.1. Taxonomy (GTDB): domain Bacteria; phylum Fibrobacterota; class Fibrobacteria; order UBA11236; family UBA11236; genus Chersky-265. The sequence continues at coordinate 11,719 of JBDSIO010000043.1, read as the reverse complement.
GCACGTAATTCAATGCACAGATGCCATGCGGATGAGCCTGGATGGCGTAGGCTCTATCGGGCCAGAATGTCCCGGATGCCCTGCAAGGGAATCCCGGCCCATCCCGGCCGATTGTTCAGCTCGTAGGAAATCTCATAGAGGGCTTTTTCCAGCAGGAAGACGCGCAGAAGCACGTCCAGTTCCCGCGGATCCTTGGGAATGAAATGCGCCGCCCCCGCGGTCTTGAGATAGGAACGCAGGTAGGCGGAGGAGACCCATTGATACCACCGTCTTCCCCATTCCTCCAGCCGACCCCTATCTGCGGGGCGTATCACGCCGGAATCGACAGGCTCGTACAAAGCCGCAACGCTGGCATAATGGAAGGAGCGAATCATGCCCGCCACGTCCCTGAGCGGAGAACGCTTGCGGCGTCTGTCCGTCATGAGCCGCATGGGTTCGCCTTCGAAATCCAGGATCATGAAATCCTTGCCGGTATAGAGCACCTGGCCCAGGTGCAAATCCCCATGATGCCGCATGCGGGTGGCGGTAATGGGAGTGCGGCGGAACTCCTCCAGGATGGACAGCACCTGCTTTTCGTTCGCGAGCAGTTCCACGGCCATTTGATGCGCATCGGGCGGAAGCGATGGAAGGCTTTGCCGCAGCTGTCTGAGTCCCTTCAAGGCCAGGTTTCGCATGCTTTGGAACACGGAGCGCTGATACATACCGCCGTAGTGCTCCGGAGTGAAACTCGGATCGCCTAGGTCCTGGCCCAAGGCAAGGTGCAATTCCGCCGTGCGCGTCCCCAACAGCTCCGCAGTGGCGAGATATCCGACAACCAGGCTTTTGGCGATTTCCGGCGTTTCCCGATCCATCAACCCCGGCACAGGCTCAGGGATAACGATGGGGCCGTTGGAGGAGGCATCGGCAGCCAGCGCGCGATCGAAGAATTTGAAGAGATCCTCGCGGGCATGGGCCCAAGCGTCGCGGGCATTCGGAACGAATTCCTGCAACATGCCCAGGGTGCTCCATTCGCCACTGGCTATCCGCAGATCCAACCACCCGATCACCTTGGGGGAATGCCCGTATCCTGCCCGCTCGGTCAGGAACCGGCTGACCTCAAGATCGGGATTGATTCCGGCTTCGAGCCGCCGGAAGATTTTCAGGATGGATGAGGAACCGAATACCACCGAGGTATTGCTTTGCTCGCCCGTCAGGATCCGCACTCCTCCCGGATCGGATATGTTCCCCGCGCCTTCAGCGGTCCGGACAGCCTGAAGCGTTTGCGCCCGAAGGCCACTTTCGCCGAGGCCGTTACCTAGGGCGCGCCCTTCCCCGCCACCCATTTGTTGCTTCCCCATCACCTTTGCGTAAAGGGAGGCGCAGAATTCGGGCAGGGACAACGCGTCGACCAGCAGACCGGCACCGCGCGCCCCGGGAGAAGCGGAGATCCGGGCGATGGCCGAATCCGGAGCGCGTAATTCCGTTGCCGCGGCTTCCTGCGCATCCAGCGCCGCGACGGGAAGGAAATAGTCCTCGCCGGTTCCGTCTTCGTATTCGCATCGCACCGTCAGAAGCAGACCCTCTTTGGCCGTTTCTGCGATCGCAAAAGACAGGCTTGCGCAAGGAACGACCCGGAGCGACTTGAGCGCGCGGCCCTTTCCCGAGTACCATCGGCATCGGGGAAGATAGGCGGCGATCGCTTTCGCCAGGGCATCAGGATTTTTCCCTTGCAACAGGTCGTGCGCTTCGAACCGCAGCACGGGCAAGGCATGCCCATCCGCCGAACCGGAAGGGAGCGCGGCCGTCGTCAGGGAGAACCACAACACCATGTGCGGACCAAGGGTAAAGGGATACCGATCGCCGCCGATGGCCGGAAACACGGTGTTTCCGAAAAGCTCCACGGGGACCGCTCCCGCGAAACGGGAAAGATCGGTTTCCGCATACTGGGCGAAGCGGGAAAGGTTCATGACCACTAGGATCTTCTCGTCCCCGTATTCCCGGATGAAGGCCAGGATGCGGTGGTTTTCCGGATGTAGCATCTCGAACGATCCGCGTCCGAAAGCCTGGTAGCGCTTCCTCAGTGCGATCAGCCGCTTATGCCACCATAAAAGCGAATTCGGATTCGCCTGCTGGGTCTCCACGTTAACGGTTTCGTAATGGTATTCCGGATCGACGATCACGGGGAGATAAAGGCTCTGGGGATTGGCGCGGGAGAATCCGGCGTTGCGGTCCGGGCTCCATTGCATCGGGGTGCGCACGCCGTTGCGATCCGCCAGATGGATGTTCTCCCCCATCCCGATTTCATCGCCGTAATAGAGGACTGGCGTGCCCGGCAGGGAGAAGAGCAGGCAATTGAGCAGCTCCAACTTCCTGCGATCGTTCCCCAAGAGCGGGGCGAGGCGGCGCCGGATGCCCAGGTTGAGCCGCATCTTCGGCTCCTTGGCATAGGCCTCGTACAGGTAATCGCGCTCCTCGTCCGTCACCATCTCCAAGGTCAATTCGTCATGGTTCCTCAGGAACAGCGCCCATTGGCAGCTCTCATGCAACACCGGCGTTTGCGCCAGGATGTCCACGATGGGAAACCGGTCCTCCGCGTGCAAGGCCAGGTACATCCTCGGCATCACCGGGAAATGGAAGGCCATATGGCACTTGTCGCCGCCTTCCAGATAGCGGACCGAATCCTCGGGCCATTGATTCGCTTCCGCCAAAAGCATCCTGCCCGGGTGGCCCGCATCCATATGGGTCCGCAGGTGACGGAGGAACTCGATGGTCTCGGGCAGGTTTTCGCAAGTGGTGCCTTCGCGCTCGAACAGATAGGGAACCGCGTCCAACCTGAGCCCATCGACGCCTAGCTCGAGCCAGAAATCCACGCATGCGAAAAGCGCTTCCCAGACCGCCGGATTGTCGAAGTTGAGATCGGGTTGGTGGCTGAAGAACCGGTGCCAATAGTAGGATTCGGCCACCGGGTCCCAGCACCAGTTCGAGCGTTCGAAATCCTTGAAGATGATGCGGGCATCCGCGAATTTGTCCGCGCTATCGCTCCAGACGTAGAAGTCCCGCTCCGGGCTTCCCTTGGGGGCGGCGCGCGCGCGCTGGAACCAGTCGTGCGCATCGGAAGTGTGGTTGAGGACCAATTCCGTGATCACGCGCAAACCGCGGCGATGGGCTTCCGCGAGGAAGATCTTGAAGTCGTCCAGGGTTCCCAGATCCGGATGGACTTCCGTGTAGTGGGAAATGTCGTACCCGTCGTCGCGCAAAGGGGAGGGATAGAAAGGCAGCAGCCATAGGGTGTCGACCCCGAGCTCCTGCAGGTAATCCAGCTTGCCGGCCAGTCCGCGGAAATCCCCTATGCCGTCATCATTCCCGTCATGGAAGGAGCGGACGCGGACTTCATAAATGACGGCATCCCGGTACCAGGCTGGATCGTTGGCCGCATCAGTGGTCTTTTTCACGGCGGCATCGTGTGGAATAGTAGCGGTAACCTGGTCATCTTGGGAAGGCGGATTATAAGTCGTACTATGATGCGTATTTTCCATCATTTCAAATAAAATATCCGGCGGGCCTTGCGACGGAAAATATCTTCCTCTCGGGAGAAATATCGTGAGCATTCCATCATCGACATACCGCCTGCAAATGCACGAGGACTTCCCGTTCCAAGCGGCCAAAGAAAAGATAGCCTATCTCCGTAGGCTGGGGATCGGAGCTGTCTATCTCAGCCCCATCCTGCTCGCCAGGCCCGGGAGCAGGCACGGGTACGACATTTGCGACCACAACCGGATCAATCCGGAGTTGGGGGGCGAGGAGGGATTCCAGGACTATGCCGAAGCCCTACGGCGGGCCGGCCTGGGCTGCCTGGTCGATTTCGTCCCGAACCATATGGGCGCTAATCCGGGGAGCAATCCCTGGTGGCGCGATATCCTGGAGAACGGAAAGGCTTCCCTCTACCGCGATTACTTCGATATCGATTGGGAACCGCTCAAACCGGATCTGCGGGGAAAGGTGCTGCTTCCCGTCCTGGGAACCCAGTACGGCAAGGCGCTGGTGGGCGGCGAGATCCGGCTGGAGTATTCCGCAGGCGCCTTCCGGTTCCGGTACGGCGAACACCACTTCCCCATGAATCCGTGCCATATCCCGCTGCTGCTGGAAAACCCGGGACCGCCGAACTTGAGAGAAACCCAGCCGGAATATGGCGAGTATCTGAGCATTCTGACCGCTTTCCGCAATCTTCCCGGACCTGGGGAAACCGATCTGCATCGCATTCAGGAACGCTATCGGGAGAAGGAAATCGCCCGGAAACGCTTGGAGATCCTAGCGGACGCGTACGAGCCCATCCGCGCCTTCATCGACGACCGCATCCGCAAAGTGAACGGCCTCCCCGGTGAAGCGCGGAGCTTCGATCGCCTGCATGATCTGCTGGATCGCCAAGCCTACCGGTTGGCCAATTGGCGCACCGCCGGCCAGGAAATCAACTATCGCCGCTTTTTCGACGTCAATGGCCTTGCGGCTTTGCGCATGGAGAACCCCGCAGTGTTCCAGGACACCCATGGCCTTATGCTGCGACTCGCCGCCGAAGGCCTGATCACGGGCATGCGCATCGATCACGTGGACGGACTATATGATCCGGCCGGCTATCTCAAGCGATTGCGCGAAGCCGTCCCATCCGGCGGTTTCTACGTGGTGGTGGAGAAAATCCTATGCGGGGAAGAGACCCTTCCCGCGGATTGGCCGGTGCAGGGCACTACGGGATATGAGTTCCTGGCCGACCTGAACGGACTCTTCGTCGATCCCATGGGACTCGCCAAACTGGAGCGCATCTGGCGGACGGTCATCGGGTACGCGCCGTCATTTATCCAGGTAACCAGGGAGTGCAAGCGCCTGATCCTGGAAACCTCGATGGGAAGCAACCTCACCGTGCTGGCCGACGGCCTGGACCGGCTCTCCGAAGTCGATTGGAACTACCGGGATTTCACCCTTAAGGCCTTGCGCGATGCCGTGCGCGAAATCATCGCCTGCCTGGCCATCTACCGTACCTATGGAACCACTGCCGGGTTCTCCCGGGACGATCGGCGGGCGATCGAGGACGCCTTGGAGGCGGCAGCGGTAAAGAACCCCGCCATGGAAGCCTCCATTTTCCGCTTCCTGCGCTTGATCCTGTTGCCTTTAATGGGAAACGGTGGAGAAGTGGCAGGCGGGGAAGCAGCAGGAGGCGAGGAAGAAACCTCATTGACGGTCGAACAGCGGGTGGATTTCGCCATGCGGCTTCAGCAAGTGACGGGTGCGGTGCAGGCCAAAGGCGTAGAAGACACTGCGTTTTACCGCTACCTTGTTCTGCTCTCCCTAAACGAGGTCGGGGGCGATCCCGATTCCCGGGGAATGGCCGCGAAGGACTTCCATCGCCGCATCAGGGCCCGGACCGAAGCATGGCCGCACGGACTGCTGGCCACCGCCACCCACGATACCAAACGCGGCGAGGATGCCCGGGCTCGGCTCAACGTCCTCACGGCCATTCCGGAGGATTGGAAGCGATGCGTCGGACGCTTGTCCAAACTGACCGATACCTACCGTCGCAAATCCGGCCTCCCCTATCCCTCCGACGGGGACGCCTACCTTTTGTTCCAATCCCTCATCGGGTGCTGGCCGATGGGGCCGGACGGGGCGCCCATGCCCGCGGACCCCGCCTTCTGCGAACGTCTTGACGGCTTCCTGGCCAAAGCGGCGAAAGAGGCCAAGCTGCATACCAGCTGGATCAACCCCAATGAAAAGCATGAGCGGGCCCTGAGCGGGTTTCTGAAGGAATTGCTATTGGGGTCATACCGGCCCAGAACCGCGACCATCCTGTTTCCGATTCTGGAAACCTGCGCTCGCGAGGGAGCCTGCAACTCGCTCAATCAAATCGCCTGCAAATGCGCGGTACCGGGCGTCCCCGACATCTACCAGGGCACGGAGGGTTGGGACCTGTCCCTGGTGGATCCCGACAATCGACGGGCCGTCGACTTCGACGAGCTGGACGCCCGGCTGGCATGCCTGGAAAGGGATTTCCCGGAGGGCGTGAACGCGGAAGGGATGCGCCGCCGCGCCATGGATCTGCTTGATAATTGGCAGGACGGGCGCATAAAGATGTACACCTTGTGGCGCTGCCTGCAATGGCGCCGAAGCTTCCCTGCGCTGTTCGCCGACGGAGACTATCTGCCGCTGGACATCGAGGGAGGATCGTCCGCGTCGGCCTGGTTGGCGTTCTGCCGGAGAAGCGGCGGCCAGGCGCTGGTGGTCTGCATCCGCTTGCGCCCAGCGCAAAAGCCCGTCGTAAACGAGGCGCCGAGGATTCCGCTGTCCCAAGCCATGGCGGCCATCCCGGATCCCGATCCGGGCAGGGAAACCTTGCGGTTACCCAGGGACTGGTCGGAGCGCGCCTTCACCCATGTTTTTACGGGTACGCGTTTTCCCATCCCTTCGTCCGCGGACGGAGAATGCCGTTTGCCCCTGACGGCGCTGGCCAGGGAATTCCCTACCGCCTGGTTGTGGTTGGAATAAAGGAACTGGGAGGACCCCGGCGGACCTCGGCGGACCTCGACGGGAAGGCTCGGACAGGATGAATCAGGCCGGAACGCGCTCGGGGATACCCCTCAGGGATCCCTTAAAGGACGCGCTGATACAGGGCGAAGGACCGGGCGGGGACCTTCAGCACCGTATCGGGTCCGCAAGCCGCAACGGCCCCCGGGCCGGGTCCGTGCCAGCGCGGGTCGGAAGAGTCCATCACGAGCTTCCAGCCGCCTCCCCGCGACGGGGTCCGGATTTCGGCCGCGGCCGTCCCGAAATTCATGGCGCAGAAGGTCTCCCCCGCGTCTCCCGCTTCCGGCCGCGCGGAACACCGCCATAAGCTGAAGGCCGATCCGGCCCAACCCATCTCCATGCCTTCCCTTCCCGGCCTCCGCAAGGAGGGCATGGCTTTGCGGGCCGCGATCAACTCGCGGTAAAAATCCAGCGTGACGCGATGCCCGTCCTTGTCCAGGCAATCCCAATCCAGCTTGGACCGCTGGAAGGTTTCCGGTTCGCACGGCGCCGGGACCTCGCCCCCGTCGTGCAAGAACGCGAATTCCGCCTTGCGCCCTTCCCCCACCGCGCGGATCAGATCCGCATCGCAATAGTCTGCGAAGAACGCGAAGGGGCTGGCGGAGGCGAACTCCTCGCCCATGAACAGCATGGGTATATAAGGGGAAAGGAGCATGGCCCCGGCGGCGAGCTTATACGATTCGAAGTCGACGATGGCGTTGAAGCGATCGCCCCGTGGCCGGTTGCCCACCTGGTCATGGTTCTGGATGAATACGATGAAACGGCCAGGCGGCACCGATGCGGACGACGCACCGAATTTTCTGCCGCGATGCCGGGAATATTCCCCCGAATACACGAAGCCCTCGCGGATCGCCTTGACGAATTGCTCGGGCGCGCCGAAATCCTCCGTGTAAGGGGAATCCCCGCCCCGCAGCAAGGTATCCACGCAATGCTGGAAATCGTCCAGCCATTGCGCCTGCATGCCGTATCCCCCCGCCTCCTTCGCGATCAACACATGGGGATCATTCAAATCGCTCTCGGCTATCAAATGACGCAGTCGTCCGTTGCGGAGGGAGAATTCCGTGATGCGCTCCTCCAGTTCCTCCAGAAAATGTTTCGCCGACATATCGTAGATCTGATGAATGGCATCCAGGCGCAGGCCGTCCATATGGAACTCCCTGAGCCAGTAGAGCGCGTTTTCGATGAAGTAGTCGCGGACGGGATCGCTGTGGCGCCCGTCAAAGTTCAAGGCGCTGCCCCAAGGGGTCCGGTAATGGGCCGTAAAATACGGGGCGAACTCCCGGAAGTAGTTCCCTTCCGGGCCCATGTGGTTGTAGATGACATCCAGAATCACGGCTATGCCTTGCGCATGGCACGCGTCGACCAGGCGCTTGAGCCCCTCGGGGCCGCCATAGGTATTCTGCACCGCGAAGGGATAAACTCCGTCATAGCCCCAGTTGCGCGCGCCGGGGAACTGGTTGACCGGCATGATCTCGATCGCGTTTATCCCCAGGTTCTTGAGATGCGGCAGCCGGGAGATGGCCGCATCGAAGGTCCCTTCCAGGGTAAAGGTCCCGATATGCAGCTCATAGAGGATGTAATCCTCCAGGGCGTTCCCCTGCCAGGCCTGGTCGGTCCAGGCGAAGGCCCGGGGGTTCCACACTTCCGAAGGACCATCAATGCCATGCGGTTGATACCGCGAGGCGGGATCGGGGCGGGGCGTTCCTTCGTTCACGCGGAACCGGTACGGCAGGCCGGGACGCACGTCCGGCATCAAGGCCTCCCAATAGCCCGATGGGGCTTTTTGCAGCGGACGGATCTCTCCGTTCCAGGCGGACGATTCCACGCCGACCCGCTCCGCGTCGGGTGCGAAGACCCGGAACAGGCAGCCGGCATGTCCTGGCTCTCCGCCCGCGGGATCCGCGCTCCCTTGGCCGGTAGTTCCCTGATATATGGCTCCGATTTCCATGCGCTTCAGCTCCCGATGAACACTGGGAAACTATTCCCTACGAAGTCAAAGGTCAAGCGGCGGAGTCCAACAACAGACATCCCCAGGGCTCCAAGGTCCGGAAACCGGCACATGCTTCGGATCCCGATCGCCGGGAAGATGACGAACGGGAAGAAAAAAAAGCCGGGGGGTTTCCAGTGCGCTTGCAATCGGGAATTTTTAATCAGTGATTATACAAAGTAGGCATATCGTTAATTGCAAGCCTACGCCCCAAAATTTGAAGGAGATGCACCATGAACATTTATGAACTTCTCAAAAAGGATCACAAAACCGTGAAATCCCTGTTCTCAAAGTTGGAGCGAACGACCGAAGAGCAAAGCGATGAAAGGGAGGATCTCTTCCAAACCCTGAAGCAGGAACTCAGCGTGCATGCCTTGGCCGAGGAAAAGTTCTTTTACCCTCTGCTGCAGGAAGAGGAGGAAAGCGAGGATATCGCTCTCGAAGCATTGGAAGAACATCGAGTGGTCAAAAGGCTGCTGAAGGAATTGGATGCCAACCAGAAAGGCACCAAGGAATGGGCCGCCAAGCTCAAGGTCCTCCAGGAAAACGTCGAGCATCATGTGGAAGAAGAAGAAGGCGAACTTTTCGAGAAAGCCGAGGATGTCCTTTCCAAAGAGCAAGCCGAAGAGATAGCGGAGCAAGTGGAAGATTTCAAGGCGGAACAAGACGCCCTAGAGGGCGCATGAAAAGGGGCCTCCTGAAGCCGTTCTGAAACCCTGACGCGAGAGGCATCCTTTTAAGGGAACCGGCTTCCCTTAAAGGGAACCAGAATGGCATCAACGGCTGAGGGCCCGTTCCGGAACGGCTTCCAGTCTTTTGCCATCCGCGGTATGCGGCTTCCCCTGCTTATCCGGGAAAATCGTGGCCGGAAGGATTTCCATTTGCAGGGCCTTTCCGAGCTTGGATGGTTGCAGCGCTACGGGTTGCAACGTCGTCGTCAGGAAATCAACCGGGTCCGGCTTGGCGGGATCGAAAACCGCTCCCTCCGTCAGGAAAGGCGTCATGGTGTTGTTGAGTTCCTTGACGCCTTTGGCCACGCACCGCCCCAGTTCGTAGCCTCCGATCTCGGTGAAATGCGTTCCGTCCATATACATCTTATGGGCATTGGCGGTTCCGTAGGCCTGCATCAACTGGATGACCATCGCGTTCAGATCAATCATGGCCACGTCGAGCGCCTTGGCTTGGGTGCGCATCACTTCCGCAAGGCCGCCGATGGAAGTCTTGGGGTTACCGTCCCCTTCGCGGGCCGTTGGCGTCACGAAGATGGGGATGCAGCCTTTAGCCTTGATCTGGGTGACGAAGGTCTTTAGGTTGTTCGGGTAACCGCTAACATCCCCCGAATTCTTCTGATCATTGTGCCCGAATTCCACGGATACGAAATCGCCGGGTTTGGCTTCCGTCAGGAGCTTGGTCAACCGCTTCATGCTCAGGAAGCCCGGAGCCGTGAGCCCGGACTCGGCATAGTTGGCTATGGACACGCCGGTCTTTAAGAAATAAGGGATATACTGCCCCCACGCCGCCCATCCCTCGTCCAATTGGTCGACCACGGTGGAGTTGCCGCATAGGTACCAGGTGATGGCATTGTCCACCTTGGTCAATTCCAGGCCCGCCACCGCCGACTTGCGCCCCGTGATCAGGATGGTCAGTTTTTCATCCCAGGTACGATAGCCGAGCTCCCGGTCCTTAAGCGTCATGGTAACCGAGCCGTCGATGCTCTTGGCCTCGCGCCGGTTCACCGTGATGGTCCTGTTCGCCAATTGCCCGGAGGCCGTAGTTATCCGATCGAAGAGCAAGCGACGGTTCTCAGCCTCCACCGTGGTTTCCGAAGTGCCGGAAGGATCGCCGAAATGGACGGTCAGGTTGTAATTGCCCTGCGGAATTTTCACGGAGAACATAAACGCTCCGGTGCAAAAGTCCCCGGTCAGGGCATCCGTGCCCTTGCTCTCGCAGGTTACCCCGCTTTTCTCGAATCCGAATCCCGCGGCGGAGGAATAGACTTGGGACGGGTTGACCGCCGTGAAACCCGCCGCGGCTGTGGCCCCGGCTGGACCGAAATCGTATTTATAGCTTTGCGCCGAAGCCAAGCCCAAGCCTGAAACCGTAACGCCCGCCCAGACCAACGCCGCCCGGCCGAGTGGGTTTACAATCCTCGCTTTACCTTCCATCCGAATGCCTTTGGTGACCATGGTGCCCATTACGCGCCTCCGCTCTCCGACGATATTAGCCTCCAACCATATTAGCTAATCTCCGTTATTACGTGTTACGATTCCGTCCCGAATCTGGGATCCATGGTGCCTTTTTTGACCAAACGGCCCGGCCGCATCGATCAAGACGGTGGCGGGCACAATCCGTACCGGAGCGAACCAAAAAATCCAACATCAAACATCCCTAAAACTGCGTCTTCACCGCCGGTACGCAGGAAAACCTGTCGATGCCATGTTTACATGCGTAAACGGATTTTGCCCAGGTTGGTTTCGCAGAACGCACTATCCAGGTAGATTGGGTGAATAGCCAATCCGCCATGAATCCACTCTACGAATATTCCGATTATCGTCTTTTCATAAAGCACCACTATGAAGAGCGCAAGGCGGAGAACCCCGCCTTCTCGTTCCGTTACCTCTCGCAGAAGGCCGGCATCAATTCCGCGCCCTTCTTCAAGTTCCTTATGGAAGGGAAGCGGAATCTCACCCAGGAGACCCTGATAAAAGTGGCGGCTGCCTTGAACCTGGACGAACAAGGGCGGGAATATTTCGAGCACCTGGTCTTCTTCAATCAAGCCAAGACCGTAAATGAAAAAAGCCGGTGCTTCGACAAGCTGATCGCCTTGCGTAAGGCCCGCAATACCCTTCACATAGGCAGCGAGAAGTACGAGTATTTCTCCGAATGGCACCATTGCGCGGTACGTGAGCTCGCGGCCATGACCGATTTCCGCGACGATTTCGCAAGGCTCGGCAAGGCGTTGAGGCCGGCCCTGAGCCCCTTCAAGGCCCAGGATTCCATTGGACTCCTGTTGCGGCTCGGATTCCTGGAGAAGGAGAACGGCAAGTACCACCAGGTCGAACCTCTGCTCACCACGGGATACGGTATCGAAGACTTCCAGATCATCAAGTTCCAGATCAAAATGCTGCGCATGGCCATCGAAGCCTTCGATCGGAGCAAAGCCGCGGAGCGTTCCATGTCGTC
>JBDSIO010000042.1:0-15714 GCA_039917895.1 Fibrobacteria bacterium | reverse complement strand
GCCATCCAGTTCGCGGCCCGCTTCGAGCTCGACATCGCCCCGGAAACCCAGGAACTGTGCCGCAGGCTGCCCCTGGGCGAACTCCCCATGGAGCGCATTTACGGCGAGTTCCGCAAGCTTTTGCTCAAGGCCGCGCGCCCTTCCTTGGGCCTGGAATGGATGCGCAAGCTGGGCCTCCTGGAATATTTCCCCGAGCTGAAGGCCCTGATCGGCGTGCAGCAGGAAGCGGAGTGGCATCCCGAAGGCGACGTATGGATCCATAACAACATGGTGATCGACGAGGCGGCGAAGCTACGCCTGGACGAGTACGGCGAGTTCGACAACATGGCCTTGATGCTGGGCGCCCTGTGCCACGATTTCGGGAAGCCGGCCTGCACGGTTTTCTCCGATGGCCGCTGGCGCAGCCCGGGCCATGACGTGCGCGGAGAGGATCCGACTCGGTCGTTTCTCGATCGGCTAACGCGCGAAACGGCGCTGGTGGAGGCCGTGGTGGCTTTCGTGCGCGAGCACCTGAAGCCGGCGCTGTTGTATAAGGCGCGTTCGGAAATCAAGCCGAGCGCGATCCGGCGTCTGGCGCTGCGCGTGGACATCGAGAAGCTCGTACGCGTGGCGCAGGCGGATCATTTCGGACGGACCACGCCGGACGCGCTGGCGCGAGAGTTCCCGGCGGGCGCATGGCTGTTGCAGCAGTCGCGGGAATTGAACGTGTTGGCGACCAAGCCGAAGCCGTATCTGACGGGGAAGTTTCTGCTGTCGTTGGGGATGAAGCCGGGACCGGAGGTCGGACGGCTAATCGCTGAGAGCTTTGAGCTGCAGTTGGAGGGGGAGCTCGCAGGCGTCGGGGAGGCGGAGGCGTGGGCGCGGGCGAGGTTGTTGGAGTAAGAGGGTTTGGCGTGAAGAGGAAGTGGGATGAAGTTCGCTGGGGCGAAGGGGCCGCTCCCGGATGCGGGTCGCCTTCGACGGCTGCGTCCTTGCGCTGGCCGATGGGGTTAGTCTCGACTCGGCCGTAAGACGATACGTTGGGGCCTCCGGAGCCTGAGCGCGAATGCCGGTCAACGTCGAGAGGGCTTCCGCAGACGCGCTCAGGCTCCCTTTACGGCCAAGGGCGCTGCAGGACTTCGCCTGACCTCAGTCGACCCGCATCCGGGAGCGGCCCCGTGGACACAAGCGCTCCCCCATCCCCCCCCCTTTCGTCGGGTTATTCCGGTCGGCTCTGTGGCTGTCGATGAGGGCTTTTCTGTTGCCGGGCGGGGCGACCGGGGAGGTGTTCCGCAGGGGGTGGGCGTATTGGGCTTTTCGAAGGGGGCTTTTCGAACGTGGCTTGTTGATGGCGCGGCGCTTCGCTGGCGGGGCGCTATTCCAGGATATAGCGGCCGGCATAGGCTTTGAACTTTTCGTTCACGAAGGCTTTTGCTTCTTCGGTGGATAGGGTGAGGAGGGGTTCCATGTCCTTGTTCCAGGGGAGGCGCAGGAGGCGATCGGGGCGGTCGGAGTAGCCTTGGCGGTAAGCGTCGGCGGCGGACATGATGGGGACGGGGTTGAGTTCGCGGGGGATGAGAAAGGCGTTGTTGTACTCCAGGCCGACCAGGGCATAGCCGTTGAGCTTGGCCAGATCTTCGAGGATTGAGAGGCTTTGGCCGAAAAAGTGGTCTTGGACCCAGGCGTGGTCGGGATTCCATTTGACCGTGAATCGCAGGGGCGGGGGAATCTTTTCGTTGATCTCGGCGCAGATGAGGGATGGGCGGTAGGCGCTCAGGAGCTTTTCGAGAACGTAATGATCGTAGCTGTCGATGTCCAGGTTCAGGAAGCCGAATTCCTTGGGGGTTTCACAGGCGGAGAGCAGATTGAGCACGTTTTCGGGAGTTATGCGGGTACGGACAAGGCGGGCGCCGGAAAAGGCCGCGTAGCGATAGGCAAGTTTGGCGAAGCGGGTTCCATTCCATTCGGCGGCGAGGCCGCACCAGCCCTTCTTGAAAAGGCTGTAGGAGTTGGACATGGTTTCGCCGTCCCCGGCGCCGATATCCACGGCGAAGCGATGGCGTAGCTGGATCTTGGCAAGCAGGTCCAGGATGATGGTGTCTTCATTGAAATTGGAAAAACTACGGGAGCCGGTGGCTGAGGGTGGGCGGACGCGCTTGAGTTCCAGTCCCAAGGCGTTCAGGCTTTTTTTGACGAGACGTACCCCTGGGGCGAATCCACTCATGCGGATAGTTTACCGTTTGAGGGGTTGGGGTGGGAAGGGATAAGAGGAAGATTCCCATGGAAGCGAAGGGGCGGCTCCCGGGGGCAGGGTGTCTTCGACGGCTATGGCCTTCAGCTAGCCAATAAAGTGGGTCACAACTTGTCCGCGGTTGATTCTGCGCGGTCTGACGGCATCAAAGCGCGAATGCCGGTCTACGTCGAGAGGGCTTCCGCAGACGCCCTTTGCCGCCTCCCGCGTCCAAGGGCGCTTCAAGCCTTCGCCTGATCTCAGCCACCCTGCCCCCGGGAGCCGCCCCGTCGAACCAAGAGCATCCCCCTACCCCCTCTTTTCGTCGGGTTACGGCGTCGATTCACTGCTGATCGAGACTCGCTTATGCCGAAATAAGATGTTCGTTCGCCTCCAGTGTGTGGATGCGGGCCAACGGGTCTTGTCGATAGCAGCGAACCGCCCACATTTGGATATCGACGGGGTGGCTCACATTCCACTGGACTGTTCGCGGGGCTGTGAGCCGTGAGCGAGTGCTCGCGAGCGGTGGCGACCGCAACACCTGAGCTGCGCTGGAGCAGGTGGGCGATTGGTTTGAGAAGCGGTGTGTGGTTCGTTGAACGGTGATTCGGATCGCGGGTGCGATCAGAACTCCAGCAGCAGGCCCAGGCGGGCGATCCAGCCGTAATGGGAGGCCTGGCTTTCGTGCGCGCCGAGGAGCAGGATGCTGGAGTGGCGGCCATTGCGGATATCGAACCCCCCGCCGGCGCGCCAAAGCAAGCCCGGGTGATCGTCATCGAAGGCGTAGCCGAGATCGCCGATGGCGACCGGAAGTACGATGCGGCCGATGGGGAGGCGGATCATGGCGCTGCCCAGGAGGGGGATAGCCTCGGAGCTGGAGACCGTGCCTTGCCCTGACTGTATGCCCAGCAACGTCATGTCGTCGAACTTGGCGTAGAAGCCGGCGGAGTAGGCGAATCCGGCGCCCTTGTAGCGGTCGCGGGAATCGACTCCGAACGTGCCGGTCATGACGGCCCCGGCCACTGCCGCGATGGGAAACATCAACCAGAGTATTATTAGATGGCGGAGCGTCCGCGCGGGGCCCATGAAAGGAATAGTAATATTTTCCCCAGGTGGAGGGGCGGGGATTCCCAAGCGGTCAGGGGTTCAGAAAGCGGCGTGAGAATGGCGCCAGGTCAGGAGGAGAACTCGTTGACCTTGACGCGGGCCGCGGTTGGCGCGCTCTTCTTCATCCGGGGATCGACGCGGAAGATGTCGCTGCGTTCGATCCGGTTCCACATGCCGCCTTTGCCGCCTTCGTTCTTGAACATGGCGCGGAACATGCCGATCAGCAATGCCATGTTCATGGAAACGAAATAGAAGGGGATGAGCAGGAACTTGGATTTGCGCGCCTTGCCGTTGCGGGCGTATCCCAGGCCGGCGATGAAGTAGAGCATGGTCTGGGCGGCGAATGCGGCATAGTAGAACGGGCTCTCGTCGAGCAGCAGGGCGTTGGAGACGAGCAGCACCATCATGAGCACAGGGGCTATCCAGCGCAGGAACTTGTGGGAGAAGAAGCCGTAAGCCACCATGCCCCGCAGAGGGTTGAGCAGCGGGGTGTATTTTGAGAGGAGATTGAAATTGGCCTGGCTGATACGCACCTTGCGGTGGAATTCACCGAAGGATTCCAGTGAGGTTTCCTCGCTGCCGATGGCCTGGGGCTCGTAGATAGCGGCCTTGCCGGATTTGAGGACGCGCGTGGTCACGAAGAAGTCGTCCATCACGGTCTTGTCGACGGGGATGCGCTCGAAGAGTTCGCGTCGGATGGCGTAGATGCCGCCGTTGGCGCCGATGACGATGCCGAGCTTGCCTTCCAGCTTCTTGATTTCCGATTCCAGGTTCCAGTAGATGCTCTCGCCGATGCCCAGGGAAGAATGGCCCGAATCGTGGAGAATGAGGCGCCCGCAGACGCAACCCACCGAAGGATCCTCGAAATGGGCCAGCAGCTTCTGCAGGGCGTTTCGCAACAGCATGGTGTTGGCGTCGCAAAAGACCAGGATGTCGCCCTGAGCGCGGGGGACCAGTTGGTTCAGCACCGCGGCCTTGCCGCCGCGCTGGTTGTACTGGAACAGCTTCACGTCGGGCGCATAGCGCGAGACGATGGCGTTGGTCTTGTCCGTGGAGGCGTCGGAGCCGATGAGGATTTCCAGATTCTTGCGCGGGAACTCGAGGTCGAAGCAATTGCGGATCTTCTCCTCGATCACCTTCTCTTCGTTGTGGGCGGCGATGACCATGGAAACCTTGAATTTGTTCGGATTTCCCTGCTTGCGGCGGAGCGAGAAGAACAGGCTGAGCACCGGGAGAGAAACCGGATACAACAGATACGTGTGGATCAGAAGGCCCGCCGTGACCAGGAATACATATTCCATCAAGACGCTTCTTTCAGGTAGTCCTCGAAGGAAACCTTGCGCTCTCGGGCGCCTGATGAAATGTAAGTGAGCAGCTTGATCATCAGATCCGCATCCGCGAAGGAGGCGAAGCTGCCGATTATCTCGCCTTTGGAATTGAGGAACAGCATGGTCGGGAAACCTTGCACGCCCCAGGTCGCGGCGAGTTCGGCCATCGTGAGCTGCCTGCCCTTCCAGGTGACCTTCTCTTCGCTCTCTGCGTTAAAGCGGATGCTGACGAAATGCTTGTCGAGCTCGGCGACCACGGGCTTGGCCTTGAGGGTGGTCGCATCCAACTGTTTGCAGTAACCGCACCAATCCGTGTACACGTCCACGAAACCGTATTTCTTGCCGGCCGCCGCATCCTTGAGACCCTTTTCGAAGGGCTTCCAATTCACGTTCTGGGCGGATGCTTGCGTTCCCGAAAACGCATAGGTCCCCAGAAGCAGGGTGGAAATGGACAGGCTGCGGCGGAGTAGGGACATGTTATTTCATCGCGCTTTCCAGCTTCTCGCTGATTTTGCTCTTGGGATAGGCTCCCACCAGCTGCTGCACCACGGCGCCGTCCTTGAAGAACAACAGAGTCGGGATGCTGCGGATGCCGAACTTGCTGGCGATGTCGGGGGCGTCGTCGGTGTTCAGCTTGCCCACCTTGACCTTGCCGGCGTAATCCTTGGCCAGCTCTTCCACCACGGGTCCCACCATGCGGCAGGGGCCGCACCAGGGGGCCCAGAAATCCACCAGCACGGTGCCGGTATATGTCGCGACTTCGGCTTCGAAGTTGTCGCTGGTCAGCTCTTTAACGAATTCGGATGCCATTTTATTTCTCCTGCTTTCCTTCTTTATGGCTCGCCTGGACCACTTCGACCCTGGCGACCACATCCTCCTGGAAACGTCTCCAGGTGTCGGGATGGGTCATCAGTTTTTCAGTCTCCGCGTGGAACTCGGTCGGGGTCACATGGTGTTGCGCCAAAATGATCCTGCGAATCCGGTTCACCTTTTCCAAGTCGTTGGAATACCCAACGGTAGCCAATTTCAGTTCAACATATAAATCTACAAACTTGGCATCCGGAGTGAATTCACCCCTTTGGCATCCTCCCAAAGCCAACAAGAGCAACGGCAACAGCTTGAGTGCGCTGATTTTTATAGTACCGCCGGTCCCTAGAGCTGTCAATTCGATTTCCCCGATCAGGCCATTCCGAGCGGAAAGGCGGTGTTTTACCAAGGCCCCAGGCCTCTATGGGGCGGCCTTCAGGACGTGAAGCCAAGTTACAAGGGGCCCTTAACCGGGGCAAGCCGAATCCGGATTTTCCTTTTGTATGACATGGCCTCGTCAAATGCGGGCGAATGGGTACGGAATCATGACGTAATCATGACATATCGGACCGGAGGAAGCGGATCGCCGCCTCAAACTCCCAAATAATAATCCGAAGCGGATTTGCCTTCCGGGAGCGCGGTGGGATCGGGAATCAATTCGGTGATTTCCCCCTCCTTGAGAAAAAGGCCCTGTACGTATTCATCGCGGTCGAAACGGATGAGGTCATCCAGGTCTTCGCCCACGCCCACCCAGGCAATGGGGATGCCGAACTCGCGGCACAGGGGAATGATCGATCCGCCTTTCGCGGTCCCGTCCAGCTTGGTCACCACCAGTCCGTCGAGTTTGACGATGGCGTTGAAGCCCTGGCCCTGTTGGATCGCGTTCTGTCCCGTGTTGCCGTCCACGACCAGCAGGCATTCATGCGGAAGGGCTTCGTCGTGCTTTCGCAACACGCGCACCATCTTGCGAAGTTCTTCCATCAGGTGGCCCTTGTTGTGCAGGCGCCCGGCCGTGTCAATGATGAGGATGTCCGTCCCGCGCGCCTTGGCGGCGGCATAGGAATCGAAAGCCACCGAGGCCGCATCCGCGCCTTCCTGATGCTTGATGATGTCCACCTCGACGCGCTGCGCCCACTTCTCCAGTTGCGCGATCGCGCCCGCGCGGAACGTGTCCGCGGCCGCTACCATGACATTCAGACCCTTGGCCTTGTAGTAATGGGACAACTTGCCGATAGTGGTGGTTTTCCCGGCCCCGTTCACGCCGATCACCAGGATCACGTGCGGCTTGGCCTTCGCCATCCAGGGTGGCGTCACCGGCATTAGGCCGCGCGTGGCCTCGGCCATCCACTCGAGCAACTGCTTGCTGTCGATCTCTTCGCCTTTGGCCTTGACCCGCACCTCTTCCATGATGCGCGCTGCCACGTCCATGCCGATGTCGGCGGCCAGCAGCTTCTCCTCAATGTTCTCGATCACCTGTTCGGTAAGCTTGCCCTTGCCGAAGGCGCCCTTGACCTCCTTGACCATGCTTTCGCGCGTCTTGGTCAGGCCCTTTACGATATTGTTGAAAAAACCCATGTATTAATTCCCGTGTTGATCGGAATATAAAATATGGTGTGAGACCTGGTGGATACCGGGGAAGAAGATGCGATTTGATTGGGATTGTCGGAAATGGACGCTTGGGAGCTTGGGAAGACTCGCAGCGTCAACCCATCATATCCCCGAACGCATCGATCTCCGCCTTCTGCTCCATCAGCCAATCCCCGAACAGGATCAGTTGCTCTACAGGCATGTTGAATTCCAGGAGATAGGCTTCCTGCGTGGGCGGCGCGGCTTCGCTTTTGAGATTGGTGATTTTGAACCCATGGCTGATCAGGTCCGCGAGATGGACGACGATCACTTTACGATAAAAGTCCTTGCTGAGTTCGGGTTGATGATGGCAGGCGATGGCATCCACGAGGTCGCCGGGGAAGTTCCATTGCTCAGCAACCACCCGGCCAAGGCGGCCGTGATCGAAGCCGAAAACCAGGTTCTCGGTCTCGGACAGGGTCAGGTTGCCGCCCTGCAAGGTCTGGTTCACGCGCCCGAACTGGCCCGATTCCATCTCGATCATGACGCCGAGGTCGTGCAGCAGGCCCATGCAGAAGAGCTCCTCCTCTTCCTGCTTGGAATAGGCTCCCGTGAATCTGCCGATATGGCGCGAGAGCATGGCCACCGAAATGGAATGCTTCCAGAAATCCGCCCAGGGTCCTTCAACGCGTCCGGCCAGGGATGCGGACAATGCGATGCGGGAGATGTTGTGGTTCCCAAGGCGCACGATGGCGGCCTTGAGCGATGTGATCGATTTGGGGGTGCCGAAGAAGACGGAATTGGCCGCCTTGATCACCTTGGAAGAGATGGCCGGCTCCCTTTCGAGCACGGCCACCAAGTCGGTCGCTGCGCAGGTGGGATCGCGAAGCACCTCCAAGGTCTGGCGGATAAGCGCCGGGTTCTTGGGAACGCCGCCGTGGTTTTTGAAGAAGGCTTCGGGGCTTCCGAAATCGCTGTCTGGCATGGTCGTCGTTTTCCCGCCCCCGCGATCCGCGATGCGCGGAGAGCGGTTCCGCTAGTTCGCTTCGATCAACGAGAAGAAGGGTTCCGCCTCCTGGATATGCTTCTCGAGCTCCTCCAGCAGGGATTCTTCGGTGATGCCGAGCCCAAGCACAGCCTCGACATCCTTGATCAACGGCGCGTAAGTCTCGTTGTCCATGCAGCCGCTCCCCTTTACGTGGCACAGGTGGTTGGCGTAATGCACGATACAGGCCATATCCTGGGAGGTCTTGTCCTCCATGGGGGAGTGGTGGTGCACGATGGGGCCTTTCAGCTCGTTCGGCATCTGCCATTTGTCGACCAGCATGCCGCTCACGTCGGCGTGGCTCATGCCGAGCATGGATTTTTCCACCATGACCAAGGGCAGGCGCTGTTCTTTGGCGGCCTTGAGCACGGGCACGTAATCGTCGTTGGAGAACTGCTCCAGGATAATCTTGCCGATATCATGGAGCAGCCCCGCGCTGAAGGCGGTCTCCATGTCGACGAGCCTCTTCTTGCGGTAGATCTGCGCCACCATGCGCGAGGCGATGCCGACCATGAAGGAATGCTTCCAAAACGCCTTCCTGTCGAAGCTGGCGGCCAGGCCGGGCTTCTGCGGGAACACCTTCAGGACCGAAGCCGAAAGCACCAGGCTGCGGATGGTGTTGAATCCCAGGATGACGATGGCGGAATTCACGGACGATATGGTCCGCGGGATTCCGTAAAAGGCCGAATTGGCGAGCCGGAGCACCTTGGACGTGAGAGCCACGTCCCGGGAGATGAATTTCGCCACATCCTCGGCGCTGGAATGCGGATCGTTGACTATCTGCATCACTTTGGCGGCAATGGTGGGCATGGTCGGTATCTGCCCCAGATCCTGGATGATCCGTTGGTAACGCTTTTTGGACTCCTCGTTCATGCTCGCGGTCTTTGGTTAGGGTTCTTTGAAGAGTTTAGCATGGATGGAGGGCGGAAGGAAAGGGTTCCTTGGTCGTGATGCAGGAAGACGTAATCCAGGAAGACGTCTGGCGTCTGGAGTCCAGGGGTTGGGGCAAGAAAGAAAAGAGCCGTCAAATATGGGGTTTTGACAGCACTTATTCGATTCTTTGAGTGTGTTTTCTTCCCCAGACTCCAAGGGGCGAAGCGAGGGAATCGGAGGATGTGCCCGGCCTCCGGACTGAAGACCCAGAGCCGGGAACGCGGCGGTCTTATAACCTGTTTTCGATGATATCAACCATGCCGTAGGCCTTGGCCTCTTCGGCTGTCATGAACCGGTCGCGATCGGTATCGGCCTCTATCTGTTCGATGGACTTGCCTGTGGCATCGGCCAGGAACCTGTTCAAGGAGGTGCGGATGCGGAGCATCTCTTCGGCCTGGATCTGGATGTCGGTGGCGGGACCGTACATGTGGCCGGAGATCAGCGGCTGATGGATCATCACCCGTGAATTCTTCCACGCGTATCGCTTGCCCTTGGTCCCGCCCGCGAGCAGCACCGCTCCCATGGAGGCCGCCTGGCCGGAAACGATGGTGACCACGTCCGACTTCACAGCCTGCATGGCGTCGATGATGGCGAGGCCGGAGGAGATCACGCCGCCGGGGCTGTTGATGTAGAAGATGATGTCCTCATGGTTCTGGGTATCCAGATAGATGAGTTGCTTGACGATCTGCTCTGCCGTCTTATCGTCCACCTGGGACCACAGGAAGATCTTGCGGGCCTTGATGAAGGACTCCGCGATTTCCTTGGCGAGGAAGGAAGGCTCTTCCTTGTCCTTGTCTTTTTCTTTGTCGTCCATCCTGAACATTGTTGCCGCCATGAATGTGGTTGAAGGTTTATTCCCGTCAGGGAATTATATCATCAATATCCGAACACCATAAATAGAAATTAAAGCGGGGGGAGGACAATTAAGGAATTCCCCGTGGACTGAAAGTAACCGTTCGGAACTTTCGGGAAGCCCAGGGCTCCGGACGGTATCACAATGGAAACCAACTGGTGGTGCCGTCGGGATTGTCCTTGATCCCGAATCCCTTGGCCTTCAGCAGATCGCGGATCTCGTCGCTGCGCTTCCATTCCTTGTTCTTGCGCGCGTCCTTGCGCTCGTCGAGCAAGGCGTGGAGCGGACCGGGAAGCGCCTTGTCCGCGCCCTCGGATTTCTCTCCGAGCTTGAGCCCGAGCAGACGATCGAAGTCGCGCACCAGCGAGGCCTTTTCACCGTCCAAAAGATTCGGGTCTTTCAGCATCTGGTTAAGCACCGCGATGGCCTGGGGAAACCCCAGATCGTCGAAAGCCGCTTCCTTGAAGCGCCGCTGCCAATCGAGTGCGTTTTCGGACGCAATGGACGTGGCCTTGCCGATCAGGGGGTCGGTTTTACGGCGCAGGCTCTTGAGCGAATCGCGCGCCGTGTCCAGGCCCTCGAAGCTGAAGTTCAGGTAGCTGCGGTAATGGGCGCCCAGGCAGAAATACCGGTAGTCCATGGGGCCGTAACCCTTCTGGATCAGCACTTCCAGGGTGACGAACTCGCCCGAGGACTTGGACATCTTGCCCCCGCCGCCTTCGGCATCGGGCGCTTCGAGCAGCCAGCCGCCGTGCAGCCAAAAGCGGGAAAAGGTAACGCCCGTGGCACCCTCGGACTGGGCGATCTCGTTGCTGTGGTGCACGCGGATGTGGTCGGTGCCGCCGCAGTGGATGTCAAGAGTAGGCCCAAGGTGCTTCATGGCCATGGCGGAGCATTCCACGTGCCAGCCCGGGAAGCCGCGGCCCCAGGGCGAATCCCATTCCATGGCGCGAAGCTTGTCGGTGGGCGAGACCTTCCAGAGGGCGAAGTCGGTGGGGTTGCGTTTGCCTTCGACCATTTCCACCCGCGAGCCGGCCTGCATGCCCTTGATGTCCAGCCCGGCGAAGTCGGCGTAGCGCGGAAAGCGCGCAGTGTCGAAATACATCCCGTCCCCGGGGATCAGGTAGGCCAGGCCCTTTTCTTCCAGGACCTTGACCAGGGCGATCTGCTCGGGGATATGGTCCGTAGCCTTGGTCCATTTGGAAGGGGCGACGAGGTTGAGCAGATCCCAATCCTTCATGAAGGCTTGGGTGTAGAAATCCGCGATCTCCCAGACGGTCTTGCCTTCGCGCGCCGCGCCTTTTTCCATCTTGTCCTCGCCGGTATCGGCGTCGGAGGTGAGATGGCCCACGTCGGTGATGTTCACGATGTGGTTGACCGTAAAACCCTGGTAGTCCAGGACGCGCCGCAGCATGTCCTCGAAGACATAGGTGCGCAGATTGCCGATATGGGCGTAGTGGTACACGGTAGGCCCGCAGCAATACACGTTCGCCACGCCGGGATGCAAGGTGGAGAAAGGCTCCTGCTTGCGGGATGCGGTGTTATAGAGGCTGATGTCAGGGATCATGGGCGCCAACCGGTTAAATGGGAACCTGCAAAATTACAAAGGAAAACCGCAAAGTTAAATCGCCGGGGCGGGGGGAACCAGAATACCAGAAGGCAGGGGCTACCCCGCTTCCGGAACGCCCACCAAGGTGATATAAAGGATCCCGTGCGTCAGCGGGATGTCGAGCAATTCATTGGCTTGATCGTCGTAGTAGCCGCCGATGCCGCTGGAACCCAGTCCGGCGTGGACGGCCCACAGGTTGATGCGCTCGCCGATCTGTCCCGCGTCCATGCAGGCGTAGCGGTAGCCCCGATCGCCGTAGGCCTCGGTGAGGCCCGCCAGATCGGCGGTATGCACCAGGGCGAAGGCGCACTCATCCGCCAGATCCTGGCCCAGGCACATGAAGTTGGTTTCGGAACGGAAATCACCGGGACGCTTGGAATCCAGGCGCAGGGATAGGGAGTCGAGCCGGTAGACGCCGGGCTCGAGACCATCGACGTTCAGGGCGACGAGATGGAATTCCAGCCGGCCCGAGGACAGGCACCAGGGGGCCCCTCCGGGGCGGAAGGAATACGCCAGCAGCTCGGTCAGGCGATCGAGCGTGATCGATCCACCGTTGAACTTGCGGCAACTGCGGCGGTTCAGGATGGTCTTCAGCGGATTGAAATCCTTGGGCACGGCGAACACCGGTCCCCCGCAAGGCCCTTCCAGCGGGGGCCGCAGGGTCTTTTCGGACAGGATGCGTTCGCAAGCGTTCTGCTGCACTTGCATGGCGTCTTTGCCGCCCGCTTCCTTGGCGGCGGCGGCGAGCTGGCGGATGGCTTCCGCGGTGGTTTCGCCGGGATGCTGGCCCGAAAGGGCGGGCAGGGTTCCGGCAGGACCAATGGCCACGCCCAGCAGCGGGAACTCCTCCTTGGAGGTGAGGAACAACAGCTCTTCAAGGCCCGCGTCGAGGAAGCCGCCCATCAGGGAGTGATCGAGACCGGCGTAACGGCAGACTTCCAGCAGGTTGCCCACGGCATGGCCCGTGTCGAGCAGGATGCGCCGGTAGGCGCGCTCCTTGTAGCGCCAAGCGCTGCGTGCATACATGCCGGTGAAGATGAGAATGAGGCCGGAGGCGTCCACGGCGGGATGGCCGAGGAAGTAATGCTTGAGATCGCCCCAGAAGGCGCCCTGCCATACGGGGATTAGGGAGGACTTTAGGGAGTGGTAATGATACAGCCCGTCGGGCAGGCCGCTCTGGTTGCGCGCGGCGACGTACATCTCGGTCGGGTACAGACCGCCGGCGGAAGGAGCGGCGCGCAGGAAGTAGTCCCCGCCGCCTTGATCGCCGCCCGCCCCGTCACCGAGACGCGCAGTAAGCCCAAGGGTGAAGAACAGGAGTTTGGCGATGTTCTCGAGCCCGGCTTCGGGACTTTCCGTGACCGGGGCGCCTTCGTCGAGATGCTCCATGACCGCTTGCAGGCGGGAGAGCAGGTCGATTTTGACCTTGGAGCTGATGGCCTTGAACGCCGGAGGCTGATGATCCCAATGAACCGGCCCCAGTTTATCGATCGTATGGGGGTTGTACTTGGTGAGTTCGTGGTATCTTTCGGTGAAACTGGCCAAGGTTTTTGCTCCTTTGGGAATGTAACTCGCTGCCCTAATTTTGTACACTATGGGGGCTTATGCGGTGCGGCAATACCCTCCCAAAATGAAATCGGAGTCCTTTTTGCATTGGATAAGACTTGGTCGGGCATCGAGCGCCGAAGGAACCGTTTCCAGGGCAGCCCGCTTCCGTCTGGGGTCTGGCGTCTGGCGTAAAACTTTTTCCGCGCTTCGGTATCCAGGAAGCCGCTGCTTCCATACTTCGTCTTCGCGCCAAAGCCCGGACCCCGGACCCCGGACGAAGCCGCATTTCATCGCCACTCTGCTGACCTCCCTGTTCTGGATCCTCCTATCAGCGGTTTCCTCCCCCGCCTTCACCTTCAACCGCAACGAAGCCCATATCGAATGGCGCAGCTCGGAAACGGAGCATTTCCGCTTCCACTATCCCGCCGAACTCGAACCCGTGGCCGGATATATCGCCGGCATCGCCGAGGGCGTTGCCGAGGAAAAGCTGAAGCGCTACCAGATCCGCCTGCCCAACAAAGTGGAATTCATCATCCGCGAGGACATTTTCTCCAACGGCTGGGCCAACTCGCTGCAGAACACCATGACCGTGTGGATCTCGGACTGGGACTTCCCAATCCGCAGCACGCACAACTGGCTCAAGGACGTGGTCACCCACGAGTTCTCGCACCTGGTGTCCATCCAATCCTCCAGCAAGCTGGCCAGCCCGATCCAGGGCCTGGTGCTCGGCTATCAGGACTACTACAACGAGCCGGTGCAATCCTCCGCCGCCACCATCATCCCCTTCACGCATCAACCCAATTGGTTCGCGGAGGGCGTGGCCCAATATGAATCGGAGCTCTCCGGATACGATGCCTGGGATTCGCACCGCGACATGCTCTTGCGAACCGCCGCCCTCGACAACAAACTGCTCGGTTACGACCGGATGGGTTCCTTCGCGGGCACCAGCCTGGAATACGAGCTCGGCCCCTATACCCAGGGTTTCGGGTTCGTGCGCTACATCGCCGCGCGCTACGGCGATCCCGCCATCACGCGCCTGTGGGCCGAGAACGCGCGCATCCATCGCCAGACCCTTTCCGGTTCCATGGAGCGCGTGCTGGGCAAGGAAGCGAAGACGGTGTGGGCGGATTGGAAGAACGCCATCACGGCCCAGTATGCGGATCAGGTAAAGGCGCTGGGCACGCTGCGGCAAGGCAAAAAACTGACCTCCGAAGGCTTTTACAACTACTATCCGCGCTGGGATTCCAAGGGCGAGAACATTTTTCTGATTTCCAACCGCGGCCGCGACGATTTCAAAGGCGCGCTTTACAAATACGTTCTCGCCGACACCGTTAAAAAGGAGGATGACCGCCTGAAAATGGTGGCCCCCATCCGCAGTCCCTTCGCGGTGGCGCCGGACGACAGCACCATCCTGTACAACTCGGCCAAGAACGAGGACAAGGACGGCATGCACAAGATGGACATATACCAGCGCAACCCCATGCGTAAGCGGGGCTTCCTGCAGAACCTGGCCGACTTCGGCCCGGACAAGACCCTGGTTCGCTACACCAAGAACCTGAACGCCGTGCAGGCCAGCTACGACAAGGAAGGCAAGCGCATCGTATTCGTGCGCAACCGCCTGACCAACTTCTACCTATGCGTCGCTCCCGTTCCCGAAGGGCCGGATCCCAAGACGGGCAAAACCGAACTGGACCCGGATGAAGTCAAGACCCTCTTTCCTTCGGATAGCGCGACCGAGGGGAGCTTCGGCTACAACATTTATTCGCCCCGCTTTTCGCCCGACGGAAAGACCATCCTCTTCTCCTACTATGACGGCGCTTCGCGCAACATCGGTATCATCAATGCGGACGGTACCGGATACCAGCCCCTGCTGACGCGGCCGTACGATGAACGGGATCCCGAATGGAGCCCGGACGGCAAGTCGTTCTTCCTCTCCGCGGACAGCAACGCCATTTACAACATCTACCGCTACACGTTCGCAAATGCCGCGAATGGCGAGAACGGCGCGACCGGAACGGAAAGCGGGCCCGGCGCTTCAGGCACCCTCGAGTCCGTCACCCAAGTCGCCGGCGGCGCCTTCGCCCCCGCTGTGGATCCCTCCGGACGGCATCTGGCCTACGTCGGCTATGACAAGGACGGATTCTCCCTGTATCTGCTGGACAATCCCACGGTCATGGCCGCGCCCCCCGCCGCCTTGCGCAACCTGCACCCCGGGAACGAGAAGGTCGAACCCATCGACTTCGGCGGCAAGAGTGAAAAATACGTCGGCGCGCCCAACCGCTATTTCCTGAACCCGCTCCTGATCGGCGAGGAGATGTCCTCGCGCACGCGATCGGCGCGCGAGGGCGAACCCAAATGGCTCGCGGGTTTCAACGGCCTAATCAACGACCCCATCACCAAGAACGAGGTCTCCGCAGCCCTGTTGCTTGAGGTCGGCAACGGAATCGATTATTTCGGCGCCCACGACGAGATCCTATCCGCGGACAAGGAGTCCCAGTTCTTCCTGTCCTGGGCCAACCACTCCATGCCGGTCTCGCTGGAGGCTTCCTTCGCCCGCGGCAACCTGACCTCGCATGACACGGTTACCATCCGGGACAAGGATCCGATTACCCCGTTTTCCTACGAGGAGCAGAATTACGCAGTAACCTTCCGCAATGTCGAGGCAGCGGCATCCTACAATCTGTTCGACGCGGGCGCAATCGAGGACGA
>JBDSIO010000041.1:0-2868 GCA_039917895.1 Fibrobacteria bacterium | reverse complement strand
GTAACTTCCATCGCCAGCATCGTCAAATCATCATGATAAGGTTCGCTGCGGATGAACATGCGCACGTCGTCGAGGATGGTCTTGAGCACGGTTTCCGGTTCATGGGGGCTGTCGCCGGACATGATCTTGAGCAAACGCTGGAGGCCGTAGAAATGGCGTTCGGAATCCATGGCCTCAAGCAGGCCGTCGGTGAAAATTAGGAAACGATCGCCCGGCATCAGCTCGATTGAGACTTCTTCGAGCCGGTCCGCGAAGTCCTGGCCCGAAACGATTCCGAGGGCCACTCCCTTGGGATTCACGGAGGAAGGCGTGCTGTCGTGCTTGCCGTGTTGCAGAAGCAAAGGCGGATGCCCGGCGCGCGCGTAGGACATTGAGCGCCCGTCCTTATCGATGATCAGGCATAGCGCTGTGACAAAGCTCTTGTCGTCCAAATCCTCGATCATCAGATCGTTGACCGCGCACAACAGCTTTTTGGCGGAACTTTCGTAGCGCGCTTCGGCGCGGAAGGTGCTGCGCAACATGGTCATCACCAAAGCCGCGGGAATGCCCTTGCCGCTTACGTCGGCGATTACGATCACCCAGTTGCCCGAATCCGTCTGGAAATAGTCCAGGTAGTCGCCTCCCACTTCGTAGGCCGGGAAATAGACCCCTTTGAGATTGATGCGCGGAATAGACGGCTTATTCTGGGGCGTGAACCGTCGCTGGATGTCCTGGGCCACTTCGAGTTCGCCCTGAAGCCGGGCCTTCTTTTCCACTTGCTGGAAATTGTTGGCATTGGAAAGCGAGATGGCGGATTGCGCCGCCAAGGTGTTGACGATGACCTTCTCCTGCTCGAACCAGGTGGCGAACGCGGGGGTGCCGAACAACTGCACGAGCGCCAGGGATTTGTCTTCGACGAGCAGCGGCACCGCGGCGTAGGCGGGCAGGCCTTCCAGGCCGGGCCAATTGATCTTTCCGAGTTCGGCATCGCTGCGCCGATCGGGAACCAGGAACGGCAGCGTCAGCAGTTCCTGGCCGCGCGACGCAAGCGCGGCCGCGCAGGCGAGCCGCAAGGCGGGATCGGCCAAGCGGGCCGTGGTCGCGACGCACTCGTAGCCTTCTTTGCCCATCTCGCAAAGGGCGGCCTCGATGCCGGGATGGCTGCGGGCGAAGGTTTCCAGGATGGCGGGAAGCAGTTCCCTCCGGTGGTTGTAATGCGCCAGGCGATGCGCGGCCGAGTTCAGGAAATGCAGCTGGTTGACGCGTCCTTCCAGACGCTGGTTCGCTTCCTGCAGCATGCGCTCGCCTTCGCGCAACGCGCGCTCGGTGCGTAGATGCTCCTTGATCTCCTGGACCAAGGCCGCCGTGCGCTCCTGGACCCGTACTTCGAGATCCTCCTTGGCCTTGCGGATAGCCTCCTGGGCTTGCATGCGTTCGGTGACATCGCGGGAGATGCCTACCAGGCCCGTCACCATGCCCTCCTTGTCGTAGATCGGGACTTTGGTGGTCGAGACCCAGGCGTCGGGCCGATTATTGGCGAAGGTCTCCCGCTCCACCTTGTCGACGATGGGAATGCCGGTTTTCAGGATTTCCTGCTCGTCGTTGAAGGCTTGTTGCGCATGCTCCTGGGCGAAGAAATCGAAGTCGGTCTTACCGATGGCCTCCGACAAATCGGTTAGCCCTTCAAGGTGGACGGCGGTGCTGACCCGCACGAAGCGGCTCTGGGTGTCCTTGAAATAGATGGCATCCGGAATGTGGGTCAGCATGGCCTTGAGTAAGTTGCTCTCCAAAGCGAGGGCGTCTTCGGCCCGCTTCAAGGCGGTTACATCCCGCGTGATGCCGCAGGTGCCGATGATCCCGCCCTTCATGTCATGGAGGGGCATCTTGGTGGTATAGACGGAACGGGGCTTGCCGTCCGCGGAGTTGGACACCTCAAGCTTGTTGATCAGGGGTTCGCCCGTGGTCATGATCCGCAGTTCATCGGCGCGCGCATCCGCCGCGTACTCGGGAGCGAAGAAATCGGAATCCGTCTTGCCGATGATCTCGGTTTTGGAATGCTTGCCCAGCAGGACGCTCAATGCCTTGTTGACCCAGGTGAACCGGCTGTCCTTGTCCTTGAAATACACGATGTCGGGGGTGTTTTCCAGCAGGTCGTTGAGCAGCGCGCTTTCGCGCGACATGGCCTCTTCAGCCTTCTTCAGCGCGGTCACGTCCTTGGTGACTCCGCAAGTGCCGATAATCCTGCCGCTCACGTCGTGCAGCGGGACCTTGGTCGTAAATACCCAGCGCGGGCTTCCATCCGCGAAGTTGTCCTTCTCGAGCTTATTGATCAGCGACTCGCCGGTTTCCATGATCCGGAGTTCGTCCGCGCGCGCTTCCTGCGCGTGCTCGGGGGTGAAAAAATCGGCGTCCGTGCGGCCCACGATGTCTTCGCGGCTGCGTTTGCCGAAGTCCTGGACGACGCTGCGGTTCACCCAGGTGAAGCGGCTGTCCGCATCCTTGAACCACACTCCGTCCGGGATGCTCTCGAGCAGATCGTTGCGCAAGGCGCCTTCGGTGGCCAGCACATGCTCGGCTTGGACCATCTTGGTGAAGTCCTTTGAGATGCCGCAGATGCCGATGACGCGCCCCTGGGAATCGCGCAAGGGGATCTTGGTGGTCAGCACCCACATGGGCGAACCGTCCGCATAGCAATCCGTCTCAAGCTTATTGAAGATGTATTCGCCGGTCGAGAGAACCCGTTTGTCGTCCTCAAAAGCCTGCTGGGCGCGTTCGGCATTGTGGATATCGAAGCTGGTCTTCCCCAACAGATCCTCGCGCTTGTCCAGGCCGCGGAGCTTGTACATGTAGCGGTTCACCCACAGGAACCGGCATTCACTGTCCTTGAAA
>JBDSIO010000040.1:0-1957 GCA_039917895.1 Fibrobacteria bacterium | reverse complement strand
CCCCTCTCCGCCGCGATGCCCCGCAGTTTGGCCGTGGGGCGGGTGCAGATGGGGAACTCGGAGAAAGCGAGCAGGAACCGATCATGCTGGTGATCGGAATAGGCGAAGGAAAGCGGGCCCGCGTTTCCGTATCCGAGGGCCTTAAGCCGTGTGATTTTATTCTCGCCGCGCAGGTTGCCGTCGCGATACCTGGGGAGGCCCAGGCCGCGCGCGGGCCAGATCAATTCCGTGCCCTGGATGTCGGCCATGGGCAGGAAAATCTTGAGGTGGCGCAAGTAGAATGCGCCGCTGGCGGAGAGGATGACGACCTTGTGGCCCAGCAGATGATGCGTCCACAAGCGTTGCAGCACGGGAATGTGGAAGCGCCGACCCAGATCCTCGCGTACGAATTCGGCGGCCAGGCGATCCAATTCGGCCGGGGACTCCAGGCCCATGGGCATCAGGAAGATGCGCTTCAAGGTGTGGCTATCGATGATACGCAGCGAAATCAGGACGAGGCCGACCCAGTTGGCGAGCTGGAACACGCGGCGCCAGGGACGGCGGGCGTAGTAGAACCGCAGCCAAAAGAGGATGCTGTCCCCGCTCAGCAGGGTATCGTCGAAATCGAAAAAGGCATGGACCTGGGGCACGCGGAAAAAATACAATATTAAAGGATCCGGACGAAAAATCTACCTTGTTGCCACGGGTACATGCGTTCCCGCAGGGGCCCCAGCATCATGATCGAAAAGAACGTGCCAGCCATTCTCGCGGATCTGTCGGCCAAGCTGGACGAGGTCATGGCCGCGTCGGAACTCGTCGCGGGACTGCGCCTTCTCACCCGGACCGATAGCCGCCTGAAGGCGGGCCGTCCGCTCAGCGACGGCGAACGCCTGCGCCTGGAACGCCAGGGAAACATCTGCCCGGATTGGTCGCGTGTACGGGTGGAAAGCGCGGAAAGCGACGCGGGCCTGGAGACCATCCGCAACAACCGGTTCGAGGGCGATGTATTGATCGCGGGTTTCCATGGCGACTGGAAGGGCCCGGATGGAACCTCATGGACAGCCGGCATGGCCGGTTGCCGCATTATTGATGCCGTTATCGGCAACGCCTGCCTGTACCAAATCGCGCGCCTGGAACGCCAGGTGATCGAGGATGGCGCGGTGCTGGTCGGTATCGGGGAAATAGACTGCCCGGACCAAACCCTTTTCAGCATGGGCTGCGCCATCCATCCCGGCACCGAATCCGGCGCCCGCAGTGTGTGGATCTGGGACTCACTGACCCTGGACGATTGCATGGCGGCCCTGTCTCTGACCTCCGAGGCCCAGCAGGAGTTCAGCCGGAAGATCGACTTAGTCCTTGCGCCATTGAAATCCCGTTTCGGTTACGTGGGCCAGGGCGCGGCCGTCCTGCATACGCGCCAGGTGCACGGCTCATGGATCGGGCCGGGCACCCTCATCAAAGGCGCCTCCTTGATCCGCGGTTCCGCCTTCCTCTCGCTTCCCGGTGAGCCCTGCCTGGCCGCCGAAGACGCTTGGGTCGAGCATTCCCTGCTGCAGCCCGGCGCGCGCGTGGAATCCTCCGGCAAGGTATCGGGCAGCGTGCTCCTGGAACATTCCTCCGTGGCCTTGGGCGGCATGGTCTTCCAATCCGTGGTCGGCCCCAACACCCAGATCCACAAGGGCGAGCTGAGCGCATCCCTGGTCGGCCCCTTCGTCGGCTTCCACCACCAGTCCCTGCTCATCTCCGCCCTCTGGCCCGAAGGCCGCGGCAACATCGCCTACGGCGCCAACGTGGGCAGTAACCATACGGGAAAGAAACCGGATCAGGAGATCCGCCCTGGCGAGGGCAACTTCTTCGGACTCGGTTGCTCCATCAAGTTCCCGGCCAACTACGAGGACTCGCCCTACTCCCTCATCGCCACCGGCGTCTCGACCCTGCCGCAGCGACTCGCCTTCCCGTTCTCGCTCATCACCCAGCC
>JBDSIO010000039.1:0-4271 GCA_039917895.1 Fibrobacteria bacterium | reverse complement strand
GGTCTTGCCCGAGTCGATGTGGGCGCTGATACCGATATTCCGCAGATTGTCTAGAGGTCTCATGGCTATGTTTCCAAAGTAAAGGGTCGATTTCCGGAGCCGGTCAACTTAGTAAAAACGAGGCTTTTGGCCAAGGGAGGCCCACCCAAGTCGCCAAATTCGCGTGATTTACGAGGATGGCCGGGAGCCGGGTGCCGGGCCTTGGTCGGCGACCAAGCCAAGGGTACTCTCCCGTCAAACCCGACAAGGCATCCGGTTACGCCGGTGGGACGATTTTGGTGGCCTTGTTAAGGATGATGTCGAACAATTTGTCCCCGATGCGGTAGCGCTCCTCCATGATCTGGATGAGCTTTTCGATTTCGAATAGCTGGGGTTGGGTCATGGCGTCCAGGGACTCGAGGATGTTGGACAGGAACCCGCTGCCTCCCGGACTCTGGAGTTGGAAGCGCTTCAAGCGCTCCCGGTAGATCCGGATTTTGCCGTCCGTCTCCAGGCGCTTCTTCAGGAACAGGGAGCTGCTGATCATCTCCTCGAGGAAATAGGTCAACACAATCTCCTCTTCCAAAACCCCGAACGCCTTGTCGACGCGGTACATGCCCAGCTTACGGCGCTTGAGCCCGCGGATGGCGTCGGACGCGTGCTGCAGAGTAATCTCCAATTGCTTGATATACTCGTCCAATTGCCGGATCATCTCTTTGGGTTGGAACGGAGCCTTGCGGGAAAGCTCCTGGAGGATGCGGAAGGCCGCATGGGTCTTTTGATAGTTTCCGTTCCGCATCCTGCTGAAAAAGGGGCGGTTCTTGACGAAGATATTGGCGAACATGGCCGCAGCCTCAGGCTTTCTTCTTGGGTTTCCGGTCCATCCAGAGCATGATGATATCGACAACTTCCAGACCGGAGAAAGATACAGAATCCTCCAGGGATTGTTCGTAGAATTCGAAATCGCCCTCGGCCAGATCCAGCATCATGTACATGGCCTGTAGCCCGTCCTTGCCCCGATAGGAATCCTTGTAGACCCGGCCGTCCTCGAAAACGATGCGGCCCGTGCGCCGGCCGCTAACCAGTTCCAAAATGCCGGATTTGTGGCCCAAGGCCAGGTATTGAAGCAGATCATGCAATGGGGTTTGGGCCAGGTTGCCCTGCAGGCTCGCATGGCCGCGCCTCTCGGGTTTGACCGAAGGTTCGGGGGCCGGGCGCAGGATGGCCGGGAGCTTACCGGTTAGGCGCGTTACCATGGCGATGTCCATCGCCGCCTTGCCGCCGGGCGAGAGGCGTCGGCGCCACAGGTAATAACCGGCTGAGGAGAGCAGCGCGAAGCCGGCCAGGCATGAGAGGACCGGGACGATCATGGGGTACCCGGAAAGTTACGTACCGGATTGGCGCCGCGAGACAGTGGCGATCCCTTTCAGTTTGCGGAGCAGGGCCATGGTCTTGTCGAGCTGCTCCAGATCCGAGACCTCGATGCGGAATCGGTTGCGCACCTGGTCGCGCACGGTGACGATGGAGGCGCGCTGCACGTTGATGTGGGCCTTGGAGAAGCAATCGGTGATGTCGCGGAGCAGATCCGGCCGATCCTTGCCGGCGATTTCCACCACCACTTCAAAGCGCTGGCCGGCCTCGGTTTTCCATTGCACCGGAATGATGCGGTCCTGGTCCTTCATCAAAAGCATGCCTTCCGGGCAGTTGGACCGGTGTATGGACACGCCGCGGCCACGCGTGACGTAGCCGATGATCTTGTCGCCGGGCACGGGATGGCAGCAGGTGGCGTAACGGATCAGCATGTTCTGCATTCCCGAAACCAGCACGGAATTCTCGGACTTGGGCGGGCGCTTAAAGGTCAGGCGGTCCAGCACGCTCGGTTTCTTACGGTTGGGATTGAGCTCCTGCACGAAGGTGGAGATGGCCCCGAGGGTGATCTCGCCGTGGCCGATTTTCTCCCACAGGGTTTCCCAGTCCTTCACCTGGAACTTGTCCGCGAAGGGCTTCAGGTCCTTCTCGACCGCAGGGGGAACGTGCGCCTGTCGGAATTCGCGCTCGAGCATCTCCTTGCCGAGCTGGATGCTGTGGGCGATTTCCTCGGTGCGCATCCAGCGGCGGATGGCGCTCTTGGCCTTGGTGGTGGTGACCACGGATAGCCAGTCCTTGGAGGGACGCTGGGAGTCGGACTTGAGGATCTCCACGCGCTCGCCCGTCTTCAACTCGCGGTGAAGCGGCACTACGTTCCCGTCGGCCTTGGCGCCGATGCAATGCAGGACGATGGCGGAATGGAGGGCGAAGGCGAAATCTAGCGCCGTCGCCCCTTTGGGCAATTGCACCAGATCGCCTGTGGGCGTGAACACGTAGATTTCCCCCGAAACCAGGTCCCCGCGGAAATACTCCATGAACTCATGGGAGTCGGTTAGGTCCTGTTGCCATTCCAGGAACTGGGTGAGCCACTTGTTCTCCTTGCCAAGCGTCTTCGGCGACGCGCCTTCCTTGTAGCCCCAATGCGCGGCGATGCCCTGCTCGGCGATGAGATCCATCTCCTCGGTGCGGATCTGGATCTCGATAGGCTTGCCGCCCGGGCCGATCAGGGTGGTGTGCAGGGATTGGTACATGTTGGACTTGGGCGTGGCGATGTAGTCCTTGAAGCGCGATTGCAGCGGGGTCCAGATGGAATGCACCAGGCCGAGTACGGCGTAACAATCCCCCACGGAATTGACGATGATGCGCAAGGCGTAGAGGTCGTAAATGTCCTCGAACGTGCATTGGCGCGTCTGCATCTTTTGCCAGATGCTGTACAGGTGCTTGGGACGCCCGAATACCTTTCCGTCGATTTCCGCCTTCCTCAGGTGATCTTTGACCGGGCCCAGGATGCTCCGGATGTATTCCTCCCGCTCCTGGCGCTTTTCCACCACCTTCTTCACCAGGTTCTTGTAAGCGTCGGAATTCAGGTGCTTGAAGGCCAGGTCCTCCAGCTCCCACTTAATCTTGGCGAGACCGAAGCGGTGGGCCAAGGGAGCGTAGACCTCCATGGTTTCGGCGGCGATGGCCTTCTTCCGCTCTTCCTGCATGTAGCTGAGGGTGCGCATGTTGTGGAGCCGGTCCGCGAACTTGATCATGATGACGCGGATGTCCTTCGCCATCGAGATCAGCATCTTCCGGAAGGTCTCGGCCTGCTGGTCGGCGCGGGACTTGGATTTGATGGCGGAAATCTTGGTGACGGACTCGACGAGGAAGGCCACCTCTTCTCCGAAAGCGGTTTTGATTTCCTGGGTGGAATGGCCCGTGTCCTCCACCACGTCGTGCAACAGACCTGCGGCGATGGTGACGGTATCCATATTGAGATCCGCGAGCAGCTTCGCGACTTCGAAGGGATGTTCCGCATAGGGCATGCCCGATTTGCGGAATTGGTTCTTGTGCGCGATCATGGTGAAGTCGATGGCACGTTGGATCAATTCACGGTTGAAATTCGGGCTCCGCTCGCCGATGTAAGCGAGGAGATTCTCCTTGGCCCGATCCAGGCTGCGTTCCATTTCCGGGGCTTTGAGATCGAGATCGGCGGCGGTCGCATCATAGGACTCGCCAAAACCGGCTTCGGCCACCACGGGGATGGGGGCGGGTTGCCGCGTCAGGGAACCGGGGAGATCGGCAGGGTCGCTCAGGACGGCAGGAATGGCGCCTTCCCCGGCGACGATGGCGGGAACATTTTCGGCGGGTGCGTCTTGCTCGGAGCGCTTTTCGGCCGCTTGCGCCTTTTTTCCAGCGCCTTGGGAGCCTTGTTTCTGATCCATGATCGCCACCGTTCCGAATCCGCTCACGCGTTCGCGCGCCAAACCAAAACCTCTTTGCCGGGCCCGAACTCCCCGACGGCCGTAGTTTCATTTCCGGGGGAAAAAAGGTCTCTTCAGTACAAACAGGTTCTAGCCAGTCCTTCTAACATAGCACCTTAAATCGGGAAAATCCAAGAAATTATGCCGATCCGGGGCCGGAAACAAGGCTCCAAAAAAATATACCCTCCAAAATAAAAAGGCCTTCCGGGGAATTCCGGAAGGAGGATAAAGATGCAGGAGAGGACGGATGAAATGCCGTCCCACTTTGAAGGAGGCAGGGGACGGAATCCCTCATGGCCTTCAATAGGCGCATCAAACCTCGTGGCAGGGGAGGAACTAACCGTTTCCTCGACGCTGGAGGAGGGATCCGATCGTGCGGGGGAGGGGAAAGCCTTCCCCTCGCTCCGGCCTCCTCGGGAACGCGCGCTACGCGCCCGCCCCTGCGGTGTCCTCCGCTAC
>JBDSIO010000038.1:0-10484 GCA_039917895.1 Fibrobacteria bacterium | reverse complement strand
AGCGGGGAAACCCCAGCCGGGACCAATTCGGTTTCCCCTGATAACCGGAACGGATCACCCCGAATGCGAAGGAATGGAAGGTGCCGATCCAGGGCGGACGGATGGCCGGGTAGTCTTCGCCAAGCAGCCCGCGCAGACGGCCTTCCATTTCCAAGGCGGCGTCCTTGGTGAAGGTCAGCGCGAGGATACCGTCGTCCGGAAATCGTTCAAGAAGCTGGGCGATACGGCGTGTGAGGACCGTGGTTTTTCCGGATCCGGCACCGGCCAGGATCAGAAGAGCCCCTTGGATAGGGGCGACCACCGCCGATGCCTGCTGGGGATTCAAGCCTTGGATCCATTTCATGGAAATCGGATCGGCCGGTGGCTCCGACACCTTGCTTTCAACGCCGAGAGAGCGTATACTTGCGTTGAATTCGTGTGCCTGCACGTGTGAAAATCTAGTCAAAAGCTGGGACACATGTTCAAAATCCTCGTTGTGGATGACGAAGCTCCCATTCGGGACATGCTCTCGGACGCCCTCAGGATTTTCGGCTACGAAGCGGACACCGCTCCCGATGGACCCTCGGCATTGATGAAGCTGAAGGTTGAACGATTCGACATGATCCTCTCCGACATCAACATGCCGCACATGACGGGCTTCGAACTGCTCCGCAGGGTGGAAGAAGCCCATCCCGAAATCAAGCGCGTGCTCATGACCGCCTACAATCTCGATGACTACATGCGCATGGTGCGCGATCACAATGTCGGGAACGTCATCACCAAGACCGTGCCGTTGAATTTCAAGGAGATCCGCGAAATCATCAACTCGCTGCTCAACAACGCCATCTTCGGGCTGGAACAGTACATGCTCGAACCGCATTCGGTGCAGACTTTCAAACTGGTCGAACCGTCCCAGATCGACGAGATTTCCGAATCGCTTTCGGAGCATTACTCCGGGACCCCCACCCACAACAAATTCAAGGTCGTGCTCATCGAGCTCATGACCAACGCCCTTTTCTACGGCGCCCGCAACGAAGCCGGGGATAAGAAACAGGAATGGGTCAAGGACTTCCGCCTCGCGGACGAGGACGCGGTCATCGTCACCGCTTGCCACGATAAGGAGAAACTCGGCGTTTCCGTCCTCGACGGCGGAGGAAAGCTGGACAAACACACGGTTCTCTATTGGCTGGATCGCCAGACCACCCATGACGAGAAAGGCCTGCCGATGGGCATTTTCGATTACCACGGCCGCGGCTTCTTCATCACCCGCAAATACGTGGACCGATTCATCATCAACATCGAGAAGGGAAAGCGTTGCGAGTGTTGCATCTTCAATTACTTCGAAGAGAAATACGCGGGTAACAAGCCCCTCATCATCAACGAGATCTGAAAACTGAAACTGAAATGGGAGTAAGAGGGAGCAAAAAAAAACGGCTCCCGTCAGGGAACCGTTTCACGTCTTGGCTTCTAGGCCTTAGACATTGGCTTCGAGTTGCTCCTTGATGTGCTTGCGGATGGCTTGATTATGCTTCCGTTTTTTCTCATCGGAAGGCTTTTCATACCGCTGATTTTTCTTCACATCGGACAAAATACCTGACTTTTCGCAGGTCTTGGTAAACCTCCGCAGAGCTTTTTCGAAGGATTCACCGGGTCTTACGATTACGCCTGTCATTGAAATTGAATTCACCTCTTTTCCGATTTTTCGACCTTCGCAGCGCCCATTGGAAGCGCCGGGGTCTTATCGGTAATGTATCAAGCGACCAAGTCGATGTCAATGAATAACGACGGCCCCATGAGTGCCTTTATCGGTACCCGGTATTTTTCATAATTTTAGAGACTTCAATGAGTTATAGGGTGTACGAAACCACCCTTTGTCGCCTTTTGATACCAAGGGAGCTTAGGGGTTGTGAGGGCCAAATTGCCCTGTTACCAAGGGCCCCGGTTGTGTATTCAACCCGTAAAATTTTCTATAATTTGCCTTTTACCGTGAAGTTCCTTGAAATTCCCCAAAAAGGTGTCATACGATTCCATCAGGACTTAAAGTGCGATTGCAGGATGGAAGAGGGAACTCATGAAGAACGCGTCATTCCAGGGGGCTAGTTTGTCTCACCGCTATTTGCATGCCATATGCGTTGCCGCTCTTATCATGATCGTTTCCGGCTGCAAAAAGGACAAGGAAGAACACGCCGTTATCGAGGAAGTTCCGACCACGGCCATGGCCGAAACCGACACCTCCGCTACTTTGGCCGAAGAGCCTTCCCTGCAGCAGGTCGGGAAGAACGGGAAGGATGCCAAGCCCGGGAGCGCCAAAAACACCTTCCATCCCAATGCCTCCCCTTCCGCCGACCAAGCCGGCTTCTCCGATGCGGGACACTATGTGGTTCAGGTTGCCGTATTCAAAAGCAAACGCCAGGCCGCCGCTCTGGTCGAAAAACTGGCGAACTCGGGTTATCCCGCCTATGTTTCCGAAGTCGAAAATCCCGTGCCCGAGCTGGCCGGAACCTATCACCGCGTCCGTATCGGCAAGTTTCTCCGCATTCCCGATGCCAAGTCCTTCGGCGATAACACCCTGAAGCCCATGGGATATGATTTCTGGGTAGACAACAAGAAGAACGATGCCGTGGGCGGCGATGGCTCGGGCTATTCCGCTCCGGCACCGGAAGCCGCGCCGGCGCCTGCCGAAACGCCGGTATCCTCAAAATCCAAAGTCGTTCCCGAGGTTCCCAGCGAACCTGCCGTACCGTCCGGCGATACTTGGGGAACACCCAAGACCGAAGCACCCGCAGCGCCGGCAAGCGAAACCTCTAGCGCCCCAAAGGCCAGCGTGCCCGCGACAACCTCATCCACTCCCAGCACCCCTGCTAGCTCCGCCCCGGCAAAAACGCCATCGGATACCGGCAAGGTCAACCTGGACGAGTGGTAGACCTCCGGGAGACCTTCCTTGTCCGAATCCAAATCCAAGCCACGGTCGGCTGCTTCGGCGCCGGCCCGCTCAAAGGCCGTTCCCGTTCCGCGCGATAAAAAAGTCCGCCTCCTCAATCTCGGTTGTTCCAAGAACCAGGTCGATAGCGAGAACCTGCTCGGCGAATTCGGCCGCGCCGGATTCATCCGCGCGCAGGAGGGCGAAGATCCCGACGTCACGGTAATCAATACCTGCGGTTTCATCGAAGCAGCCAAAGAGGAATCCATCCAGGAGATCCTCGCGGCTCTGGGCAACAAGGCCGCGGGCGAAAAACTCGTGGTGGCCGGCTGCCTGGCGCAACGATACATGGAGGATCTGAAGCGGGACATCCCCGAGGTCGACCTTTATATCGGCACCTACCGGGAAGGCGAAATGCTGGAACGCTTGGGCCTCAATTCCAGCCTGCCCTCCGATTGCAAAGTCGGCGCGGGCCCGCGCTCCCTGATGGGCGACGAACCTCACCATGCCTTCCTAAAGATCGCCGAAGGCTGCAACCGCATTTGCGGGTTCTGCGCCATACCCGGCATGCGCGGCAAGCAAAAGAGCCGCGCCATCGCCGACATCGTGGCCGAAGCCCAGCAACTGCAATCCTGGGGCATCCAAGAGGTCTCCCTCATCGCCCAGGATCTCACCTATTTCGGACGCGAGAAGAATGGCAAGGAAAGCCTGGAGCAACTGCTCCAGGCGCTCATCAAGGAGACCGACATCCCCTGGTTCCGCATGATGTACGGTTATCCCGCCTTCCTGACCGACGGCCTCATCGACGTGATGGCGACGGAAAAGCGCATCTGCAAATATATGGACATCCCCATCCAGCATGCCAGCGCGGACATGCTCAAGGCCATGCGCCGGAACTACACCGCGCAGGAATTGCGCGACGGCCTGCTCAGGATGCGCAATGCCATCCCCAATCTCGCCCTGCGCACCACCGCTTTGCTCGGCTATCCGGGCGAGACGGAAAAGGACGTGGACGAACTCATGGCTTTCCTGGAAGAGATGCGCTTCCGCCACATGGGCAGCTTCTCCTATTCGGACGAAGAAGGCACCTTCGCCTTCGACCTCCAGCCCAAGGTGCCGCAGGACGTCATCGAAGCGCGCGTGGATCGCGTGATGACGCTGCAACGTACGATCTCCCTTGAGGAGAACGAGAAGCGCGTAGGTCAGACCCTCGAAGTCATCATCGATGCGGTCGCGGAGGGCGCGGATCACCATTACACCGGCCGCACCGAAGGCGACGCGCCCGAAGTGGACAACACCGTGCTGATCTTCGGCTCGGAAGGCGCAAGCGGCTCGGCCCTGGCCATGGACGCCGATCCCGGCACCTTCCGCAAGGTCCTGATCACGGACGCCAGCGAATATGATTTGGTAGGCAGGCTGCTCCCCTGATTTGAACCTTGCCTGCGCTCCGATTCCCCGGGTTTGCGGCGTAAATGCTACACCTTGATTGGACGGATAAAGCTCGGGAACCCCCCTTCCCCACCCTTTAACCGACTCTCAAAACGAGAGGCCGACTCTCAAAACGAGAGCGGATTCTTCCGCGCCAAATGCGCTTTCCCCTCGCTTTTCCATTATGCTGATATGCTGATATAAAGGGCGAAGCGCCGCCTTCACCAACCGATTCCCTGGGGAGATTCCATGAAAACCTGGCCGTCCTGGCTCCGCTTGCTATCATCCTTGCTGCCGATATGGACCGGGGCCGTGGCCGCCGCCGCTTCCGAACCGTTTTATCCGCGGATCGAAAGGCCTAAAGTCTATTGCAGCCTGGTCTCGCTCTACGGCACCGCCTCGGACCGCCGGCACATCCGCGATTTCGGCGGTGCCTTTGAGATGCCCGCGGGCGAAACCTGGACCGCTGTCGCACGCTTCCGATATCTCAATGTGGAGCAGGAGGAATGGAACGAACAGGAACGAGGGGACAACGTCTATGCGAATTCCTTCCCTTCGGAATACCGGGTGCTTGGTTTCCAGGCCGCCTTGCGGCGGCATCCCTGGGAATGGATGCCGGGTTTTTTCGCCGAAGCCTTGCTGGGCTACAAACGGATTTCGGGAGGCGCGACAAGCGCTATGGAAACTTTCATGGACGGACCGGCGTTCGGTTCGAATGTCACCACCTATACCAATCATGCTTTGGAAACCGCGATCGGGTTCGGTTACCTTTGGGAGATGAAGCGCCTTCGGATCGCGCTCGGATATGCGTTCGGTCCGGAATTCCTTTTCCGCAACAGCCGTTACAATGACGGAACCACCCAGGCTTCCTCCGAATTGCTGGAACTGCTTCGGTTCAATCAACTGGAAGTGGGTTACTCCTTCTAGCTCTTGGCGCGAGCGGGCGAACCGCTCTATTGCTCCACGGTATTGGACTTGGGCGGCGAACCGCTCTATTGCTCCACGGTTATTGACTTGGGCGGCAGGCACATGGAATTGTTGCAGGATTGGTAGTGCAGAGTCACGCTGGTGCGCGGCGCGCCCGCGGAGGGCCTGCCCAGGCGCTTGGCCGGGACCTCGACGTCGATGGTGCCGGAGAACAGGGACAGGTTCCCCATTATCGCATTATGCTGGATTTCGGGACGCGGATACCGCGGCTTGCCGAATTCCACGCCTTCGGATTTGATTTCGAGCGTGGTTGGCACCAGGAATTCATCCATGGGCGCATCGGAATTGATGTGCCAGCCCTCGGCGATTTCGATGCGGACGTTGAGCGTCAGGGAGTCTTCGGAAGCCTTGGACTTAGGTCGGCCTGGCTGCGCCGACGGCGAGAGATAGGCAAAGGAAAGCCTGGGAGGGGGACGGCTTGAAACCGCTTGTGCATGGCCCTTGATCGGTATAAGGATCGGCGCAACAAGCAGCGCAAACTGCACCATAGCAGCCATAATCGCCGCAAGCCGGATATCGAAACGATGGTTACCTGTTTTCTCCACTCTTTTTACCGCTTTCCGGAAATGAAAATAATATCCTAATACTCGGGGACCGGAAAAGGCTTTTCACTCCGATACGCGCACGCGATTCGCCGGCAGGATCGGTTGAGGCGATTGACACGGTTTTTGGGGGGAGGTATCTTCTGCTTTGCCCCTGGGGC
Organism: Fibrobacteria bacterium; assembly: GCA_039917895.1. GTDB lineage: Bacteria > Fibrobacterota > Fibrobacteria > UBA11236 > UBA11236 > Chersky-265. The sequence goes on along the minus strand of JBDSIO010000038.1, from coordinate 4,467 downwards.
CCGAGCGCGTTCCATTGCGGAACGCACGGGATAAATGGGAAAGGGGATTTTATACATGTCGGTATTGATGCGTTCCGTCTCCGGAATCCGCGGTATCGTGGGACCCGCCTTTTCGCCCTCGCTCATCGTCAATTACGTCAACGCGTTCATCCAACTCACCGGTGCCAAAAAGGTAGTCATCGGCCGGGACACCCGCTCCACCGGACCCATGATTGAAAACCTCGTCGCTTCCGCATGTTCGGCCTCCGGCGCCGAAGCGGTCATGCTCGGGGTCGCGAGCACGCCCACAGTGGAGATGGAAGTGCTGTTCTCCAAGGCGGGCGGCGGCATCATCATCACCGCGTCCCACAATCCCATCGAATGGAACGCACTCAAGTTTCTGACCCACGAGGGCATCTTCCTCGATGAGCCCCAAGTGAAGGCGCTTTTCGAGTTGGTCGACAACCACCGCTTCGACTGGAAGGACTGGTCGCAAGTGCGTCCCGTGATCCAGCGGGAAGGCGCGGACGAACGCCACATCGAGGCCGTCCTCAAGCTTCCCTTCATCCAACCCGACCGAATCCGCGCGAAGAAGTTCCGCATCGCCTACGACGCCGTGAACGGCGCCGGCAGCCTGATCGTTCCCAAGTTGCTCAAGGCTCTTGGCTGCGAAATGGAATTGATCAACGTGGAGCCGAACGGGATCTTCCCCCATGGCGCCGAGCCCACTCCCGAAAACCTGGTCCAACTGGAAGAAGTAGTCGCCCGCAGAAAATGCCATGCCGGCTTCGCCACCGACCCGGATGCCGACCGCTGCGCCATCGTCAGCGACTCGGGCAAGGCCCTGGGCGAGGAATACACCTTGGCCCTCGCGACCATGCTCGTGCTCGAACACAAAAAGGGGCCCGTGGGCATCAACCTTTCCACCAGCCGCATGGTCGAGGATATCGCCGCCAAGCATGGCGTGTCCGTATTGCGCACCAAGGTGGGCGAAATCAACGTGACCGTGGGCATGAAGGCCAACGGCAGCGTCATCGGCGGGGAAGGCAACGGCGGCGTTATTTCTCCCGACCTCCACTATGGCCGCGACGGAATCCTGGCCGTGGCCATGACCCTGCAACTGATGGCGGAGAAGAGCAAGCCGCTGTCGGCCATCGCCGCCGAAATCCCGTCCTACCACATCGAGAAGCAGAAGTTCTCCGTCGCGGGAAAGCATCTCGACGTTATCTACGGCCGTCTGCTCGCCAAATACCCGGAAGCCAAATGCGACCAGCAGGACGGCATACGCTTCGAATGGGAAAAAAGCTGGGTGCACCTGCGCGCGAGCAACACCGAGCCCGTGGTGCGCGTAATCGCGGAAGCCCCGGACAAGGCTTCGGCGGTGAAGTTGTGCAGAGGGATCGAAGAGGAATTGGGATAAACGGACGGATAGATTACAAAAGTCAAAGTTCAAAGTGAAAAGTTCAAAATGAAGAACCGGGAGGCCGACGATGAGTTTATCGGCGGTTCGAGCCCCATCCTTTCGCAAGTTTGCACTTTTCACTTTGAACTTTGCACTTTGAACTTTTAAACGAGAGAACCACCATATGTGCGGAATAGTAGCCTACAGCGGATCGCGGAATGCCCAGCAAATCCTAGTCGAAGGCCTGAGAAAGCTGGAATACCGCGGGTATGACAGCGCCGGCGTTTGCATCCAGGAAAACAAGCATCTGAACCTGGTGCGCGCCAAAGGCAAGCTTCAAGAGCTGGACAACCTGTTGCAATCCGCTCCGGTCACCGGAAAGGTGGGAATCGGCCATACCCGCTGGGCCACCCACGGCGCCCCCTCGGTGATGAACGCCCATCCCCATATGAGCGTTGACGGAAACATCGCCGTGGTCCATAACGGCATCATAGAGAACTACGGCCTGATCAAAAGCGTCCTCCAGAAGGAAGGCGTGGTCTTCAAGTCCGAAACCGACACCGAAGTCATCGTCCACCTGATTCACAAGTACTACAAGGGCGATCTGGCCAAGGCGGTGTCCGAGTCCCTGACCCATCTGGAAGGCGCTTTCGGCATCGTGGTGGTCTGCGCCCAGGAGCCCGGCGTGCTGGTCGGCGCGCGGCGCGGCAGCCCTCTGGTGCTGGGCGTCGGCGATGGTGAATTCTTCCTGGCTTCGGACGTGGCTCCCATCGTCGAGCATACGCAAAGGGTGGTCTATCTAGACGATAACGACATGGTGGTGCTGAACGGCACTTACAAGATCACAAACCAGGCCAATGCCGAAGTGCGCCGCGAAGTCCAGAACATCGAATTCAGCGCCGAGCAGGTGGCCCGGGGCAACTTCGAGCATTTCATGCTCAAGGAAATCTTCGAACAGCCCAATACCGTCCTCAACTCCCTGCGCGGCCGCGTGCTCCAGGAAGGCACCGCCAAGCTCAACGGGCTCAACCTGGTAAACCAGGAGCTGCGCAGTATCCAGCGCATCATCATCGCCGCCTGCGGAACCTCCTTTTACGCCGCCAAGGTGGGCGAATACCTGATCGAAGAGCTCTCGGGCATTCCGGTGGAAGTGGAATACGCATCCGAGTTCCGTTACCGCAATCCCATCATCACCGACAAGACCCTGGTCTTCGTGATCTCGCAATCGGGCGAGACCGCCGACACCCTGGCCGCCCTGCGCGAAGCCAAGCAGAAAGGCGCGACCGTGCTCGGCATCTGCAACGTGGTCGGCAGCAGCATCGCGCGCGAAACCGACGGCGGCGTGTACCTGCACGCGGGCCCGGAAATCGGCGTGGCTTCCACCAAGGCCTTCACGTCCCAGGTCACGGTGCTCACCCTGATCGCCCTGCTGCTAGGCCGCATGCGGCGCACCTCGCCGGACGAAGGCATGAAGATCTGCAAGGCCCTCGCCAAGATCCCGGACCAGATCAAGGAAATCCTCCAGCTCAACGACCAGATCCGCGAAATCGCCAAACAGTTCAAGGATTCCACCAATTTCCTGTTCCTGGGCCGCGGCTACAATTACCCCGTGGCCATGGAAGGCGCCCTCAAACTCAAGGAAATCTCGTACATCCATGCCGAAGGCTATCCCGCAGCCGAAATGAAGCACGGGCCCATCGCCCTCATCGACGCCAATATGCCCACCGTCGTGATCGCACCCACCGACGCCCTGTTCGACAAAGTGCTCTCGAACATGCAGGAGGTGAAGGCCCGCGGCGGCCGCATCATCGCCATCACCGATGCGGAAGCCAACCTAGGAAAGCTGGCGGACTACACCATCATCATCCCCAAGACCCTGCACATGCTGACCCCGCTGCTTTCCGTGGTCCCGCTCCAGCTGCTGGCCTACCATGTGGCCGTCATGCGCGGCTGCGACGTGGATACCCCGCGCAATCTGGCGAAGAGCGTAACGGTCGAGTAGCGGCTCTCCGGCAGTTTCGCTTCTATGCGCCGGCGGAATTCGGCGCGTTATCGGATCACGCCGAAAGGAATCCGGCCATGCTCGAAAAATCGCTCGCTCACATGCATTGGGCGAACGCCCGAATCCACGAGTGGCTGAAACCCGGGCGCGCCTCCGCCGAAGAGCATGCGAAGCTCGCCAGCCATATCCTCAACGCTGAAAAAGTCTGGATCAGCCGCGCGAAATCCATCCCGTCCGATCCGCACGCTTTCACGCTCCGGAGCCTGGACGAAATGTCCGCGCTCAATGACGCCAACCACGCGGGATTCCTCGATCTTCTCAAGAAGGATATCGCCAGGCCCATTCCCTATCGTATGTTCAGCGGAAGCCCGGGCAGCACCAGCATCGAGGACATGATCCTGCACGTTTTCACCCACGGGTTCCATCATGCCGGGCAGATGGCTGCGCTGGCTTCACGGAACGGGGAGAAGTTCCCGGACGTATCCTATATCGGGTTCACCAGGAGTCGATGATGGGGTTTGGCGGGTGGCTGAAGCACGCTCACTGAATGTGGATCAGGCCTTGGCCAATTCATCTTCAATCGCCTGCAAAACCAACGGATCCTCCGGCAACACGTCCGGGGCGAAACGCGCGGCGATCTCGCCGTTCCGGGCGATGAGGAACTTCTCGAAGTTCCAGGTGATCTCGCCCGAATCTCCCGTAAAGCTGCCGGAATGGATCACTTTCCGCAGCACCTTGAGAACGGTGCTCCCCTTTTTGGAGGCCTCAGGAAAACCATGGGTGAGGTGCGCGTACAGCGGATGCTGTTCCGGACCCTTGACCGCAAGCTTGGCGAAGACCGGGAATTTCACCCCGAAATTCAAACGGCAGAACTGCTGGATCTCGGCATCGCTGCCGGGCTCCTGGGCCCCGAATTCATTGGCCGGGAAGCCCAATACTGTGAAGCCGCGCCCGGCATATTTCTCGTGGATCTTCTCCAGGCCGTCGTATTGCGGCGTCAGCCCGCATTTGGAGGCTACGTTCACTATCAGCAGCACCTGGCCCTGGAATTCGGAAAGCTTGGTTTCGGTCTTGTCCGCGCGGC
>JBDSIO010000037.1:0-3235 GCA_039917895.1 Fibrobacteria bacterium | reverse complement strand
CCGGAATCATTCGCGGGCAAGCGCTGGGATTGGCGCGCCTTGGCGGCGGAAAAAGAAACCTGGCCCTGGCTGCGGCCCGGGATCCGCATCAAGGTTCTGTGGGACAACGGGATCGGCGAAAGCGCCGCTCTGCTGGCCTATGAACCCGGCGCCGAGGCCCCGCTGCACTTACATGAAGGCGAAGAGCAGATTCTGGTGCTGGAAGGTTTCCAGGAGGACGCCTTCGGATCCTACGGACCCGGCACCTATCTGGTCAATCCCATGGGTACGAAACACATCGTAAGCAGCCTGAACGGCTGCCTGGTCTGGATCCATTGGCGAAAGCCGGTGCGGTTCCTTTAGCCGTTCTTTTAGCCGACCCTTAAGTCGTTCCAGGACGGGACACCAGCGCGGTAGCTACGGAAAAACACGGAGGAAAGATGAAATGGAATCTCAAGGTTGATGCCAAGCCCTATTCCTGGCCCTGGGACGGCGAAGTCCCGATGGCGAAGGTGGCGCTGATCGTCATCGACATGCAAATCGATTTCTGCGGCCCCGGAGGCTATGTCGATTCCATGGGCTACGACATTTCCCTGACGCGCGCGCCCATCGGCCCCATCAGCGCGCTGCTGGAGTCCTTCCGTGCCGGAGGTGAAGCCCTGATCATCCACACCCGCGAAGGGCATCGGCCCGACATGTCCGATCTGCCGCCCAACAAGCGCTGGCGCAGCCGGCAAATGTCGGCCGGCATCGGCGATCCGGGCCCATGTGGCCGCGTATTGATCCGCGGGGAGAAGGGATGGGACATCATCCCCGAATTATATCCCCGCGCCGGCGAGCCCATTATCGATAAACCGGGAAAAGGCAGCTTCTACGCCACCGACCTGGAACTGATCCTCAAGACCCGGGGAATCACCCATATCGTCCTCACCGGAATCACCACCGACGTCTGTGTGCATACCACCATGCGCGAGGCGAACGATCGTGGCTTTGAATGCCTGTTGGTGGAGGACGGAACCGGCGCGACGGCCTTGAAGAATCACCTCGCCGCCATCGATATGGTGCACATGCAAGGCGGGGTTTTCGGGGCCACGGCCAAGTGCGAAGCGATCTTGCAGGGACTTACTTAAACTTACTTAAGCGCCGCGAGCAATTCCTTGTGCTCGACCTGCTCTTCTTCCACCGGCATGGGTGCCTTGACGGCGAATCGTCCGCAGGCCAGGAGAACCAGCGCCACCGCGAAATAGGCGAACATGACCGTGGGGTTTTGCATCACTCCCACTGCTTCGCCGTGCATCAGCCCGAAGAAGGTGAGCACGCCGCCCGCCGCTGCGAATCCCGAAGCGTTCATGAATTTGCGGTCGACGATGTAAACCGTAATCGCCCCCAGTACGACTCCCGACAGGATGGAACCGTCACCGAGGATCGCCAGCCCCTTGTACATGATCCCCACCTGCTTCATCGAGGCGATCATTTCCGCCGTTATCTGATGGATGCCCGCCACCGCGCCCAGGGAATTATCAATCTGCAGCTTGGCCCATGCGGCGAGCGAGGGGATGAGCGCGACCACGATTGCCGGGGCATGGCGATGAGGGCTCTCCTGAAAGGCCTGGGAACCGATCAGCATGCCGATGTAGAGCAGGATCGGCGAGATGGCGATGACCGGGATTGCCGCGGTCATCAAGGAGATGACGCCGAACCAGGAAAGGGCGATGATCATGACGCCCGTGGCCGCGGAGTAACCGATGCGGCCGCCCATGGCCTTCCAGCCGGGATGGCCGATGTAGACCGCGTTGATGTAGGGATTGCCCATGAGGCACCCGATGAGGCTGATGACGCCGTCCGCCGTTAGCACGCGGGTAGTCGGATAATCATCCCCGGCCGCCGAGGCGCTGACCACGTTGTCCATGGCTTCGACCAGATCGTAGATTCCGAACGGAATGGCGGTGACCAGGATGGTCTTGAGAAAGGACCAATGGAGGCCGCCAAATATCAGGCCGATCTCCGGATGGGGCATGGCGAACCCGAAGGTCTGGAATGAGCCCTTGAGGGCCTCCAAGGTCATGCCTCCATAGTTCAGGCCGAACAGGTTGGAGCCCCAGGCGATCAGCGTGCCGCCGGCGATGGCCACCAGTCCCGCGGGAATGCCGCCGTATTTGACGCCGCCGAACCAGCTGACGAGGATGATGGCGAAGCAGACGACGCCGACCATGGGCGTCATGAACATCTCCAGCGCGGGTTTCATGGAGATGAAGGTGATGGCTACACCCGCGAGCGCCCCGAGCAGGGCGGCTTTGGGGGTGATTCTGCGGATCAGGGGAGCCACGTATCCGCCCCCCATCAGGATGAAGCTCTGGATGAACACCCAGACGAGACCGGCCTGCCAGCCCTTGACGGGATCGCCGGTGGCGAGCTTGACGGGCAGCATGATGACCAGGGTGACGATGAACATATGCGGTACGCTGATGCCGGAAGGCAGCGCGCAAACGTCCGCGCGGCCCGTCTTCTGCGCCAGGCGGTAGGCGAGCCAGGCATAGTACAAAGTACTCATGCACATCATCATTCCGGCGGCGGGAAGAATGCGCCCGAAAACCATGTCTCGCGGCATCTGCAGGACGTAAAGCAGCAGGCCGCTGAGCGTAAGCATGTTTACGAGGATGTTGGTGCCGAATCCGAACAGGGCGTTCCAGTCGCCGGGTACCCAGAGCTTGGGTTTGAAGAGGGACGCTGAAGATGATGGGGTTGCCATGATTAGTCCTCCGGTACGTTGGTTTGAAATGTCGGGTTGCAATTTTGCTCTGAAAAGCCTGCGCGACCTCCGCCGAAATGATTAAGGTTCTTGGCCCAGAGCGGTGAGCACCTTGGCCGAATCCGTTACCCAGCCGAAAATCCCTCCCTGGGCCTTGATCATCTTGAGGCCCATCTCGTGGAACTCCGGGAAATACGATGCGCAGCAGTCGCCGGGCACGATGCATTTGAAGCCACGATCATTGGCTTCGCGAACCGTCGTGTGGACGCAGACTTCCGTTGTTACGCCGCAGACGATGAGGTTTTCGATGCCCCGATGGTGTAGGATGGGGCCGAGTTCGGTCGCGTAGAACGCGCCCTTCCCGGGTTTGTCGATGACCGGCTCCCCGGGAAGCGGCTTGAGCGCTTGGACGATGTCGTGGCCCTTTTCACCGCGGATCAGGATGCGGCCCATGGGACCGGGGGCGCCGATGCGGAGGCTGGGCGCGCCGCGTTCGATCTTGGCCTT
>JBDSIO010000036.1:0-10906 GCA_039917895.1 Fibrobacteria bacterium | reverse complement strand
GGATCTCATTGCGCTTCTTCTCGCCGCCGGAATAACCTTCGTTGATGGCCCGGTCCTTGAAACGCGCATCCATATCCAGGGCTTTCATCTTCGCGTCCAGGATCTCCTCGAAGTCCAGGGGATCGGCCTCTTCCTTGCCTTCCGCCTTGCGAAGCTGATTGTAGGCCATGCGCAGGAACTCGGCGTTGTTCACGCCTGGGATTTCCACGGGATATTGGAAGCCCATGAAGATGCCCTTCCGGGACCGTTCGTCCGCTTCCAGCGCCAATACGTTCTCGCCATTGAAAAGGATCTCACCCTTGGAAACCTTATAATCCGGATGTCCGGCAATGACTTTGGATAAGGTGCTCTTGCCGGACCCATTCGGTCCCATGATGGCGTGCACCTCGCCCGGTTTCACCGTAAGATTGATACCCTTGAGGATATGGGTGATATCGTCGTCGTCGCCGATAGTCGCGTGGAGGTCTAGGACTTGAAGCATATATGGGGTCGAAGTGGTCATGGCTTCCTGGATTCTTAAAAGTTCAAATTTATAAGTGAAAATTGAAAAGTGAAAAGTTGAAGCAAGGGGAATCCATTAGCTCGCGGTAGGGTTTCGCGCTGGAAACCGAAGCCTTGTACGAAGTTCGGCATTTTGCACTTATCACTTTTCAATTTTCACTTTGAAATCTCTTCTCGCCCTACCCGACGGAATTCTCCAACTTAAGGGCGAGAAGTTTTTGCGCCTCCACCGCGAACTCCATCGGCAACTGGTTGAACACGTCCTTGCAGAACCCGTTCACGATCATGCTGATGGCCTCTTCCCGCGGGATGCCCCGCGACTGGAAGTAGAACAGCTGATCTTCGCTGATTTTGGATGTCGAAGCTTCATGCTCCACCTGGGAACCGGCATTGCCGGTCTCGATGTACGGGAAGGTGTGGGCGCTGGAATTGTGGCCCACCAGCATGCTGTCGCATTGTGAGAAGTTGCGGGAGCCGGAGGCGTGCTTGCCGATGCGGACCAGGCCGCGGTAGGCGTTACTGCTGAAATCCGAAGCGATACCCTTGGAGATGATGCTGGACTTGGTGTTCTTGCCCAAATGGATCATCTTCGAGCCGGTGTCGGCCTGCATGTGCCCGGCGGTCAGGGCCACGGAATAGAATTCGCCCACGCTTTCGTCGCCGACCAGGATGCAAGAAGGGTATTTCCAGGTGATGGCCGAACCGGTCTCGACCTGGGTCCAGGATATCTTTGACTTCTTGCCCAGGCATTTGCCGCGCTTGGTCACGAAGTTATAGATACCGCCTTTCCCTGTCTTGGGATCGCCCGAATACCAGTTCTGCACCGTGCTGTACTTGATCTCGGCATTATCCAGGGTCACCAATTCGACCACCGCGGCATGTAACTGGTTGGTGTCGAACTTGGGGGCCGTGCATCCTTCCAGATAGGATACGTAGCTGCCTTCTGCGCAGACGATAAGCGTGCGCTCGAATTGGCCGGATTCTTCCGTGTTGATGCGGAAGTAGGTGGACAGTTCCATCGGGCATTTGGTGCCGGGCGGGATGTATACGAAGGATCCGTCGGTGAATACGGCCGAGTTCAGGGCCGCGTAGAAATTGTCGCCCACGGGCACGACCGTGCCCAGGTATTCCTCGATCAATTCGGGGTATTCATGGACCGCCTCGCTGATGGAGCAGAAGATGACTCCGCTTTCCAGCAGCTTCTTCTTGTGGGTAGTGGCCACGCTCACGCTATCGAACACTGCGTCCACGGCCACGTTGGACAGCCGCTTCTGTTCATCCAGGGGGATTCCCAGTTTCTCGAAGGTCTTCAGGATTTCCGGATCCACCTCGTCCAGGCCGGTCAGGGTGGGACGCTTCTTGGGCTCGGCGAAATAGACGATTTCCTGATAGTCGATGGCCGGGTAATGGACGTGGGCCCAGTTGGGCTCTTGCATGGTCAGCCATTTCTTATAGGCCTTGAGGCGGAAGTCGAGCAGGAACGGCGGCTCGTTCTTCTTCCGGGATATGGCGCGGATCACGTCCTCGTTCAGGCCCTTGCCGAACTTCTCCATCTCCACCTGGGTCGTGAAGCCGTATTTGTATTCTGCGTCGGCGGTGGGGGGCGTTTTGCCGTCAGCGTTTTCCATTTCGATATTCCCGGGCGTTGTTCGCTTGATGCTCGTTCTCGTCTACTCTTCGACCGGCACGATTTGCATGCCGCCGAAGACCTGCCTGCGCAGTGAATCCTCGATATAGGACAGGGTCGCTCCCGTCGACGACGCGCAGCCGCCGCAAGCGCCTTGCCATTTGATCATCAGCCGTTGGCCGTCTTCCAGATCCTTGATGACCAGGTCGCCGCCATCCATGTTCAGGCCAGGCCGGACATCCTTATCGATGATGGCCTCAATGACCTTGATCTGCTCTTCCTTGGGTTTGGCCAGCCAGGCGGTATCCGCCTCGGTGAGGGCTTCGAAGCTGGAGCGCCTGGGTTTGCCGTCCTTTCCGTCCTTTCCGTTCTGTTGCGCCTTCATGGCGATGGTCGCCAGCGCCAAGGCCTTGGCGCTGAGGTAGACTTCCTTTACATTTTCCAGGAGATGGGGCAGGGAGCCGAAGGCATCATCCGCCGAGCCGGACGTGGCGGAAACCTCCGCTTCATCGCGCAACAGCTTTTCGATTTGGGAGACGGTGATGGAGCAGGCCGAGTCCACCTTCATTCCCTTGACGAGGGTGCAGAGCATTTCTCCCAGCGCCACCGAGGTGGGACCGCCATAGGAGAAGAATTTCGCGTCATAAATCAGGTCGGTTTGAGGATCGACGAGCCAATAGACTTTAATGTCCTTGTATTTGGCGGTGGCAAGAGCCAAATCCTTGGTCGAGGCATCTTCGGTGAAAAAGGCGCCCCGATGTTTGGGGTTGGCGGCCAGGGTTGCTATTTTTTCCGAAAATTTCCGGGTTGCCGCGTCCCCAACCAGTGCGCTATCGGGAACCGAAGGCTGCGGAGCCGAATTCTGGATCGGAACCGGCAAGACAACAGGGGGAGACTTCACTTCGGGAGTGGAATTCGGGAGATGGCCGCTGGAAACCGGAACGGGTTTCACCGGGACATAGGGAGCGGTAGGGGTAGTGGGCTTTTCAGCGGATGAACCCAATTCGACCGAAGCCTTGCTCACGGATTCCACCCTGGTTATCGATCGTTAGTCTCAAAAGGAAACATAACAAATTATCTACCAATTTAGTATACAATTCAGCCCATGCAGATTGAAGGGTTGTCAGCACTTCCATAATTACCTCCAAATAACCGGATAAACCCATTTTAATCATTGGGTTATAAAAAGCCTTCAAAGGATATTGGAATGACCGATACCGCAATTAAACGTTCTGTCAGGGACATCCTAACCCAACCCAATCTCGGGAGCAGCGTGGAAGTGCGCGGATGGGTCCGATCCAAGCGGGAATCGAAGGCCGGAATCACATTTTTGGAAATCAGCGACGGGTCCTATTTCCAGAATCTCCAGATAGTGGTCCCGGCCGATTTGCCCAATTACGCGATCGAAATCTCCAAGCTCCACACCGGTTCCTCGGTGCGGGTTCTGGGCAACGAAGTCCAGTCCCAGGGAGGTAAACAAGCTGTGGAGGTTCAGGCCTCGGCAGTTACCCTGCTGGGCGGTTGCGACCCGGCGGTTTATCCCATCGGCAAACAGAAAATGACCCATGAATACCTGCGTGACTTCACCCATCTCCGTCCCCGAACCAACACCTTTTCCGCCATCGCCCGGGTACGCAATGTCCTGTCCATGGCAATCCATGACTTTTTTCAGCAACGCGGGTTCATCTGGCTGCACACCCCCATCATCACCGGTAACGATGCCGAGGGCGCGGGACAAATGTTCCGGGTCACCACCTTGGACCTGGAAAAGCCGCCCCGCAAGGATGACGGCCAGGTGGACTATGCCCAGGATTTCTTCGGCAGCAGCGTGAACCTGAGCGTGAGCGGACAACTGGAGGCCGAGGCCTATGCCTGCAGCATGGGCAAGGTATATACTTTCGGTCCCACTTTCCGAGCGGAGAACTCCCATACTTCCCGGCATCTCGCGGAGTTCTGGATGGTGGAGCCGGAAATGGCTTTTGCGGATCTGGAGGAGAACGCCCAGGTGGCCGAGGATTTCCTGCGCCACCTGCTAAGGGCGGTTTTGGAAAAATGTCCGTTGGAACTGGAGTTCTTCAAACTGCGGGTGGAGCCGGGCATCCTGGACCTGTTGCACAGCGTGGTGGACAACCCCTTCAAGCGCCTGACCTATACCGAGGCGGTCGACCTGCTGAAAAAGAGCGGCGAGACCTTCAAATATGGGGTGGAGTGGGGCATCGATCTGCAATCGGAACATGAACGTTACCTGACCGAAAAGGTGTTCAAATCCCCGGTTATCCTTACTGACTACCCTAAGGGAATCAAGGCCTTTTACATGAAGGTGATCCCGACGGCAAGACGGTGCGTGCCATGGACGTGCTGGTACCCGGCATCGGGGAAATCATCGGGGGGGCCCAGCGCGAGGACAGGGAGGACGTGCTGTTGGAACGCATCAAGGAGATGGGCATGCACGAAGGACCGCTGCAATGGTACCTGGACCTGCGTCGCTTCGGCAGCGTGCCCCATGCGGGGTTCGGGCTGGGATTCGAGCGTCTGGTACAGTTCGTGACGGGCATGGGTAACATCCGCGACGTGATTCCGTTTCCACGCACTCCCGGTCATATTAAAATCTAAGCACGATCCAAGCGGATCGCGTAACAAACGTACTTTCGATAGTTTCGCCGCTAATTCGGTACGAAAAAAAGCGCAATTGCCGATTTTATACATAGGGTTGAAGGATTAATACAACCCAGGATGCCGCCTGTTTCATATTATTCTCCCATGACTTATTTGGGAATCGATCTTGGAACTTCCGCGGTTAAAGCCATCCTCGTGGATGAGGCGCAGAATATCATCGCCCAGGCCTCGGCTTCGCTTGAGGTTTCCCGGCCCAAAGCGCTCTGGTCGGAACAGGATCCGGAACATTGGTGGTCGGCCGCCAACCAGGCGGTAATGGCCTTGCGGGCCTCCCATCCGAAGGAATTTTCCGGAGTCAAATCGATCGGTCTTTCCGGCCAAATGCATGGGGCCACTCTGCTCGGCCGCCAAGACAAGGTGCTCCGCCCGGCCATCCTCTGGAACGACGGCCGCAGCGGCGCGGAATGCGCTGAACTGGAACGCCGCGCGCCGGCCAGCCGCCGCATCACCGGCAATCTGGCGATGCCCGGCTTCACGGCCCCAAAGTTGATGTGGGTCGCGGCCCATGAACCGGAGACGTTTTCCCGGGTGGAAAAGGTGCTGCTGCCGAAAGACTATCTGCGTCTGCGCATGTGCGGCAACTACGCCTCCGACCTTTCCGACTCTGCCGGAACCCTTTGGCTGGATGTCGGGAAACGCGCGTGGTCGGACGAGCTGCTCTCGGCCACGGGCATGAAACGATCGGCGATGCCGGAATTGTTCGAAGGTACGCAGGCCACCGGGCGCCTATCCGCCAGCGTCGCCAGCGCCTGGGGATTGGGCACTGAGGTGATCGTGGCCGCGGGCGCGGGCGACAACGCCGCCGGCGCCGCCGGCGCCGGAGTGGTGCGTCCCGGAGAGGCCTTCCTATCCTTGGGCACTTCGGGCGTCTATTTTGCCGCGACGGGTGGATATTCCGCCAATCCCGAAGGGGCCGTGCACACCTTCTGCCATTGCCTGCCGAACACTTGGCACCAGATGTCCGTGATCCTTAGCGCCGCGGCCTGCCTGACCTGGGTGACGAAACTCACCGGATCCTCCGATGAGGCGTCTCTCCTGGCGGAAATCGAAGCCTCGATGAAAGCCTCCGGCTCAAAAGAGGTTTCCGACGGCCCGATTTTCCTCCCTTACCTTTCCGGGGAGCGCACGCCACACAACAATCCCCATGCCCAAGGCGTCTTTTTCGGATTGACGCATGAGACGGACAGGGCCGCGCTGGGCCGGGCGGTCCTCGAAGGCGTCGCCTATGCGTTCCGCGACGGCGGACATGCCCTTTACGAAGCCAAGGCGGACATCCGCGAAGTCAGCGTGATCGGCGGCGGAGCCCGCAGCCGCCTGTGGGGAAGCATCCTGGCCTCGGTATTGAAGCGTCCATTGAACTACCGCAAGGGCGGGGAAGCGGGTCCCGCCTATGGGGCCGCGCGCCTGGCCCGCTTGGCCTTGACCGGCGAACGGCCCGAAGCCGTCTGCACTGCGCCGGAAATCGATCATGTCATCGAGCCCGTGCAGACCTGGATCGAGGGCTACGACCGCAAGGTGGCGCTATATCGTAAACTGTATCAGGATTTGAAAGTGAATTTCGCCCCGCGGTCCTGAGCGCGCCGGCATCTCCGTATTCGAAAGGAATCCCCATGGCCGAAACTTATTTCCAGAACATCCCCAGCATCCGCTTCGAAGGACCCGATAGCGATAATCCCCTGGCCTTCCGCTACTACGACAAAAACCGCATGGTGCTGGGCAAGCGCCTTGAGGATCACCTGCGCTGCGCCGCCTGCTATTGGCATACCTTCGCCTGGAACGGTTCGGACGTGTTCGGCGCCGGCACCTTCGACCGCCCCTGGCACAAGAACCCCACGTCCATTGAAGCCGCCAAGCTCAAGCTGCAAGCGGCTTTCGAGTTCTTTTCCAAGCTGGGCGTGCCCTTTTACACCTTCCACGATCGCGACATGGCTCCCGAAGGCGCCACTCTCAAGGAAACCAACAACAACCTGGATATCCTGGTTGCGGACGCCGAAAAGGAAATGGCCCGCACCGGCGTCCGGCTCCTCTGGGGCACCACCAACGCCTTCAGCCATCCCCGCTTCATGAGCGGAGCGGCCACCAATCCGGATCCGGAAGTGTTCGCCTTCGCCGCGGCCCAGGTGCGCAAGGCTCTGGACGTTACCCTGCGCCTCAAGGGCGAGAATTACGTGCTGTGGGGCGGCCGCGAAGGCTACGAGACCCTGCTCAACACCGACCTGAAGCGCGAAGGGGATCAGTTCGGCCGCTTTCTCACCTTGGTGGCGGAATACAAGCATAAGATCGGCTTCAAGGGCCTGCTGCTCATCGAGCCGAAACCCAAGGAACCGACCAAGCACCAATATGATTTCGACACGGCGACGGTGTACGCGTTCCTCCAGAGACATGGGTTGGAAAAGGAATTCAAAGTAAACATCGAGGCCAACCACGCCATCCTGTCCGGGCACACCTTCCAGCATGAAGTGGGATACGCCCTGGCCAACGACATGTTCGGCAGCCTGGACATCAACCGCGGCGACGAACAGCTCGGCTGGGATACCGATCAATTCCCCAACGACGTGCCCGCGACCGCGCTCATGTTGTACACGCTCTTACAGGGAGGCGGCTTCACCACCGGCGGCATGAACTTCGACGCCAAGCTGCGCCGCCAGAGCATCGATGCCGAGGACCTATTCCACGCGCATATCGGCGGCATGGACGTGCTCGCGCGCGGCCTCATCATCGCGGAGAAGATGATCAAGGATGGCGCCTTGCAGAAGAAGGTCGAAGAGCGCTACGCCGGCTGGCATGGCGATTTGGGTCGGAGCATCCTGTCCGGAAAGAAGTCCCTGGGCGATCTCGCGGATTTGGCCGTGGCGCAGAACCTGGATCCCAAACATCGTTCCGGACGCCAGGAAGCCCTGGAGAACCTGGTCAACCGGTACTTGTGAACCGGTAGGGTTTTCCGGGTTGCCGGGAATCAAAGGAAGGAATCGGCCGGAAGAGGGGACCGGCCCGTTCCATCGGAGAGAGGGTCGCAAGGCCCTCTCTTTTATTATGGCTCTTTTCACATCATCGGGGGCCTGGAATCAGAGTCTGGGGTCTGGGGCAGGTAAATCGGAGCACTGGTTCTCTCTTGCCCCAGACTCCAGACCCCGGACCAGATAGCCAACGGCAGTCGGATCTTAACGAATCGGATTCGGCGAAGGTGGGGCCCGCACGAACAGCTCGGTGCCGGGCAGCGCCTGCGCCTCGGGTTGCACCTTGGCGCGCTCCTCCAGGTACCCGATGATGAGCGGCATGATGATGAGCGGCGCCAGAATGCTCATACTGAGACCGATCAAGGCCGTCTGCCCCAGCGACGCCAGTCCGCGATGCTGGGAGAAGGCCAGGCCCACGAAACCGGCCATGCCTACCAGGGTCGAAACGGCGGACGATTCGCCGGTGCGCAAAAGGACGAAGCGCATGGAGCCGCGGCCTTCTTCGATGTAGCGGTGGTAAAGATGCACTCCATTGTTGATTCCGAAGGCGAGCATCGCGGGGAAGGCGACGAGGTTGTACCAACTGAGCTTGATCCCGAAGACCTTCATGAGCCCCAGGGTCCAGATGAGGCTGAACAGCAGAGGGACGACCAGGACGATGGTGCCGCGCACGGACTTCACGTCCATCAGCACCAGGAAAACGATGGTGAACACCGCGAGCAGGAAGGCCCGGCGCGTATCCGGGATGATCATCCCCAGGAGATCCGCCTGCACCACCGGCGCGCCGGAGGCGTGGTAGACCTTGCCGCTTTCGGTGCGGATGTCGCGCACATCCTCCGCGAATGCGATGTTGTTCCAGCCTTCGCGCAGGTTTACCGACGGGAAGATGAAGGTGAATTGGCCCGAGAGCGAATCCTTCCCCAGGAACTTCTTCTTGTAGTTGGCCGGCAGATCGGCGGCCGTCAGCTTGCGGCTTTCCCAGGAGTCGCGGAGCTTTTCGAGATTGGTTTTCAGCGGCTCAGGCGAATTGGCGATCAACTCCGGGGTTACCGCTTTCTTCAGTTTGGCGATGATGGCCAACTTCTCATCTTGATCCGCCGGGAGCAGGTCGGTCATGGTCGTCACGGACTGGATGGTGGGGGTCAAGGTGTCTTCGCGCATCATGCGCCTTACTGCGTCGGCGACTTCCTGGGCCTCTTCGTAGCTTTGCGTGATCACCACCGCGGGCGGCACGATGGCCTCGCCGGCGGCCTGCACCAGGCTGTCCGCCTGCAGATTGCTGTTCGGGAAGGTAAGCCGGTCGAAGTTGAACTGGAACCGAGTCTGTACGCCGCGATGGACGGCGAAGACCGTCATCACCGCCAAGGCGGCCAGATGCCATCGCCATTTCCGGTAGGGCTTCCCCTGGAACAGGTTCCAATTGTAGATGCGGCCACCCATGGCGGGCAGTACGCCATAGGATTCGACGATGATGAGGATGCAGGGGAAAACCGCCAAGACCGCCACTAAGGTGCAGAGCATCCCGATGCCGGCCATCAGGCCGAACTGGGCGAAGCCGCGGAAGTCCGTGACCATGAGGGTAAGGAAGGCCGCCGCGCTGACGAGTACGCCGGTGGTGATGGCCGGTCCGGTTTCCAGGATTATGGTCTCGAAGGCCACGGCGGCACTGAAATTCTTGCGCCGCTCTTCGCGCCAGCGCGCGAGCAATTGCACCGCCGATTCCAGTCCGATTCCGACCAGCAGCAGGCTCAAGGGTCCGGTCACCAGACTGAGGTAGCCCACCGCCTTGGACGTCAGCGCCAGAGTCCAAATGGTGGCCATCGCCAGGGGGATGAGCGCGAGGATGGCGCCGATGGGGATGCGTATGAAATACACCAGCAGGAGGAAAGCGGCGAGCCCGAGGGAACTCTTGGCCGAATCGATGATCTCGGAATATAGCCGGCCCTCGTTCTGGATGTTGCGCATCATGTCGCCTGTGAGCAACAGCTCGGGCTTTTCGGGCGAGACCTCGCGGAACTGGGAAATGACGGTCTTGACGTCCTTATGGAAAGCCCGGCTGCGGGAAATGTCACCGATATCGAAGTTGGGATAGACGCGGAGGACCAGGGTTTTACCGTCCGGGGTGCCGAGGTGGTCCTGGAGCCGGGCGTAATAGCGCCGTTGCAGATCCTCCAGGCTGGTGGCCTCGAAAGAGCTCTCTTTCTCCTCATCGTCCAGCAGATCCAGGATCAGCGGGTTGCGTTTTTTTTTGCTTAGCCAGAACCCGGTCTCAAGGCGCTTGTCGACTTCCTGCAAATCCTTGAGCGAAATGTACAGCAGCTTGTGTGCCTTGTAGAAATCGGATTCGGTGCGATATTCCAAGAAATTCACATCGGGGTGGTTGCGAAGGTGATCGGCCAGGAACCCAAGAGTGGCCAGGTTGGCCGCCGTGTCTTCGGAATGGATGACGAGAGCCAGGTGTCCGAGACCGCCGAACTTCTCGCCGATTTGGCGCCAGGTCCTCACGCTTTCGAATTCCTCCGGCAGCAGGTCGGTAGTGGTCATCCGCAATTCCAATCGCTTCAGCGGGAACAGGGCGCCCAGGGTGGCCAACAGCGCAAGCATCACCACCGTGCGGGGACGCGCATGCAGAGCGTGGAAAATCTTGCAGAGATAGGTAAACATGGTTTTGATTGGGCCTGCGCCTAATTTAGCATTTATGGCCTGGGGCGGATGCCTTCCGTGCCTTCGCAACTTTGTGGAATGCCGCCATGCCGGTTACTTTCGTAAATTGGTAGCGCATGGAAGTCGCCCGCAAAAGCATCCACCTCTTCGACCTCGACGATACCCTGATCCGGACCGAAGCCCGCGTGCTGGTGCGGAATGGGGAAGGGGAATTGCTGCGTTCCCTCAGTCCTTCCGAGTTCACCTTATACCGCCCGGCGGAGGGGGAGTGTTTGGATTTCCGGGAGTTCTCCGATCTCGGCATCCTCTCCCGGGGAATCGTGGTGAAGTATACCAAGTCCATCATCGATACCATCCTCCGCTACGGAACGCGGAGCGAGTTCGGCATCCTCACCGCGCGCTCGGAAAAAAAGCTCCACGCCCCTTTCCTGATCCGGTTGTTCCGCTCCCTGTTCGGCGTGCGGCTCTCGAACGAACTCAT
>JBDSIO010000035.1:0-9494 GCA_039917895.1 Fibrobacteria bacterium | reverse complement strand
TCCGCCTGGCCCGGGCCGGCAAGGTCGCCGAGTCCGCCCCGCCTTTCGTGGTGGAGCTTCCCGTTCCCGGCTGGAAACTTCCCAAACCCGTGGAATACGAAGGCGACGCGTACGATCGCACCAGCCTGGGCCTGATCGGATTCAACCTCGCCTTGGGAATTATCCGCAGCGCGGGATACTCAAGCTCGTACGTCGATTCCAGCCTGGATAGCGCCGGCATCCCCGCTAACCGCTCCTTCTCTTACGGGAACGGGACCCGGGCCCTGACCGGTATCTCTTGCTACCTGCAAAACCCATCCGGCCTCGCCAACGCTTCGTTCACGCTCGGCGTCTCGCGCCCCCTGGACTATGAAGGCCCCATGCACTTGGACCAGACTTCGGCGGAATTCCGCGTCAACGCCTTTCTGCCCGCCTTGGTGGCGGGAGGCGACTATGTGACGTTCGATCTCCCCAGCGTGAAATCGAACGGAACGCAATTCATCTATTACAACGGCAGCCTGGCCGGTTACGCGGGGATGGAACTCCTGCTCTCGGATCATTGGGCCGCCGCGGCCCGGGCGACAGTGCGCAACGATTTCGGCTTCCGCGGTTCCGAAGGCGAAAAGGTCGCCGACTCGGATCCCCATTTCGGCGGCACCGGCGATCTGGCCTACTCCCATCTCGAATTCGCCCGGGACGGCGTTGCACGGGGCTTCACCGGCTTCGCCCGCGCCGAAATGGTGCCCAAGGTCAATCCGAAGGTACCCGACTTCAGCGCCACCGCTGGCGCCATCGCGTACGCGAGCGTGAAGCGTTTACTTTTCCTGGACGCTTCCCTCTACCACACCCAGGATTTCACCGATGCGGTGAAGGGATGGGTCTACGGCGGGGCTGCCGCCTACTGCGCGATTCCATTAGGAATGAAGTTGGGAACCCGCGGCGGGGCCGGCCTGTTCCTGGATCGGATCCTGCCGGGGATCGAATACCGGAACATGTCCCGGTTCATCACCCCCGACGCCTCGGCCTCCGGGGCATTCGGAGCCAACTCGGCGCCCACAACGGCTCCGGTGCGGGGTGCCTCTCCATTCCGCAGCGGAACCATCGCCGCCGTGCCCGTGCGTGGCTTCCAAGCCTTCTCGCCCAGAGCGGGCGGCCTGGATTACATGCTGGACCGGGAAACCTCGCACGAGGTGGGAATCAGTCTCACTTTGAAGACCTTGGGATTCTTCGCCCATCCCGATAGGTGGAGGGCGGGACTGATGTTCGACGCGGAGGATTTCGCGCGCGACCCGATGTGGACGGTTTCCATCTCGCTTTAGCGAAACCGCTCCGGCTGGCGGTTCAGTACTTCAACACGCCCTTGAGCATGGCCCAATCCACCGGCGGGCGTAACATCCAGGTTTCCTTGTGCGACAGGGTCTGCCCGGGCAGGACGGCTTGCGAAGCCCCCATGGATTCCATCTCGACCATGAATTTGTTCTTCCCCGCATAGAACGCGATGTTGCAGCCCATCGGATAGGCGGCGCCGTCGGTGAAAGAGGAGTGCTTGATGAAGCTGATCTTCTCGCCTTGATCGGTCATGCCCATGATACCCTGGGGCGCCTGCACCATGCGCTTGACGACGTTGCCCTTGGGTCGCACTACCATGCAATCCTCGGTGAGACGCACGGCCGGATCGTTAACCCTCCCGTTCAGCTCCCCGGCCCAACGTTTGGGGTAGCCGATCAGGAAGATGTCCCACGTGCCTTCGCGGCCCAGGGGAATGCCGTACGTGGTCCCGGCTTTTGGCTGAGTGCAGGTCAGCCCCCACACGCCGCCGGACCAGACCATTTCCGATTCGTTGGTCAGACGGTTTTCGACCTGAATAGTATCATCGGCCAGCACCTTGATGGCCAAGGACTTGCGGGTGCCGAACACGGGGTGGATGGCGCCGCGAACCTCCGCGCCGCGCGCGGAAATCCTTACTGCGCAGGATCCATTGTCGTCGGCATAGGTCTCTTCCGCTTCATCGGCCAGGGGGCGCATCGCCCAGAGACGGTGACCGCCCATCAGGCGCCAGTCCTTGCGGTGGTATTTGCGCGCATAGTCCCAGAACAGCAGATTGCGGCCGCCGCTGGTCCCGCGGGTCCCGCTGGTACCAAAGTGCGCGATGCGTGGTCCCATCGATGTTACCACGATCAGCCTGGCCTTAGGCGTGAGCACCTCCACAGCTTCCATGCCGTCGAATTCCGTCTTGCGAATGCTGATTGCCATATGCTGCCGATCCACCGCGCGTACGCAATAAGGGGTCGTTAATTTTGAAAAGTTTGAAAAGTTCGAAAGTTCGAAAAGTCCGGGTCCTTAGTTAGCTAAAAAAGTCCGGGAGTTCGACCCCGCGCAACGGCATCAGGCGGCTTTTTTCCCCAAGAACCAGAAGATCCCTGCGATCAAAATTACCACCCCGAACATGAGGAAGCCGTTGGCGAACCCGAGGCTTGAAGACACGCCTTTGGCGGTGGCGCCGGTGAGGGCATACAGCAGGGCGGCGGGGGCCGACCCGGCTAAGGCGGCCAGGGTCAGCTTGCCCCAGCCCATGGGCGAGGCCCCGGCCAGGATGGAAACGGTTTCGGCCATCAAGGGCACGGGACGGGTGATGAGGATGGCGAGGGCGCCCCATTTCGCCAGCAGGGCATCGGCCCGGGCCTTCTCCTCGGCCGTGACCATGCGGGCCAGCATCGGTCCGCCGCGTCGGCCCACGGCGAAGCCGAACAAGGTAGCGCCCACGCTACCCACCAGGGACAATCCCGTGCCCGCCCAAACTCCGAACAAGGCGCCGTGGGCTATCATGACCAGGCTGGAGGGGACCGGCAGGAAGACGTCGGCGATCAGCAGGCCCACCCCGGTGGCGGCAGCGGCTGCGCCGCCGCGATTCAACCAGGCGGAAGGGTCTTCCAGGAATCCGACATGCAGCGCGGACATGATGCCGAAGGTGGCGAGGAAGAAGGCCAGCATCAGGCCCGTGAGGATCCAATATCTTTTCACGTCGGTGTTGTCCCACGGAAGCGAGGGTCCCGCGAAGCGCGGTGCATGTCAAGAGAATTAATTCAAAATCCCCTGGCAACCCTTGAGTTCGTGAACTTAGCGCTTTACCCCGGGTCCGGAAAGGTGGCGGTTGCGGATCTCCCGGCACCATTCCAGTTCCTCAAGCTTACCCCGTTTGGCGCAACCGGCCTCATAGATCCGCAGCTTTTCTTCCAGGGCTTGCAGGGCCAGGCCGCGTCGGCCCGGATCCAGGGGCGTTCCGTCCAAATGCAGGGTAAGAGCGCGAATCCGGAACCGGTCTTGCGCCGGGTAGCGAGTAGACAACTGATCCGCATGGCCGCCGTAGCGGACCAACATGGGTTTGGGAAGGAGGCCCACCGGGTGGTTCCAAGTGATGCGCAGCCACATTTCGAAATCCTCGCAGGCCGGAAATTCGGGGTTGAATCCTCCCACTGCCCGATACAGATCCCGCGTCATCAATACGGAAGAAGGCGTGATCATGCAATGGCGCAGGGAGAGGGCGTAGATGTCGCCGCTGCGCTTGACGTAATGGGCGGGAGGATTGACGCGCACCCCGTTGCGAATCCAGGTTTCTTCGGTTTGGCAGATGGAAAGTCCCGTTTCCCGGATCAGGGATGTTTGCGCCGCCAACTTCCCAGGCAGCCATTCATCGTCCGAATCCAGGAAGGCGATCAAAGGGGCTTGGGCCACGGCGACAGCTGCGTTGCGCGCGCGGCTGACTCCCCCATGCGCCAAAGCGAGTACCCGGACGCGGGGATCAGCCAGGTAAGGCTGTAAAACCCGGGGAGTATCGTCAGCGGATCCGTCATCGGCCACCACCACTTCGAAATCGCAACCCTGTTGCGCCAGCGCGGAATCCAAGGCGCGGGGCAGCAACCCGGCGCGATCATGGGTGGGTATCACGACAGTTACATCGGGAGTTTCCATTACCGCCGCTCCCGGGCCGTATGGTGTAACACAGTGATTGCGAAAACGCCCATCGCCTGCAGTTGAACGCGGGATGAGGACAGCCCGGTCCGGTCGAACGGGGGTATCACCACGATTACCTGGGCCAGGGCAGGAATTCCCCTATGAAGATGACTTCGCGCTCCAAGGTGGTCCCGCTTGCCGCTTTGACCCGGCGGATCACTTCCGAGGACAGGTCGTGGATGTCCTGCGCCGTGGCTCCGCCCGCGTTGACGGTGAAGTTGGCGTGTTTTTCCGAGATCATGGCTCCCCCTATGCGTAGCCCCTTGAGTCCCGCCTGTTCGATGAGCGTGCCGGCGTACTGCCCGGGCGGACGCTTGAACATGCTTCCCGCGTTGGGCAGATGCAAGGGCTGCTTCTCCTTGCGCTTGCGCATGGTCTCGCGCATGTCCGCCTTTAGGGACTCCTTGTCGCCCGGGACCAATTCCAGCACGGTCTCGAGGATGATTTCATTCAGGTCGAAGAAGCGCGAATGCCGGTACGCGAAGCCGCACTCGGCGTTGCCGCGCTCCACCAGCTCGCCTTCCATGGTGGTCGAGGTGACCGAGACGATTACCTCTTTCAGTTCCTGGCCGAACGCCCCGGCGTTGATGTAGGTCCCGCCTCCCATGGTGCCCGGGATGCCGGCCAGATGCTGGATGCCGGCCATGCCCTTCCCCACCGCTTGGGTCACGACGGTATGCAGCAGGGCGCCCGACTGCGCCCTTACGCGGTTGCCGTCCCAGGCGATGTGGTGGAATGATTTGCCGGTGTAGATCACCAGTCCATTGTACCCCAGGTCCGAGAACACCAGATTGGTCCCTCTGCCCAGGATGAAAGTCTCCAAGCCCTTTTGCCGGGCCCAACCCACGGCCTCGGAGAATTCCGCCGGGCTGGAGGGTTCGACGAACCAGCGCGCGGGGCCGCCGACCTTGAAGGAGATGAGTGGCGCCAGGGGGACGTTTTCGCGGACGAGGATGGACATGTCCGGAACCAAGGTAGCAATGTGGACGATGCCCAAACCGCGTTGTACCGGAGCTCCGGGCCCTTGGGACTTTGACCGCCGGCTGGGCGGCAACCCAGCCCCGTGATTTTTAACTTAAGAGGAGTATGGACAAGGCGGACATCGAGGCCATCAAGGAGGCCAATCCCATCCTCGACGTCCTGCGGGACCTGGGCGTTCCCGCGCAAAACAACCGCATCCGCTGCCTGAAACCGGAAAATCACGCCCACGGCGATCGCACGCCCTCGGTCTCCATATGGCCCGACCGGGGACAGTTCAAATGCTGGGTCTGCGCGGACGTGAAGGGCGACGTGATCGATCTGGTGCGGCTGGCCCGCGGCTGCACCTTCCGCGAGGCATTGGAGTTCCTGGGCCGCAATTCCCTTGGCACCGCGGCCCTGCCGCCCCTGCGGCCAAGCCGTCCCGCTACGACGCCTTCGCGCCGGGAGACGTCCCCCGATCCATCCGTCCGCGCCGCGGCATCCACTGCCGGGAATCCCTCCAGCCCCCCACAGGCATTCCCGGGACCATTGCCGCCTCAGCACCCTCACGCACATCATGGACCTGACTTCCGCGAAGAAGGCCTCGCCGAACCCGCGTTGGATTTGATCGCATCGGATCCGCGGTCCGCCGAACCCGCGCGCATAATCCAGGCTGCGGATTACCGGACCACAACGGAAAAAGGGCTCGAAGACGAACTCTTGCGACTGCGCATCCTGCAGGCCCTGATCGAAGCCTGCTCGCCGGTTTCCGGCAAGGTGGGGCAGTATCTCCAGAAGCGCCGCATCTTCAAACGCACCTGGGACGCGCAGGGCCTCCGCATGATCGACGATTACGCCGGCTTAAGCCGCAAGCTCGAAGCCGCTTTCGGATTCGCCGATCTGGAACGCACCGGATTCTTCAACGCAGCCGGCCACCTGCGCTACTACCGCCACAAACTGCTCTTCCCCTACTACGATCCGCAGGGACGCCCGGTGTACATGCAAGCCCGTGCCATCGACGCCGAGGCGAAGCCCAAGGAACTGTCCATGTCCGGGCACATCCCCCTGCCCTACAATTGCCGGCTGCTCAACGGCGAACCCGGACAGATCTACCTGTGCGAAGGCGTCATCGACACCCTGACCTTGCTGGAACAGGGCTTCCCATCCGTGGGCGTTCCGGGCGCGGCCAACTTCAAACCCGCTTGGGCCGACCTTTTCCGCAACAAGACCGTGCATGTGGCTTTCGATCCCGACGCCCCCGGCGAATCGGGCGCGGCCAAAACCATCGAACGCCTCCAGGCCCATGGCATCGAGGCGCGGCGGTTGGCGCCGCCGACGGGTATGGATCTCAACGACTGGTTCCGCAAGGGTTGAGGCGCTTGGGGCGCGCAGAACCACCCTTCCTGGTCCGCGCGAAAGCGGGCCGGTTGCATACCGGACTTACGCTTCGCATCTTCGCAGCCGAGAAGTTGAAGATTCCGTATGACAATCCGGACTTGATTGAAAACGTATACAAAGCCCTGCTCATAAATGTCGATGCGTCTTTTCTCCTGAACCCCGCCTTCGATTGCCTCGATGCTTATGTTTTTGAGCCCAAAGGATGAGGGGCGCGGATGCCCGCCGTCACAGACGCGAATTCCCGCAATTTCTCCTTTCATCCACAATGAGAACGGTTAAAATGCGATTCGCTTGTAATTACCTCTTATAAGAGGTATAATGACCATGCCACTCAGCGGTAAGGAAATGCTCCGATTGTACGAAACCCAAGGTTGGGGCATTCTTCGCCAACGAGGTTCACATGTACGGGTGTCGAAAGGGACTGAACATGAAACCATTCCCATGCACAAAGAACTGTCCACCGGCACGGAAACACCGGCACGGAAAAGTTCCTTCTCAAACGCTTGAAAGAAGTCGGATGATGCGATACCACTTCAAAGTCCACCGCGAAAAGCAGGGTCTATGGGCGCATAGCCTGGAAAAAGGCTTGGGCGTGACGACGCAAGGAAAAACCTATGAAAACCTGCTTACAAATCTTAAGGAAGCCTTGGATCTGGCTTTGGACGAACCAGTGGACTCCAAGTGGCTCCCTCCTCTTCCGGACGCCGCCATCAAAGGTCGAAATGTGATCGAGGTCGCCGTGGATCCGAAGATCGCCATGGCGACCCTGGTAAGGATGATGCGCCTGCAATCCGGCCTGACCCAGCGCGAGGTGGCGGAGCGGATGGGCATCAAGACCCTGTCTACCTATCAGAAGCTGGAGTCTTCGAAGACGGCCAATCCGGAGTGGACGACCTTGGTGCGGCTGAAGCAGGTGCTTCCGATGTTTCCTTTGGACGTGGCAGCAGCCTAGGACACAGCCCCCATAACTTTCCTCCAGGCGGACCGCGAGGGAAGGGTAAATGGGGGCTTGTGGAGGAAGGCGGAAGGGTGTATACTGGTAAGACAGTCTTACCAGGAGGCCAGACATGTACAACAGCGCAATCACCAGCCTTTCCACGAAGGGGCAAGTTGTCATCCCCGAGGATATCCGCAAGCTCATTGGGCTCAAGGAAGGAGCTAAAATGATGGTCTTTACCGACGGTGCCAATGTAATGCTCAAACCCATAGCATCCCCCAGCATGGAGGAGTTCGAAAAGATGGCGAAGGCAACCCGGAAATACGCCAAGAAGGCCGGGATCAAGAAAAGCGACGTGGAGGAAGCAATCCAGAAGGTCCGGCGGCGTGCGCGTCGTTCTTGATACCAATGTTATAGTCTCAGGAGTGTTCTGGCGAGGTAAGCCGTTCGCCATCCTGCGAGCCTGGGCTCAAAGCCGCTTGTCCGTCGTGGGCTCTCCGGAAATCCTGTGGGAATACGAGCGCGTCCTCCTCGAGGTCGCGAAGCACAAGGTGACCTCCGACCTGTCTCACTGGCTGACTTTTCTGCAAGACCGCATTGACCTGGTACAACCTGGGCGGGAGTTGAAGCTCTGCCGCGATCCAATGGACGATATGTTCCTTAGCTGCGCGGTGGCGGCGCATGCCGTTTGCATCGTGTCAGGCGATGATGATCTACTGGTCCTCAAGGCCGTTGAAGGAGTCCCAATCCTGAATGTGGCAGACTTCCACTCCAAGCATCCCGATCTATTCTTGTAAACTCCTCCCAGGGTGGGGTGGCGCGCGGTGAGCCCGGGATAGCGGCGCTCGAAACGAGCGCTGCGTACCCGAAGCCAGCCAGTTGGCATAATGCCCGTTACGCGAAGGACTGAAAAGATCCGGACCAACTCCCTCCAGTTCGCGTACCGGGCATTATCGCAAAGCCCCACGTTGACCGCGAAGCAGTGGGCCGGACTTCCCGGCCGGGCCCAGGGGTGCGACAAGAGGGGAGGCCGGAGTGAGGAACACCCCACTGCGAAGCCCACCTGGCTGTCTTGAAGAGACCAGCAACTCACGGCCGCCAGGCGGTGCGGTGGAGAAAAAGGCCAGGCGTGCGAAGCGGCCCGCGCGGGGGGCGGGAAGTGGATCCCCCGGCCAAGGAATCCCAGCGCATCTACATTTGATTCCGTGCTCCAGGAACAGACCGGCGGCCTCTACCTGACCTCCGAAACCGGAGACGCCTTTACCAATCCCCTTTTCCTCCTCGCCACCTTCTCTACCGTAAAACCATGCCCCGCACCTTCCGAGTTACCCCAAGTAGGTGGGAGATCTGTCGAAGTGTGGATATCACCCGATGCGGCTAGGGAATTGCATTCACCCTATTCCTATAACCCGAATCCAATCAATAACATTGACCCGGATGGAAACCAGATTATTGAGGCGAGGTTAAGGTGGGCTGGATTTAACCCAAATTTTTTTCAAGGTCCAACTGGCTATGCTTAAGGCTCTGCCTACACGATTGGTCGTTCTCTTGCCATGACGCAAGGCCTTTCCTCCCGTGACCTCCTGGCGTGGGCATAGTCCCGCCCAAGAGCAGATTTGCTTGGCACTTTTGAATCGATGGATGTCCATGCCTATTTCAGACGGACCGAACGATAGATAAATCAAACCCCTATTCCCGTCAATAGCCCGCGTCCTTACTCCGTAAAGTATGAGCCACATTAGTCACAATGGCCTCGGCTGACTTCTCAAGCTCCATTCTTCCACCTCTCGATGGAAGTAGTCCCCCGACATGGACGCCTCATGCGAAAATTGTACATCGGGCCAGCGATTTGCCTGCGGCTTCCTTCAGATTCCCCCTCGCGAGAGACACCCTTGCCGTCCAGCTTGTGATTCCTCCTAACAAGGCTCACAGGGTACTTGCACCCCCAAGTGGGTGCGCCCGTGCCGGGCGCACCAAACGAAAAGGGACGGTCTTGCGACCGTCCCTTAATTTTCCCACCGGGCCGAAGCCCGGTTCCGCTGCTCCGATTCGCGCGGCAAGCGCGGGCCGGGTTACTCCAAACGCTTGGACGCGTTCGAGCTGTACTTCTTGATGAGTTCCTCGCCCACGTTCTTGGGAACCGGAGAATATTTGAGGAACTCCATCGTGAACTCGGCCTTGCCCTGGGTCAGCGAACGCAACTGGGTCG
>JBDSIO010000034.1:0-12407 GCA_039917895.1 Fibrobacteria bacterium | reverse complement strand
TGAAAAACCTGGATAGCCTCGCAGTCCTCCTGGACAAGTCGGACTATTCCGTGCACCGCATCTCCAGCCGCGACGTATCCGGCAACGAGGCGAAGTATACCGTCACCTCCATCAAGCGAAACCGGGGCTTGAAGGACAAGGAGTTTGGGTTCGCCCTGCCGAAAGGGGCTGAGGTTGTGGATATGCGGGGGCAATAGACGGTGAAGAGAGAATTCAAAAGGCAAAATGAAAAATGCAAAATGGGGTACAAGACGCCTTAAACCCGCAATAATGATGATTTTCTCCGGTATCCTGTCTTCAATTTTTACTTTTGCATTTTTCATTTCGAGTTCTTTTTAAATCCAGCATACCCTCAGAGGTCCAATGCCCTCCGATAATTCCTTCGACATCGTTTGCAAGACCGACCCGGAAGAACTCCGCAACGCCGTCCAGCATACCCAGAAGGAACTGGGCATCCGGTTCGACTTCAAGGGGAGCAAGGCCTCCCTGGAGCTCGAGCCCAAGACCAGCGTGGTGACCCTGGTCGCCGACGACGAGTTCAAGTTGAGCCAATTGCGCGACATGTTCGAGAACAAGCTGATTAAGCGCGGCTTGAGCCCGAAGACGGTGAAATATTCCGAGCCCTCGGCCGGCGGCAAGATGACGGTAAGCCAGACTGCGAAGTTCCAATCCGGAATCGAAACCGAGAACGCCAAGAAGATCGTGAAGGTGATCAAGGAGATGAAGCTCAAGGTCCAGGTCGCCATCCAGGGCGAGCAACTGCGGGTGACCGGCAAAAGCAAAGACGACTTGCAGGAAGCCATGGCCGCCGTGCGCGGGGCCGATTTGGATTTCGACTGCCAATTCACGAACTTCCGGTAAACCAATGCGCGCCTTCCAATTCTACCGCCGTCTCGGTCAATTCCGTCATTTCCGGCGCCTTCCGGCGCGCACGGCCGCCTGCGTCGGCTTTGTCGCATGCCTGGCTCTCGGCCAGAGCGACCCGCTGATATCCAAATCCATTTCCCATCTGATCGCGGACGGCGACGGGTTCTGGGCCTTCAAGGACGGGATCGATTTCAGCCGCATCGATCCGTTCAAGGAACCCTTGGACATCCGCAACGGATCGCTGCCCATCAAGACGGGCATCCGCGGCGGACTCGGCCGCCAGGCCTCGGCCCTGCTGTTCTATGACTTATCCGTTTCCGACAGCGTGACCCAGTGCGGCCTCGTTTCCCTGGGTCAGGACGGCAAGGCCAAGATCGACACCCTGACTTTCCTGCGGCCCAAGGACAAGAACAACTCCCTTACGCTCGGCGTCGAACTTTCCGCGCTCTGCCTTTGGCGGGATACCCTCATCGTGGGCGGTGGGAATGCCGGATTCGCCATTGTCAAGGCGGGTGCGGAAGGCGCCCGGTTGGCGGCCGACTCCGCCATCTTCCTCGGGTTGCCGGAGAAAAAGGACACAGCCTCGGTATCCCTGCGTTGCGCCTGGAACAAGCAATGCGTCACCTCGCCGGTGGCGGCCCTTGCCGCAACTCTGGGCAATCCCGACAGCGTGGCCGCTCTCGCGGTGGATTCATCAGCGGACAGCGTCTGGCTGCTGATAGGCACGCAGACCGGCTTGCGGCG
This sequence comes from Fibrobacteria bacterium, assembly GCA_039917895.1. Taxonomy (GTDB): domain Bacteria; phylum Fibrobacterota; class Fibrobacteria; order UBA11236; family UBA11236; genus Chersky-265. The sequence goes on along the minus strand of JBDSIO010000034.1, from coordinate 10,796 downwards.
CGGTCTGCTTTCCGGCCGGGTCTTTCCTCCGGTGGCCTTGCCCACCGCCCATCCCGGAACCCCCATCCGCATCGAGAACATCGTCGTGGACGCGGCCCGCAACCTGTTGTGGGCTTTCTCAGGATCGGAATACTTCTTCAGCGGCGACCACGGCCGCACTTTCCATAAGGTCCCGCGCATTACCGGGATCTCGAGCGCGCCGGATTCCCTTACCGGGTTCAACCCCTTCCCCCGGGCGGTCACCATCGACGACACCACCTTCGTCAATTTCAACCTCGACAATCCCGGCCTGGTCATCTTCCGCAAGGACACCGTGGTCGCGAATCGGGGCACGGGCGATTTCGCCGACTTGGTCTTCGACGAAGCCGACGGCCTGCCCATCCAGCGCGGCCTCGGAGGTCTCACCCAATTGGCCGTGGTGCGGAAAGGCGGACAGACGGCCCTCGCGTCCGGTTCCACTTTACGCGGTTTGTTCCTGCGTAAGACCGGCGCATCGAACACCGGGGCCTGGGTCAATGTCAACAGCCTCAAAGCTCTCAAAGGCGGGCTGGATGAGGTCATCACCTTCCCGACCCTGTTCTCCGGAACCGCCCCCGATGGCAGCCCCGAGTACGTAAATTTGGGCTATCGCCTGAAGCAGGACGGCAAGGTCACCATAACCGTGTACAACTATGCCATGGAAAAGGTGAAGACACTGGTCCGCAATTCGCCCCGCAAGGGCGGCGGAAACCGCAGCGAGGTTTCGACGGAGGATCGCTGGGACGGCAGGGATGCCGGCGGGCGCCACGTTTCCGTCGGCACCTACTACATCCTCATCGAAACGGACAAAGGGGAAAATGGCTGGGGTAAGGCCATCGCCCTGCACGGGAGGGAGCCATGAACGCGCTTTCACCGCTTCGCGCCCTTTACTTCCCTTACTTCCTTTACTCGCTATCTCTTTCCTTCCTTTGCGCGCTTGTGATTTGCCTGGTTGCGGTAGCGCCTGCATCCGCCACGGAAGAGGAAATCCTGGGCGGCCATGAAGGCTGGCTGGACCGCATGGGCGGCGGCATCAGGGAGCTGGGCATGGGAAATACGGGCACGGCTTCGGAAGAAGCCATGCCCGCCGCCTTCTGGAATCCCGCCACGCTCCCGTTCAATCGCGTCACCACCGTGGGCATAGGCGCGGATATCCGTTCCCTGTCGCGTAACGGGGGCTTTGCCGGCGTGCAGGGACGCGTCGCCTCCAACATGGGCATGGGCATCGGGCTGTTGAACCGCGGTGATTTCAATGTCCCGGTCTACGACCGCGATGAAAAGCCTTTGAAGGATGCGGAAAGCGGCACGGACTACTCCATCGCCCGGCCCCAGTCCGTGGGCAGCTACCTGGGCCTCGGGGTGAAATCCTCGCGCAGCAACAGCTTCGGGGCGGCGGTGCAGTGGTACTCATACAGCACCGGTCTGGACGGCACCGGCAACGTGAACGTGATCGGTATCTTCAACCTGGGCTGGTTCAAGCGCTGGTCCGACGATCTCAAGACCGGAGTCGTGGTCCGCAATCTGGGCATCAACAAAGACCTTTCCGCCGATTTCGATCAGACCACCATCGCCGGCGAAGACGCCCAGGGGTTCGAGCGCACCTCCTCCGACTTCATGCCCAAGACCTTGGTGGCGGCGGTGTTCTACACAACTCACGCGTGGGGCAAGACCATCGATCTGGCCGGCGAAGTCATCGACTATCAGCTTAAGAGCGAACTGTACGCCCTGGACGCCAACTTCCACGCCCAAGCCCTGCGCCTGGGCGCGGATTGGCATGTGACCGACCGCATCGACGCCCGTGCCGGCATGGATCAGGGCAATCTTACCGCCGGATTCGGCTATGCCCTTCCCTGGGGCAAACGCAGGTTGCTCTTCGACTACGCCTTCGTGGCCGAACGAGGGCTTTTGACCCTCAACCCGTTCGCTGTGGGCTTCCGGTTCTCGTTATGAACGGATCTTTTTAGTTTATCCCCCTATGTCATCCAGGTCATCCAGGTCATCCACGCCGCGCACGCCACCCACGCCACCCACGCCGCTCACCCAAGCGCGTCATCCGGGCAAACCGCCCTTGTCCCTTGCGGCCGCGCTGGTATTCGCCGCCATCGTTGCCCTAGGCATTCCGCCCTCCTTGCAGGCCTTGGAATTCGACCGCCAGTTCGGCGAGGCCAGCTACAAATTCCTGAAGCTGCCCCTGTCGCCGCGCGTGGTCGCTTTGGGCGGCGCTGGTGTGGCGCTGGCCGACGGCGCCGGCGAGATCGATCTGAATCCCGCGGCTCCGGCCGCCGATTCCGGCCATCTGGTGTTGGGCAAAGGCTATCCTTTCTCCGAGTTCCAGGCCAACACCAGTCACATCACCTGGTCCATCCCGTCCCGCGGCTACCGTATCCTGATCAATGCCCGTTACCTGGGATTCGACGACATACCCGGGTTCTCGAATCAGGATCGGGCCACCTCCGACTATGGCGCGCATACCTTGAAGGCCCAGGCGGGCGCGGCCGGAACCTACCGCCGTCTGCAATGGGGCGCGACCCTGGGATTCGCCAACAACAGCATCGCCAACGCCAGCTATTCCTCCGCCATGGTCAACGTGGGGGCGCACTATCCGGTAATCGCAGGCTTGGCCGCGGGGGCCAGCATTGTGAACGCGGATTTCTGGACCTCGGATGCCAAGGACAAAGAGAACGCCAGCCCATTTCCGCCCACGGCCGTGCAGGCCGGACTGGCCTACACCCAGGCGTTCCCGGCTGAGTTCGTGGGTTCGGTCGCCGTGGATGCTCGCACCCGCAACGACGAGGAAATGGTATGGCCGATGGGAGTAGAAGTCTCCTGGAAGAAGACACTGATCGCCCGCGCCGGTTTTCCCTTGGCCGAACAGGAACCCGCCCCGGCCTTTGGCCTAGGCTTGCAATGGTCCCTGTTCCGGTTCCAATACGCGTTCCAAAGTCATGAGACTTTGAGTCCGGCGCATTATTGGTCCTTGGATATCCATTACTGATTAGAAGTCGTTCTCACCTAGGGGATCCCGCTCCCTGATTCCCGATCGCTTTCTATCCTCCGTACACGCCCGCCAAAATCGCCCCCATTCCTACCAACATGATTACCTTCAAGCGTCGCTGCACCACCCCCCAGTTCGTCCTCGGCCGCAACAGCGCAGCCACTACGGTCGCCAGCAGCGGCAGCAGCCCCAAGGCCGCGACCACCAGGTAACCGACGTGATAACCCAGGCGCAGCCAGGGGATGGGAAGCAGCAGCAGGACCAGGATGCAAACCGCCGCGGCCGTTTTTTTGGTGGCCCGTTCCCCATAGCGCAAAGGCAGGGTCGAGTAGCCGATGGCGGCGTCACCGCGCATGTCTTCGGCGTCCTTGGCCACCTCGCGCGCCAGGGTCGTGAGGAAGGCGAAAAGAGCGGGAAAAGCGGTGAAATCGGGGGAATGCGGGACTTCGGGGAAATAGACGGCCAAGGAGCAGAGCGCCGCCACCGCCAGGTTACCCCAAAGGGGGAGGGCTTTCAGTTTCAGGTTATAGAGGCAGAGAAGCGTTCCCATGCTCACGGTCAAGGAACCCTCATATCGCCCCAGGGAGAATCCAAACAGGGCGGCTAAGATGTAAAGGCCGAAGGAAGCCCGGATAACGGTCTTGCGGGACACCCGGCCCGAAGGAATGGCCCGATCCGGGCGATTAACGCGGTCGGCCTCCACATCCAGCGCATCGTTTTGCATATTGCCCGCCGCGGCCAACACCGCCATGGCGGCGGAGCCGAGTGCCGCGGCTTTCCAGGCGAATGGGCCGGGCAGGCAGGCATGGCCCAGCCAGACGCCCGCCCCCGCCGTGACGGCGTTGGATAGGCGCGCGAGTTTGACCCAATCGGCTAACTTGCGACTCATGCAATAATGGTAACTAATCGCCAACGACATTTAATTAACTTAGGGCACCGATCAGACTATGATAGACGTACGCAACCTTACCCTCACCTTCGGCGACCGCTACCTCTTCAAGGAGCTTTCCTTCCAACTGGGGGACAGGGAGAAGATCTGCCTGGCCGGCCCGAACGGATCCGGCAAGACCACCTTGCTCAAGGTGCTTTGCGGCGAACAGCAGACCGATGGCGGCCAGATCATCCGCTCCAGTTCGGTCAAGATCGGATACCTGCGCCAACATCTCGGCGAGGACGGCGACCATACCGTCTACACCGCCGCCTTGCAAGCGTTCGCCGAGGCCCTGGATTTCGCCAAGGAGCTCGACGGTCTGCACATGATCCTGGGCGAGCGCGAAGCCACCGAGGCCGAGCTCAACCGCATGGACTTCCTCCAGGACGAATTGATCCGCAGCAATTACTACACCGCCGAAAGCGAAACCCGCACCGTGCTGGCCGGACTCGGCTTCAGCAACGAAGAGCAGGACCGGCCCCTGGCGGCCATGTCCGGCGGCTGGCGCATGCGCGTGGCCCTGGCCCGCGTACTGTTGTCCCAGCCCACCTGCCTGTTCCTGGATGAGCCCACCAACCATCTCGATCTGGAATCCATCATGTGGCTGGAAAGCTACATCCGTGAATATTCCGGCAGCATGGTCCTCATCTCCCATGATCGCGCCTTCGTCGATCGCACCTGCGACCGCATCATGGAAATCACCAACAGCGCCCTGACCTACTACCCTGTGCCTTACGAGAGGTACGAAGAGGAAAAAGCGTCGCGCATGGAGCAGTTGCTGCGCGCTCACAAGAAACAGCAGGACGAAATCGCCGGCCTGGAACGGTTTGTCGAGCGCTTCAAGGCCAAGGCCAGCAAGGCCACGTTGGCCCAGAGCAAGCAGAAACAGCTCGATAAGATCGAGCGCATCGAGATCCCCACCGGAGTCTCTACCATCCGCCTCAAGTTCCCGGAAGCGCCGCCTTCGGGCCAATGGGTGTTCGAAGTGGAGGATTTGGACAAGGCTTATGGGGACAACACCATTTTCCGCGACGGCAAATTCGGCATCCAGCGGGGCGATCACGCCGTGCTGGTAGGCCCCAACGGCGCGGGAAAGACCACGCTGCTCAAGCTGATCCAGGGGATCGAGGCGCCCACACGCGGCAAGGTCACCATCGGTTCCGGCGTGGTGGTCGGTTATTTCGCCCAGTACGAAGAACCTACCGCAGCCGAAGCGGCCATGGACCTGCTGTCCTACCTGTCGGCTTCGCTGCCTAAGATCGGCACGCAGCAATTGCGCTCCGTGCTCGGCGCCATGCTCTTCAGCGACGACGACGCGTTCAAGAAGTTCGGCATACTCTCCGGGGGCGAACGCGCCCGCGTGCGCATGTGCCGCCTGCTCCTACAGAACTGCAATGTGCTCATCCTCGACGAACCGACCAACCATCTCGATATGGACTCCAAGCATCTGCTGATGCGGGCTTTGGACGCCTTCTCCGGCACCGTGATTTTCGTCTCCCACGATCGCTACTTCGTGGAGAACATCGCCACCCGCGTTATCATGGTGAAGAACGGCAAGGTCACGGATTATCCCGGCGACTACCAGTATTACCTGAGCAAGATCCTGGCGGATCGATACGCGGACGAGGCGGCAGCGGCCAAGGCCGGCAAGCCCGCCAAGTCCGAGAAGAAACCGGAAGCGACCAAGACCGGTCTCACCAAGCTTTCCAATGCGAACGCGGGCCCGTCCGCGCCTGCGACCAAAGCCGCCGCTCCGGCGCCAAAGCCCGCAGCCTCCGTAACGGTCGCGGCGCCCGTCGCAGTCGTAGCTTCGGCCAAGCCCCCAGAGACCTCGGCCCCGACCCATCTGGATTGGGAAGCCAAGAAGGAAGCTGAGAAGCAAAAGCGCAAAGCAGAAAAACGCTGGGGCGAAATCGAAGCCGCCATCTCCGGACTGGATCAGAAAGTCTCGACCCTTGACGCGGAACTCTGCCTTCCCGAAACCTACGCCGACCAGGCCCTTTCCACGCGCCTCGCGCGCGAGAAGAAGGAAGCGGAGGACGCTTTGGCCTTGCTGTACCAGGAGCTTGAGCAGCTGGAAGCCGAAGGCTATGGGGGGTAACCTGGACGCGCACCCGCCCGGAGGTACAGAAGGCGATAATCGAGGCGCCACCGGGGCCGCCGCTGCCGGCTCCGGCGAAACCGCAGATTCCGGAAATGTCTCAGGTTCCGGATCGGTTCCCCCGCCCGCCGGCCCCGAAAACGGCCTCGAAAACGGACCCGAAAGCGGCGTCGGGCCGGCGTCCCCTTTACTTGGGACCCTGGTGGAAGTGCAGCGCCGCACCGCCACCGTGGCCGGGGACGACGGGGCGTTCTATCAGTGCCAGTACAGTCCCACCATCGATCTCACCGGATTCTCCAACTTCGCCGTCGGCGATCGCATCCACTTCATCCGCGCGGGTTCCCAGCAGGAAGCCATGATAACGGCCATCCAGCCGCGCACCAGTAAAATCTCCCGTCCCGGTCCCATGGATCGCCGCATGGACGAACTCATCCTCGCGGCCAACGTGGATGCGCTCGTGGTGGTCACCACCCCCGCTCGTCCCGATTTCAATCCCCGCATGGTCGACCGCTATCTGGCCCTGGCGGAAATCTTCAACATTGACGCCATCATTTGCATGAATAAGGTGGATCTGGACGACAAACTTCCTGCCGAGCTGAACTACCTACGCGGGCTCGGTTATCCCGTCGTATCGGTCTCGGCCAAAGCCGAGACCGGTCTCGATGAATTGCGCAAAGCCCTGAACGGCATCAAGGTCGTGCTCAGCGGCCCTTCGGGCGTTGGCAAATCATCGCTCATTCGCAAACTGATCCCGGGCGCGGAGCCTGGTGTGGGCGACGTGCGCAAGGGCGACGGCAAAGGCCGCCACACCACCACCTCATCGAACCTGTACCGACACGACGGCATCTGCATCATCGATACGCCCGGCATCCGGGAACTGGGGATCGTGGGGGTGAGCAGGCTTGAGTTGGCCCAATACTGGCGCGACTTCAGGCCCTTCCTTCAGAATTGCAAGTTCCGGGATTGCGCCCACAAAAGCGAGCCCGGATGTGCGGTGCTGGAGGCGGTGGCGTCGGGTAAGCTGCCCGACTTCCGCTACCAATCCTATCTGCGCATCCAGGAGTCGATGGAAGAGGAATAGGCGGCCGACCCTATCGCGGATTGACTTCGAATTCCCGGTGGTTTTTCCGGTATTACCCTGAATGCCGCGTCCCGATTAATGATGTGTTACTGACTCGGTCGAGCTTGAAGAAAATCGCCTTTCAAGGTTCAGAGACCGCCCAGATTTCATAGCCGCCCTTGGAGTCCGTAGCCGAGAAGTTGGATCGTCCTTCTTCTTTCATAAGTACCCGGCCCAGCCCCTTGACGAAAGTGGATTCGTAGCCGCCGCAGCCGTACTTGGTTCCCGTGCCATTCAGGCATGTATTCGGTGAGATTTGGTGGAGAGCGGAGTATTCCTTGCCTTGCAGTACGAATGACGTGGTCTCGAAAGCCGGTTCATCCTTGGGTAAGTCGAAGGGGAGCGGAATGGTGAAGTTGAATGCGAAGGATCGCGACAGGCGGAGAGTATCGGATCCGCTGACGGTCCCGATTGAGTCCAAGGAGCCGCTCAGGGTATCTTTCGCCGTGTATGAGAATGTTCCATTGGCCGAGTCCACCTGCGTAATACGAATGCTCCTTCTGAAATAGATCGAATCGTTCCGCGTTGCGCTTTCCATTTTCATGAATCCACGCATCCAAAAGACGCGACCGACGCGCATTTCGGCCCCGTAGGCTTTGGGATCAAAGCTTAGAACCGTCAACGCGAAGTCGAAATTCACATGGTGGCCATGAGTGTCGTAAACGTTGAACAGGAAACGGCGGATATCCCCAACCTGATTCGTGGCCGGAGTCCATTCCAATATTGAATCATGAAGGACCGCTCCCTCGGGAAAGGAATTGTTGAGGGTCAGCGGATCTTGATCGGGATCGGTGATCTTGATGAGGATGCGGAAGGTTTGTCCCGCCACAATCCATTGGGGAACTGCGCCGAATTCGAATACCGGCGGCCGATTCGTATTCGGCAGTGCCGTGACCGTCCAGACTAGATTCAAAATTTTGCCTGAGCCGTCGAATGCGATGGCATGTACTTCCAGAAGCCCGGTCAGCCCTGTGGGTATATCATATCTGATCAACCCATTTAGGATTGTCGTTCCGGACGGCGCCGAAACCAGGGATACGGTCCACGCAACGGAACCAGCGTGCTTTACGAACAGGCTTTCCGTGAAAGTCTCGCCCGGCGTGAGGACTAGGTTGGTTTTCGTATGCACCAATTCGGGTTCCGCTTCCAATGGTTCCGGTTGCGATGGTTTGTCGGAATCCAGCATGCAACCGCCCATCAGGATGGCGCAGACGAGGGCGGTGGAAATCGATTTGAAAGGGTTCAAGGTTGAGTCCTCATATTGGGGCGGTATCCGTAATTCTAAGGCAAATCCTTATGAATAGCAAATGACATGCCTTTGGCGCTATATCCGGGGATCCTGGCGGTTTTCGCGAAAACTTGGCTCGGGAGAGGCTGGCACGGTCGAATCAAGCTGGCATTCGGCCAGCGCGGGTCAACTGTTGATCGGCCCCTTAAGTCACGAATTCATCCGAAAAGGTGGGCTGCCCGTTCAACTCGCCCCCGCGGACCTTGTAGCGCTTGGCGCTTTCCGCGAACAGCTTGGCGAACTTGAAGCGTTCGTACTTCTTCAGCATCCCCAGGCCCACTTCGAAAATCCGGTCGAAATATTGGTTGCCCAGCTTCAGCTCGCGCAGCGAGGTCATGATGATGTCCATGGCATCGGCAGCGGCCACGATCTGGCCCTCAACGTCCTCCTTGGCGCTTAAGGCCGCGCGCACGTATTGCCGCTTCAGCTTGTCCGGCAGTTCCTTGAAGATTTCGTTCTCGATGAGCTCGGGGACGATTTCCTTGAGCAATTGCCCCAGTTTCCCGCCCTTGAACCGGTGCTTGATGGGGTGGGGGATGTCGGAGAGGATGGTTTCCTCGAAGTCGTGGAACAAGGCCTTGCGCAGGAGGGCTTCCCGGTTCACCTTGAGCTCGTCGTCGTAGTCCGCAATCATCAGGGCCATGATGGCGACGTTGTAGGAATGGGAGGCGACGCTTTCGATCTCGATCATCGGCAGGGTGCCGAAGCGTTTGATTGAGCTCATGGTCTTGAGGCGCTCGAAAAAGCCGAAGAGACGGTCGGTGACGAGTTCGGTTTCCTGGGGGTCGTCCATCTTGAAGCTCCTCGCTTGGGAAAGCGCGCTTAGGAAAGCGTCGGCGTCTTCAAAGTAGCAAGGTATTGGCGGACGGATGGGAGCACGGTCACGCCCGGCAGCCGACTGCGGTTACTTGATTATGGCCTTGATTTCGTCGGCTTTCTTGTCGCAGACGAAGAGGATTTCCTTGATGCGGAAGTTGCGCCACATCGAGGCGTAGCGCATGGCCCATTCTTCCTGGATCTTGGAGCGATTGTAATCTCCGTGTTCGCCACGGTACCAGATTTCGTTGTTGATTTCCTTGATCTGGTCGGCCATTTCCGAAGGCAGATGGATGGAACCCCGGTGCTGGATCAATTGCTTGGTGGCCTCGACGAGGGTGGAGTCGGCGTTGTGGCCGCGGGCGGCAATCTGGCGGATTTCCTCTTTATGGCGGGTGACGAATTCGAGAAGGTGCGTGCTGATGCTGTTCAGCTGCCCGCCCTTGTAGAGACCTTCGATTATCTTCTGTTCTTCATCCATAGCGGTTGATCCGTCAGTCAATGTCCCTTAAATTCTCGGCAAAAGCAAGTAGCGAAACAAATTCCTTTATATTCGACTGGTTGTCAACCTGGGTGCCCGAGTCCCCTAATACGGGTTCAGGACGCAACCATATCCCTTTGGCTCCGGCATTTACGCCTGCCAGGGCATCGATTCGGTTGTCTCCGATCATGATGCTTTCGGCGATATCAATATCGTACTTGGCAGTCAAGTATCGCAGCATTCCCGGTTTCGGTTTCCGGCACTCGCATTCGACCGCGTAGGCGGACACGGATCCCTCGGGATGATGCGGACAAAAGGCCATTTCCTCGATGTGAATGCCGAGCCCGTGCAGGTGGGCCGTTACCTTCCGGTGCAATTCTTCGACGGCGGCGAAGGGAAAATATCCTCGGGCAACCCCGCTTTGGTTGCTGACCACGAACAGCCGATAGTCCAGATCCTGGAGGAGACGAAGGGCCTCTGCAACCCCCGGAAGCAGCTCAAAATCGTCAAAATTAATAAGGTAATGGGTGTTTTTATTTAGGGTACCATCCCTGTCGAGAAAAACGGCCTTTCGGCTGCGGTTCGCTTTGCCTGACACCCTTTGCCCGACACTTTCTTTGCTCGACACCCTGGAAATTCCCGTGCGGACGGCCGTCCCGGATGAAGTTGGCGGCGATTGCAATCACCCCTTCCCCCGCCCGGTTAACTTAACCAATAACCGCATTCGCCACGCGTCGTTTCTGCCGAGGCCCGGCGTTTTCCGTGCGCCCACCCATCTCGCCGACCGTCGGGTAACTCCCGTGTCACCCACTTGGCTTGGCGGATGGCGGAGAAGGGCGGAGAAGGGAGGAGAAGGGTGAAGGAGGGTGGATTAGGGTTAAGGGAGGCATGTGAATGGCTGGAAAAGCCTTGGAAAAGTGCGGGATCGGTTTGGGGTGGCTTGGATTTGGCGGACCGGATACCTAGAATAGCCACATGCCCCATGATCCCCTCTTTTTTGGATTGTTGCGACGTCGCGAAATGACGGTTCCAAGCCTGCGCGGACT
>JBDSIO010000033.1:0-7298 GCA_039917895.1 Fibrobacteria bacterium | reverse complement strand
TGGACGGCGCGGTTGGCCAAAAGGCAAAACTCCCGCTGCAGGGCCCAATGCCCGCCCGTGCGATCGAGATGGTCCATGCCCTTTTCCAGGAAGCCCACCATGGCGGGAAAGGCCCGCAACCGGAAGCAATGCCCCCCGGCCTCCAGGCAGGCCTCGGCGGCCGGTACCCACTGCGCGCCGGCCTCGGCGTGGAAGGCCACCTCTTCCCAACCGCGCCGCAGGGCAGGCTGCGCCCGCAGGATGGAAGCCACATGCGCATGCATGCGCGCGCGCCGCGGCGCCGAGAGTGAATCCTGGGAACGTTGCCGGATCAGATCGTGGCCGAAGAGGTATTCCATCCCGCCTTCGCCTTCCACCACGCGCATCAGCCCTTGCGCCTCAAGGCGCTCCAGGGCCGACAGCAGGGCTTGCACGGGCATGTCGAGAAGGGCTTCCAGCAGGGCCGGCGGCAGGCCGCGCCCCAACAGGGCGGACCATTGCAGCACCTGGCGCCCATCCTCGCCGGCCACGCGGATGCGTTCGTCCAGCATGGCGTCCAGGGTTGCGCGGGGACCGGCCGAATCGGCTTCCATGGCCAGGGCCAGGGACGCCAAAGGGTGCCCGGCGCTGCGGGCGAAGACTTCGCCGGGATCGCGATCCGAGCCGGCGGCGCGCAGCAGGGACGCGGTGCCCGCGGCATCGAGGGGTCCGATATCCCAGGTTTCGGACCAGGATTCCCGCTGAGCGAGGCGCAGCAATGGGGTGATGGGGGGATCGGCCGGGGCCGCTACCGAACGCATGCCCGCCAGGGCAAGCCGGAAAGGGGAATCGCTTCCGCGCAAAAGGTATTGCAGGAGCGCCACCGAGGCCGCATCCAGCCAATGCACATCGTCCAGGATCAGGGCCAATGGGCATCGGGCCGCCAAGGCCGCCAGCCATGACCGCATGGCCTCGAAAAGGGAGCCCTGTTCCGCCAGTCCCCGTTCGGGAAGTGAGGCGGGCTTGAGCAAAGGGCAGTCCCCCGCGCCGGAACGGGCGGCCACGGCGCGACCCGCGTCGATCCATGGGCCCAAGGCCCGATCGCGTTCGGCCTCGAAGGCGCGGCCGCGCAGCACCAGCCAGCCCTCCGCTTCCAGGCGCTCGCCCATCTCTTCCAGCAGGCGCGTCTTGCCGATACCGGGCTCTCCCGCGAGGATGCGGAGGCGGCTGTCCGGATCGGCGGCAAAGGCCCGGAAGCGATCCATTTCCCGTTCCCGGCCGGCGAGAGCCGCGCCCGAGGTACCTTGCGTGTTACGGTGGGCGGCCCCGTTCCCGGGTGCATCCGTGGGAGGTGCTGGGGCGCTGGAAAGCGCGTCAGGGGATACCGGCCCGGACTGCCCTAAAGGGCCGATGTCCCGGCGGGCCTTTTCCAGAGCGGCGCCGGGAGCGTTCCCGTGGCGCCGCAGCATCTTGACGCAGCGTTCATAGTGGGACAGGGCCTCGCGTTTACGGCCCAGCGCGGTCAAGGCTTCGAGGATGGCCGCATGCGGCCGTTCATCCAGGGGATCCTGTTGCACCCATATGTGGCCCAGGCGCACCTTGGCCTCGGGCGAATCTGCGTGGCGGCGCAATATTTCGGCGAACACGGCGGCACGATCGCGGGCCAGGGATTTCTCCTCCCCCGTTCGCCAGCTTTCGAAACGGATGGCGTCCCCCAATTCGAGATCGGCCAGAAAGGGACCGGCGAAGCGCGCCGCCCCGGATTCCAGCGCCGGGGTCTCCGCGGCGCCGATGGACCTGGCCAGGGAACGCAACTGGCGCGCATCCACTTCCCAGGATTCGGGATCGATCCAAAGGGTATCGCCTTCGGCGGCGAGGCGCGCGGTCCCGCCGGTGTCGACCACCGCCTTGAGCCGGGACAGGCACCATCGCAAGGCACCGCGCGGATCGGCGGAGTTCTCCCACAAGAGCTCGCAAAGGCGGGCGCGTTGCAACGGCTTTTCGGCGACGGCCAGGCAGGCCAGCAGGGCCCGGGCCTGACGGGACGGGGGTAAGGCGAGCGGATCCTCCCCCAACCAGGCGCGGAGCCCTCCGAAGGTCTGGATGCGTAAGGCTGCCTTTTCCGTATCGCCCCCGGGACCGGGAATTCTTCGGTCCGATATCGGTAAAACTAGTTACCGGCAGCGGCAGGCCGTCCCCGACCGCTTGCAGGTTTCTGCCTGGCACTATCCCGCACTTCCGAGGTGAAAGATAGCCCCCTGTCCGTTTTGCAACCACCCCAAATGCCATCGCCACGGCCGCTACTTTCGTAAAGCCACCCGCCGTTCCAGCGAATCCGGCCCCGCGCATTCGACTTTGCTACACACGGCAACCTCCGGCTCGCCTCCCGCCGGACCCGCGCAGAAGCGCGCGCCGGTGCGCATGCTGCGCGAGGCCGATACCGGCCCCGAACCGCTTCCGCTCGCCAACCCGGTACATGTCGAATTGCAAGGGATCGTTACCAGCATCAATATGGATAGCTTAAGCGCCGCCTATTCGGATAGCGTCGGCCTAAAGGTCGGGGCCGCCCTGAGCTTTTCCCTGGAACTGGATTATTCCGCTCCTCCCGTTACTTTCGTCAACGGCATTGCCGACGACCAAGGAAAATGGCAGCCCCTTTCCCAAGTGAAGCTTAATTTTTCCGCAATAGGCCCCAAGTTTGGTTGAGTTGATTTTCAGCCTGAACCTTGCCTTGAACCAATACTTTGTAACGGAATAAAACGACATAGGCTCCAGTTCCCACTCGTTGACCGCCCTTGGCTGTGTAATTCCAACCCAGGAAAAGGCGGCCCCTTTTTTTGAGACAATCCGTGCCATATACCGCATGATCCAGGCATCCGACCTGACCTTTGATGGAGGCAACGGGGTCTCCGAGATTTGTGAAAATACGCGTTTCATATTCCAAACGAACCTGAGCTGGGTCGGGCGGGTTCAAGCCATCGCCAAGCGCATAATCCCCCAATTCAAGTTCCAGCAAATGTCCCATGCGACTGGTTTGCTTCACGGCGTCGTGGATATCGGATCCCACGGGCATTAGGGTAACCGTGAAGACGGGCGCCGCAAACAAAGCCGGATCCTCGCTCACTTCAACATAGGTGATGGTTTGAATGCCTTTGCGCTTTTCTCCGATGATGATTCGGGGACGAGTTTGCTTTCCGGGCCGGTTGCCTAAGGCATCGGTAATGAGTCCGAATCCGTCTATCATGGTGACTCGATCACCGGCTTTGGGGAAAAGTCCGGTGACATTCCCAAAAACCATGGTGGTAGAAACATCATCGGTTCCCCATTGGGTGGATTGCGGATTCAAGAATACCGGAGCCGCGGCGGTATCCAAGTAAAAGCCGAATAACTGGGCGGCAGAAACCGCTTGTGAGCCTTTGGCTATGGGTTCGCTGAAAGTTAGGGACAAGGTATCGGTCCCAACTCCCAGTTTGATGGTGGCTCCCGTAATGACCGGGCCCATGCGCTCCACGATGGGCAAGGTTTGCGTTGAATCGCGTCCACGCGCAGAATAGGTCGAGGTGATTTCCCCCACCCCCATGGTCAGGATTTCAGCGGTCAACGGAGCACCCTGGAATACGAGGGTCGAATCGCCCTGCACATGGGTGGCTAGTCCGCTTCCCGGCACATCATTAGCCGCTGCGGAGGTTGGCCATTTATAGGTCACGGATTTAGGTAGGCTGGCGGCGATAGCGCGATCATACTTCACCACCAAGCGATCGGCCTTTCCATCGCCATCATCGTCATAAACGGCGGCCTCACGCGCTATCGGCAATTCCAAGGGAGGTAACGTGAAAGTGACTTTGACGTTTTTCAAACTACCCGGTATGGAAAAGGTATAGGACTGATCGACAAGACTGGCCGGATCGCCGATAACCCACAAGGTATCGAACCCCGTCAGGGAAGTCGTGAGGGTTGAGCCGGAAATCACCGAGGTTCCCGCCGCATCGGAAAAAACTCGCACTCCTCCGGGGAAATTCGGTGTCCAAGGCATTGCCTGAGCCACCAGGGAGTCCAGGTAACGGTTGGCGGCGATGAGGCGAATCGTGTCACCCAGCACCGTGGTTTGCGTATAAGGCGGATCGAATTCCACAAAATTTCGGGCCGTGACGGTGAACCGGACTTCGTCTTTTACGCTCGGACTTTGGGTTTCAAAAAAAACGATGCGGTATTGTCCTGCCGGTAATCCCGTGATTTTGTCCTCATTCACTTGCACGGCGCTATCCAGAACCTGAATGCCGCCATAGGCTGGCCCTTTAGGCAAAACCCCAATAGAGTCTCCGCCTACTCGGTATAGGACAAAGGTCAATGGACCGGGACTTACCTCGGTCAATGAATCTCCCGAACTGCCGCAAGCGCCGGTGCCACCCACCCGTTTGATGACGCGAAAGTTGGTACTTCCGTCGGGAAGCTTTTCCTCCGCATGATCGAGATTACGTTGTTGCTTGAAATAAATCGTGGTCTTGATGCGCAGAGAGGATCCGCATATCTGTCTTTCGCAAAAGAAAAAATCCCAGGGATAGGTTTGGCCATCCGTTAATCCCAAGGTATCCAATTGGATTTTACCCGAGGTAGCAGCGTGAATCCCGCCCAGGTCGAGAGCCAATTTGCCATTGATGAACACCCACACGTCATCATCGCCCCGAAAATCAAAAACCTGCCCTTTCTTATACACGAAGGTTGCATGCGACTCCATGCAAAACATGTAATTGTGGGCATTTTTTGCGTCCGTGCAGGTGGTATTATTATCCAGGGTATTGTAATCATCGATGGGGAAAAAGAATTGGGAATCGTATTGCCATAACCCATCATCCGCCCGATTCATTTCCAAATCCCGGCAAGTTTGCGCGCCCTTAAAAGGCGCATTCGCCGTCGTATCCGTTCGAAACCAAGTCTTGTAATTCGGCGGGGCCAAGTTGGTGGGCACTGGGATACGATCTGGTCCCAAGTTCCTTTCCACCATTCCCAATCCAGCGTTTTTGCCATAATCGGGATGAGCCAAGGACATATCATGGACGGTTGTCCCCATCAGGTAGGTGCAAGATCCCACCTTGCCGGAAAAGGCACCGGTAGTTTCGGTTGAGGAGGAGACCCAAACATCGTGACCGATGGTTGTAAACAGAGATCCGAAATCGAAGGCGGAACTGTCACCGAGCCCACCCTTACCATAAGCTTCTCCACCCGCCACGTTTTTGAAAAAACCGGTGGTTCCCGTAGGATCCAGAATGTAAGCCTGATTCCAGCCGCAATGGTTCTTATCAACGAGCATGGAATAGGTTTTCCCGCCTAGGATGAGCTGTGGGGAACTTATCGACCAGGGATTGAAAAAATGAATGGTGGGCGGCGGATTCGTATTGATTTTCGGTGGTGTGCCGGGTTGGCTGGGATCCACCATGATCCAGATTTCATTGGCTGTTCCGAATACCGTCAAGGTGAATGCTCCGGTGACATCTTGTCCATTGGGATTCAACCAATGCCAGGTGTCGGTGCGGATACCGAAATCCACCATCCAAGGCTGCAACAAATCTTCGGTAAAGGTGAAGCGGTACCAATTACCGGGCTCGGGCTGCATGGCATGTCCGACTCCGGATAGGTTGATACGCGGCAATTCGGCTCCAAAAGGGTTGTATAAGTGGATGATTTTCCCCGTAAGCGGGCTTGGAGCTTGTTGAGCCAAGACGGGCATTACCGAAAGCCAAAGACTGAGCCCTATTATTAGTCTTGGAAGACCTGGAGCCAAAAACCGAAAATCATTAATTGCAGCGAACCAGTTTCGAAGACTTTGCATAAACACTCTCGAAGGGGAATGGCAGATAAGATACGGTATCTTGGCCTTTATGGAACGCAAAATTCGCAGATGCTTGGGGTCAGGCTGATGAAATTGACCTACTTCGGACTGGTAATTGGGATTATTTCAAGAAAATTCCCGGATGGCAACGACGGGCTCAAGCACCGCGATGAAGGCGCGCGCGGTCTTTTGGAAATGATAGCCAGAGAATTGGATGCCCATACTTAAGGACTCCCGCATACCTGCTCCGCCCAGGAACCTGTCCCCGTCGTAAAACACGGCCGACTGCCCCGGGCTGTCGCAATAGCCAGGTACCTAAAAAATTACCGTAATCCATCCGTTACCCTCGTCCCTTACCAAAGCCGCTTTGACCGGCGAACGATAGCGGTATTGGGGGGATATCCACATGATGTACCACACGAGGTGCCCTCCCTTCAACGCCGAGGACGCGGTTTTTTCGGCCACCTGGACTTATCAGGTGCCCGGTCGATAAAAACCGCCGCCCGTGATTAGACGGGCCGTATTATATTGAAGACCATGAGTAAGGCAACCCTGCTCGCCATATCTCTAAACTTGGCCGCCGTCGCTCAG
This sequence comes from Fibrobacteria bacterium, assembly GCA_039917895.1. Classification (GTDB taxonomy): domain Bacteria; phylum Fibrobacterota; class Fibrobacteria; order UBA11236; family UBA11236; genus Chersky-265. The sequence continues at coordinate 922 of JBDSIO010000033.1, read as the reverse complement.
GCCCAGACCCTGCCCACAGGCGTGAACATCGAGCCCTTCTACGACGTCAACAAGGCCGGGCTCAGCTTCAGGGTGGACAGCCAGGCCGTGTCCGGAATCTACGAGGTGCCCGGGAAGCCCCAGCATTTCGTGGTGATCGGCGCCCTCGGATACCTCTGGACTCTCTACCCGACCGACCCCAGCAAGCCCAGCATGCCGGGGATGATCACGGATTATACCAAGAAGCAGGTGGGCGATTTCAACAACTGGGTGATGAAAGGCCATGAGGAATTCGTCAACGCGGGGGCGTTCGACCCCAATTTCAAGGAGAACCACTTCTTCTACGTCCTCTATAACAAGTACGGCAACCCCTCCGACTACCACACAGGCACCTACCCGACGAGCGCGGATTCACATTTCAGCAAAAACCACCTGGTGGTGGTGGACCGCTGGAAGATGTCCGCGGATTTCAACACGATGGAGCGCGACACCGCCATCATTTCCATGGACCATGGCAGCGGCTTAGGCGTCTCCGGCATGGTGTTCGGCAAGGACGGCATGCTCTACCTCTCTCCCATGACCTACAGCAAGAACAGTTGGGACAGCACCACCTTGATGCGCAAGGTGCTTCGCATCGATGTGAGCAAGCCCGAAGGCGATCGAATGTATACCATCCCCAAGGACAACCCCTGGTATAACGCGACCAACCCCGCGGTGAAGCAGGAAGTCTTCGCGTTCGGTTTCCGGAACACCTATCTCCTCCAGGCCGACTACCTTACCGGGAGCATTTGGGGCGCCGAGGTCGGGGAGGGGTCATGGGAAGAGATCAACATCATCAAGTCCGGCAAGAACTACGGCTGGGCGAGCGGCGGCGACTATGAACAACCCTTCCAAGGCCCCGGTATCGAGGGCCCCTGCGACGAGAACACCACGGCCGGCGGGG
>JBDSIO010000032.1:0-7183 GCA_039917895.1 Fibrobacteria bacterium | reverse complement strand
GGCGCCGGCTTTCCTCCTTTTCCTCCGAGGCCATCTTCTGGGTCTTCTGATCCAGCCAGCTGCTGTAGTTGCCTTCCCACGGGATGCCGCGGCCGCGATCGAGTTCCAGAATCCAGCCGACCACGTTGTCGAGGAAGTAGCGATCATGCGTTACGAGGATCACGGAGCCCGCGTATTCGCGCAGATGGCGTTCCAGCCAGGCCACGGATTCGGCGTCCAGGTGATTGGTGGGCTCATCAAGGAGGAGCAGATCGGGCTTCTCCAGGAGCAGCCGGCACAGGGCCACGCGGCGTTTTTCACCGCCGGAGAGGTTCTTGACGGAAGCGTCGGCGGGAGGGAGCCGCAGGGCCTCCATGGCGATGTCGAGATGGCGATCGAGATTCCAACCGTCGACGGTGTCGATCTTGTCCTGGAGCTTGGCTTGCTTCTCCATCAGCTTGTCCATTTCGGCGTCGCTCATGGGTTCTCCGAACTTGAGCGAGAGCGCGTTGAAGTCGTCCATCAGCGTCTTCACATCCTTGACGGCCAGCTCTACGTTGCCGCGCACGTCCAAGGTCTCGTCGAGCTTGGGTTCCTGGGGGAGGTAGCCCACAGTGCGGCCGGCTTCGAGCCAGGCCTCGCCCTGGAAATCCTTGTCGGTGCCGGCCATGATGCGCAGCAGGGTGGATTTGCCCGAGCCATTGTAGCCGATGATGCCGATCTTGGCCCCATAATAAAAGGAGAGGGAAACCTGCTTGAGGACCTCCTTCTGGGGCGGGTAGGTTTTGTTCAACCGATGCATGTAGTAGACGAATTTCTCGGCCATGGAATCCTCATCTGGGGAAGTCTGCTGGAAGGAAAGAGCAAAGGTAGTTATTGGGCAAAAGGGCCGAAAAAACCCAATTCAAGGGGGTGGCGTCGAATTTAACGGATTATATACACTACAATTAGTGAATAATATGATGAATATTGCTTTCTTTTGTCCAATTGATCGGTTATAATTCGGATATGATACACTACATTTTGACCACGGCAATCTGCCATGAATGAGAATCTGGGGACGGCCCGGCCTCCGGAACGCATCCATAAATCATCAAAAGGAGTACTTCGCATGTTACCTAAAACCAGGCTTCCCGGAACGTCATCGCGATTATTTTCCGTCGTCATGGCGATCTTCGCCGCCATGGCGGGATACACCCTCACCCCCGTCGCCGCACAGGTTGTCAAGCCGACCGAACTCAGCGTTACGCCTAATCCGGCTCCGGCGGAAAAGCCGTTCACGCTGACCTTGCTCGGTGTCACGGCCAATTGCAACACCTCCTTCGGTCGGGAATCCGTCACCGTGGCCGGCAACCGCATCAACCTGTCCTATACCCCCTACGCCGTGAGGCTGGATACCCTGATTTTCCTCGACGAAGGGCAAAAGCACGCCACCACGCCGATCGAACCGCGATGCCCCGTGTATGCGCAGGGCCAGCCCGAGCCGGACATCATGATTCCGATGTACGATGCCCCCGCCTTCCGGATGCCCGCTCTCAAGGCCGGCACTTACGAAGTCTGGGCCACCGGTATGCCCGAGTGCATGTATGCGAACCCCGGCTGCCTGATCGCGCCTATGCCCGTTTCCGCGGGCAAGCTGACGGTGGAACCCGGGCCCGTGATCTCCTATTCCATCAACCCCATCCGGACGGCGCCTTCCAAGGAATTCGAGCTGAGCCTGCTCAGCTACCAGTTCGATTGCGGCACCACCTTCGACAACCTCTCGGTCAACGTGGCCGGGAACGAAATCACCCTAACCTTCCTCGATCACCCGAGCGCGAAGGACATCGCCTGTCCAGCCATCTACAAGCCTTATGGCCCCACCTTCAAGGTGGCCGCGCTCAAGACCGGCACTTACAAGGTGAAGTCATACCGCCTGCCCTCCTGCTATCCCTGCAAGCTGCTGGGTGAGACCGCCGAAGCCGGCGCGCTCACCGTCACCGGCGACGTGGTCCAAAACGGTTGGTTCCTGAAAAGCACGGAGACCCAAGCCGAGAAGCCTTTCACCCTGCAGTTGCTCAACAACGAATACGGCAATTGCCAGACCTCGTTCTCGCACAAGTCCGTCTCCGCCCAGGCCGGCGGCATCTTCACCTCTTTCCTGATCGAGACCCGGCCGGACATCGTCTGCATCCAGGATATGCGCCCTTACGGACCTTCCTTCGAAATGCAGGGGCTCAAGGCGGGCGTCTATCCCGTCCATGCCACGGTGCTGCTTGACTGCCAGGTGAACGCTCCGTTTTGCGCCGTCAAGATGCCGGTTTCCGATCCCTTCGACACCCTGATCGTGACCAATACCCTGTCCACGCTGCTCTCCGACCTGCGGACACGTTCGCCCAAAGCCGATCTGCACGGCTCGCGGGCGGCCATGGTGCTGCCCGAGGGAATCGGCGGCACCTGGAAAGCCGAGCTGCTCACCGTGAACGGCAGCCGCATGGCCTCGGCTACGGTGAATGCCGAAGGCGGAGCTCCTGCCGAGTTCGAACTGGGGCTGAAGCCGGAACGCGGCATATACCTGATGCGGCTCTCCGCCCCGGATGGGGAAACCCACATGATACCCCTGATCCGCAAAGACTGAACGGAGGCGACGCATGCCAACCCGAATCCATACCCAGGTCCGGGCCGCTTCCGCGGCGGCTCTTGCTTACTTGCCGGCCATATCGGCGCTGTGGATCGCCGCGGTATCCATCAGCGCCCCCATGGCGCAAACGCATACCCAGACCGTAAGCGTCTCGCCCAGCCAAGCCGAATCGGGCCAGCCCTTCCAGGTGACCCTGTCCGGAAAATCCGGTCTGTGCGCTCCGATATTCACCCGTCACGAGGTGACGGTGGATGCCGGCGTCCTCAATCTCAGCGTGATGGGCGTCAGCAACCCCGCCGCGCTTTGCGCGGTCGGGGAACAGGAACATGAATTCCATACCGACTTCAATGTGCCTGCGCTCAAGGCCGGCAAATACGAGGTGGCCGCGCGCCTGTTGCCTGCGTGTTCGTATGAGAACCCTCCCTGCATGCCCATCCGGGATCCGGTCGAATACGGCGGCATCCTGGAAGCGCGGGATTCCGCGGACATGTCCTTCGCCATCAGGCCAAAACGCGCGGCTAAGGACAAGGCCTTCGAGCTGTTCGTCTTCGGCAGGAACTTCACGTGCGGGAACGAATTCTCCAACCTGTCCTTCAACGTTTCCGGCCATTCCCTGAACGTCTCCTTCACCAACCGCCCGCACCCCGAGGCCCTGTGCCCGGCGGTTCTCGCCGATCATGGCCCGACATTCCAGCTGCCCGCGATGGCGTCGGGCGTATACCAGGTATTTGCCACCGCCATGCCCTACTGCGGCACCACCGGGCCCTGTCCGTTGGCCCTAGTCGCGCCCCAGCTCTCGGGCGCGCTGACCGTGGGCGACGGTACCGTATCGTTGCAACGGTCGATCCGGCAGGGAGCGGAAGAAAAGCCAGGCGTGGGTATGGTCAGTTTGTCCATCGACCATCGTCTTGGGGTGAGAGGATGGTGGCATGCCGCCCCCGTTTCCCTCACTGGAAGAAGGCAATGAGGTTATCCTTTGATTGGGACCCGATCCCGGTTATCTTAGGACCAGGTGTCCCGCATGCAGAAGATCCTTATCACCATGGGCGATCCCGCCGGCATCGGACCGGAAGTCATCGTCAAATGCCTCGCCAAGATAGGCCATCCCGAAGGCCTGGAAGTCGCTGTAGTAGGTGAGCGTGATATCCTGGAAGAGACCGCTAAGGCCCTGGGGATCAAAATCCAATTCTGCCCGGACGATTCGCCGCGCCAAGGTCGTATCAAGGTGCGCAGCATGGATCTCGCCCGCAGCGGCGACTTCGAACTCGGCAAGGTCTCCGCTTTGTGCGGCAATGCCGCGTATCACTACTTCGCCCATGCGGTGGAGGCCTGCCTGGCGGGCGAAGCGCAGGGTATCGTTACCGCGCCCATCAACAAAGAGGCCATGAACCTCGCCGGCCATCATTACGTGGGCCACACCGACATCCTGGAGAAGATGACCGGCTCCGAGACCGTGATTATGGCGCTGGTGCATCCCAAGATCATCGTTAGCCACGTCACCGACCACCTGCCCTTGCGCAAGGCCCTGGATCATATCACGCTGCCGCGCATCAAGGAAGTGGTCAAGCTCACCTGGAAAACCCTGGTGGCCACGCGCACGCATACTCCGCGCATCGCCCTGGCCGGGGTCAATCCCCATGCGGGCGAGAACGGCCTCTTCGGACGCGAGGAGATCGAAATCCTGCGCCCCGCGATGGAAGAACTGCGCGCCGAAGGCTTTCCCACCTTCGGACCCCTGCCCGGCGATACGGTATTCCTGCAGGCCCTCAAGGGCCGCTTCGACGCCGTGATCGCCATGTACCATGATCAGGGTTTCGGACCCATGAAGACCGTGGACATGGCCAATGGCGTGAACTGCACCTTGGGGCTCCCCTTCGTGCGCACCTCGCCCGATCACGGAACAGCCTTCGAAATCGCCGGCAGCGGTCTGGCGGAACCGGAGTCCATGATCACGGCCTGGGATGTGGCAGCGCAGCTCTTAAGGGCCAAGACGCTCCACCATGAGTAGCCTCATGCTTACTCGGCGGGATTGAGCTTATATAGGTATTTATTCAAAAAAAGGCATTTTTTATTGCAAATCGGAAGATAGCATACGAATTTACATGGAATGTTATCCCGATTCCTGACGCAGGAAATCCAGGACTCGCTGGCGCAATTTCCAGTAGTGGCGCTATTGGGAGCCCGGCAAGTGGGCAAAACCACGCTGGCAAAATTGCTTTCCTTGGATAGGAAAAGCGTCTACCTGGATCTCGAACGGCAATCGGACTTGAATAGGCTTTCCGACCCGGAGGTTTATCTCTCGGGACAGACGGATAAACTGGTGATCCTGGATGAAGTCCAAAGGGTACCATCCCTATTCGCGACCCTGCGCGCCCTGGTCGATGAAAAACGCGGCCCGGGTCAGTTTCTCATCCTGGGCCCGGCTTCGCCCGACCTGCTGCGGCAATCCTCGGAAAGCTTGGCCGGCCGCATCCGCTACCATGAACTGGGCCCGCTCGCGCTCCGCGAACTGAAGAGTCCGCAAAAGGAATGGCAAGAACTTTGGCTGCGGGGAGGATTTCCCGATAGTTACCTGGCGCCATCGCTCGGCCAATCGATCCAATGGCGGAACGCATTCATACAGACCCATCTCGAACGGGATATCCCTGGATTCGGCATCCGGGTTCCCGCTGCGATACTGCGCCGCTTTTGGCTGATGCTCGCGCACAACCATGGGCAAATATGGAACGCCAGCCAATTGGCCGCGAGCCTTCAGGTTTCGGCCGCCACGGCCAATCATTACCTGGATATCCTGGAAGACACATTCATGGTAAGGAGGCTCCCGCCCTTTTTCTCCAACCTCAAAAAAAGATTGGTGAAGTCGCCCAAGGTTTACCTTCGGGACAGCGGTTTGCTGCATGCCCTGCTGGGGGTCGAGGATTCGGATGATTTGCAGGCGCGTCCGGGTGCAGGCTTTTCCTGGGAAGGTTGGGCGATGGAACAGGTATTCGCATGGATTCCGGAAACCTGGAAGCCGAGTTTTTTCCGGACAGCGGCCGGCGAAGAAATCGACCTCATCCTGGAGCGGCCGGGGAAAAGGGGGCCCATTGCCGTGGAGTTCAAGTATTCCTCAAGTCCCCAGGTCGGCAAAGGCTTTTGGAAAGGGTTGGAATATGTGAAGGCGTCAAAGGCTTTCATCGTGGCCCCGGTCAAGGAAGCCTATCCGCTAAAGGAGAACGTCAACGTTGTGCCTGTTCATGACCTTAAAGCCATATTGGCTTAACGGACCCGTAGCCCCGTCATTGCGTTTCGGTACGCGCCACGCCGCGCAGATAGGCATCCCGCGTCAACCACAATTCCTCGATCCGGTACATATGCAGATGATCGTGCATCATGATATGCCTCGCCAGGATCGCCGGCGAATAGTCCGCGTATTCCGGATGCTCGGCGCGGCCCTCCCAGAAGGAAGCCGGCGCGGAACGGATCAACTCCACCATCTCGGCGCGCAGAGCGGGAAAGGCCGCCAGCCGCTCCCGTAAGTCCATTGCCAGCAGCGGAGCTTCGCCGCTCTCTCCGTCCGGGATATAGGGCACGAAAACCGGATGGGGATCGTCCAGGAAACGCCGTAACCGTCCGATCAGCATCGGCTGAACGTCCACGATATGGCAGGCATGGGCATGGATGCACCATTTGCCTGGGATCCGATGAAGCCTGCGCATCGGTTCCGGCACAACGGCCATAAGGCCTTGCAGCATCCCGGGTCCATTTTTGAGCGTGGCAAGTATCGCATCAAGGTCAATGGGTTTTGCATTCATACCAATGGCTCCTCGGACGGGATTTACCCGCCGTTTTATCCGGGCCGGGCGAGCACCAGCAACTTGGCGCTGACGTTCAGTCCGTTGGCCTTGGAAGCCGGGGCATTGATGGTGAAGCGAATGCGCGCGGCCATCCACAAATAAGGAAGAATCAATATAGCTGTCACAGGGAATCACCGCGAACGGCGCCGCGCGCGGTTGCGGAAGGAGTCTATTTCGGGGGGAAAGGCGGCTGCGGCCCGTGACCGGTCGTGTCGCGCAGCACGGTTGCCAAGTCGACAGGTACCCAGCCGCTCGAAGCCAAGGTGGCGGCATGACGTTGGATGAAGCGCCTCTCTGCGGCGTGCGCCCTCCCCATCGTCAGGTAGGCAAGAAAGATCAGCAATCCCATTAATACAATCCGGAATCCCCTGAGGGGGTCCGAAGACGTTTTAGGGAGAGGGGCGGGTTTTCGCGTTGTTTGGAAGCGCATTTACCCCGATGGTAAGGGGTGGCGGGTCAATCGATCCAGAAGTACGGAGCCGGCCCTTATGGAGCGCTTCAGGAATTTGAGTGGGAGCGCCCCCGCCACCCATCGTCATCGACGAGGGTGACGGCTTCGCAAAAGTTTCCAGTGATACGCGGCGTTTCAGCCCATCAAGGTCTTGAGCTTGGCGCAGGTACCGGGGATGTCACCGGATCCGAATACGGCCGTACCGGCCACGATCACGTTCACGCCGGCCGCGATGACTTCCTGCACGTTCTTGAGGCCGATGCCGCCGTCCATCTGGATGTCCAGGGCCATGCCCAT
>JBDSIO010000031.1:0-4270 GCA_039917895.1 Fibrobacteria bacterium | reverse complement strand
AAGGGGTTCCATCTCAGCCTGCAATCGGACACCTTGTTCGACGAACCCGAGTTCATCGGGTTCGCCCACTATGCCGACCTGTTGTCCGATCCCCGCTTCTTCCATGCCCTGCGCAACACCTTCGTCTATGCGGGCATGACCATCGTCCTGGTCATTTCCTTCTCCCTGGTTTTGGCGCATCTGCTGCGGCGCGCCTATGCAGCCTCGCGCGGCGCCGTGCTGTTCTGCCTGATGCTGCCTGGGCTCACGCCCCCGGCCGTGCTCGCCTTTCTCTACCTGTTGGTCTTCAACGGACCCCACGGCATGCTCAACGGTCTGATCGCGGCGCCCTTCGGCCTGCCGATGGTGGATTGGATCCGCGACCCGCGCGTGATCAAGTTCTCGCTCACCCTGCTGACCTTGTGGCGCTGGTCCGGGTTCACCACCTTGATCCTGTTGTCAGGGATGGAAGGTATTCCCAAGACCTATTTCGACCTGGCCCGGGCCGAAGGGGCCGGCCCGTGGCAGCGCTTCCGCCACGTCACCTTGCCCATGCTAAACCCCGTGCTGGCCTTTACCGCCGTGTTCCTTTTCCTGGACGCCTTCGTGCTTTTCGAGGGCGCTTACATTTTATTGGGGGGCTCCGGGGGCACCATGGACGCGGGCCTGTTGTTGGTGGCCTACACCTATCAGACCGCCTTCACCTTCGGCAAATTCGGCACCGCCGCCGCCATGGGGTTCTCCATGGTGCCGATGCTGATGGGCGTGGTATGGCTGCTGCTGCTGAAGGGACGGGCCCGCGGGGATCGAAGGCAGTCCGTAAAGTCCGTAAAGTCCCTAATGGCCCCGGAGATTTCCCAGGCTTCGGACTATCTCGCTTCGCTTGCGTCGCCGAAGGGACCTGCCCTGGTTGGGAAGGATCGGGGTCCTAGGGACCGTGGCGGGATGGACTCAGGTAACGGGAGAGCGGTCTCGTGAGCGGCAAGCGCTCTGCATTGCCGGCGATGGCCACCGGCTTCCTATTGCTTCTGTGCGCATTGTTCGCTTTCCCCTTCCTTTGGATGGTGATGGCCACCTTCAAGGCCAATCCGGAAATCTTCCGTCCCTTCCCGTTGCTGCCGGATGAATTCCACCTGCGCCACTACCGATCCCTGGTGTCGGGGGAATGGATTCCCTACCCTCGGCAGTTCGCGAACAGCTTGCTGATCGCAACGGTACAGACCGCGCTGGCCGTGGGGCTCTCGGCGGCGGCCGGATTCGTCTTCGCCAAGCATGGTTTCCGCGGCAAAAGGCCTTTGTTCGCCCTGGCCGTGCTGGTGGTGCTGATCCCGCGGCAGGTAATGGTGCTGCCGCTTTTCACATGGATGAATGACCTCGGCCTGCTGGACGGGCCCTGGTCCGTGATCTGGCCGGGGGCGGTCTCGGGCATCGGCGTCATCTACTTCACCCAGGTATGCAAGCGCATCCCGGACGAACTGCTTGACATGGCGCGCAGCGAGGGTGCCTCGGAATACCGGTTGTTCCTGGCGGCCTTGCCGTTGATCCGCCCCGGGCTCATCGCCTACGGCCTGATCCATTTCATCATGGCCTGGCACGAGCACCTGATCCCGCTGGTGATGCTGAGTTCACCCGGTCATATGACCTCGGGCGTGGCGCTGAGCAGCCTCTACGGTAGCAGCTTGCGGATCCCCTATGGTTTGCTGATGACGGGTTCGGCGCTTACGGTAGTGCCCACCGCACTCCTCTATCTGCTGGTGCAGAAGCATTTCAAATCCTCCCTGGCGGAGCTGACCCTGCAATGAAACGTTCGCTGGAATACCGCAAGAGGTACGCGTGCCGCGTCTGAAAATCGAGGGTCTGAGCAAAACCTATCCTGGGGGGGCCGGCGGGGTCAAAGCCCTGGACTCCTTTTCCCTGGAGATCCGGGAACGGGAATTCGTCACCGTGGTGGGTCCTTCCGGATGCGGCAAAACCACCTTGCTCCGCATTCTGGCAGGCCTGGACGATCCGACCGGCGGGACCCTGGCGCTCGATGGCAGGACCCTGGACGGTCTGCCCCCACGGGACCGGGACATGGCCATCATGTTCCAGAACTACGCACTTTTTCCGCACCTGACCGTGGCCCAGAACATGGGCTTCGGCCTGAAGCTGCGCAAGACCACGCGCACCGAGACCGCGCGGTTGGTGGAGGAAGCGGCCAGGCTTCTCGGCATCGAGGCCCTGCTCGGCCGCTATCCCTCCGAGATGAGCGGAGGCCAACGGCAACGCGCGGCCCTGGGGCGCGCCATCCTTAGGCGTCCCAAGGTATTCCTGTTCGACGAACCCCTTTCCAACCTGGACGCCATGATGCGCGCCCAGATGCGGGTCGAGATCGCGCGCCTGCACCAACGCCTCGAATCCTCCATGATCTTCGTGACCCATGATCAAATCGAAGCCATGACACTGGGAGATCGCGTGGTGGTGCTCAGGGACGGAGTGATCCAACAGGCGGCGGATCCCGACACGCTCTATCGCGACCCCGCCAATGCCTTCGTAGCCTCCTTCATCGGCTCGCCGGGCATGAACCTGTTCCCCGGACGTATCACGGCGAATACGGGAACTCCGGCTTTCGTACATCCCCTCTTCACCTGGACCCTGCCGGAAAGCCTCAGGGCCCGGATCGGCGCCTATGCGGGCGGTCCCATCGTGTTCGGCATCCGTCCCGAGGATATCGGATCGGCGGAAGCGCGCCGCAGTACCGGCAGCCCGGTGGTGAAAGCCGGGATCGGCGTAGTGGAACGCCTGGGCGGACAAGCCTGTCTGTACCTTCAAAACGGCGAACACGCCTTTGCGGCCCGGCCTGACGACGCCCTGGGTTGCCACTCGGGTGACACCTTGGAACTGCCCATTTTCGCCCTCAACGGAAGATTCTTCGACGCCGCGAGCGGGGCCGCGGTGGTTTAATGCTTTGGTGGATTGCTCCGGCATCTTTTTCCGCCTAGGCCCTCCCGGGAAAATATCTTAAAGGGAAAGAAGGCCCCAGTCCGCATTGGACCCGGGTTTCGCGCAAGGAGGAACCGCATGTTGCAATCCGCCAGGAAAATGAAAGATCTCACGCTCGGCGCCAAGGATGGTCGCATCGGCCACGTCCAGGAATTCCTTTTCGATGATACGCATTGGACTATCCGCTATCTGGTGGCCCAAGCAGGCAACTTGCTGACCGGCCGCATGGTGCTGCTTTCGCCGCACATCCTCGGAAATCCGGATGAAGCCCACCAGACGTTGCCGGTTGACCTCACCCAGGATCAGGTGCGGCACAGCCCGCCCGTGGAAACCGATCGGCCCGTTTCACGGGTCTATGAGGAGGAATATTACCGCTATTTCGGTTGGCCGCAATATTGGTCCGGACCGTACCTTTGGGGACCCAGCCCAGTGCCGGCCATGCCTCCGGCCACTATTGATGATCCGATGCTATTGACCGACCGAATGCGGCCAAATGTCCCCAAAAGCGATCCGCATTTGCGCAGCACGGACGAGGTTACCGGCTACCATATCAAGGCCCGTGACGGCGAAATCGGCCACGTGGAGGATTTCCTCTACGACGACAAGGATTGGGCCATCAGGTATCTGGTCGTGGACACGCGGAATTGGTGGCCAGGCAAGAAGGTGCTTGTCCCTCCCTCATGGATTGGCGGATTCCATTGGGAAGACCGCACCCTGGACGCCGAGGTGAGTCGCGAGGACATCCGTCAGGCGCCTGCCTACGAACCTGACAAGCCCATCACCCTGGGGTTTGAGATGCAACTTGCGCGTTACTATGAAAAGGACCTGCACAAAGTTTAAGGTCGATGTGGCTTAGTTCTGGCTTAGATCCGGCTTTCAAATTAGTAGTGCCATTCACGCCGTCCCGGAGTTACCGGTATTGACGGCATGAAGGCCTTATGCAGGGAAACGCCCTATTTGAGGATGCGGTACCGGGCGGTGAGTCCCAGCTCAGTGCCGGAAGCGATGGAGGTGCGATTGGCGCCGAAGCGCTCCAACTGCCCCGGGAAACCGACCATCCCTTCCAAGCCAACCTGATCGTGCAAGAGACCAAGAGACAGGCCGAGATGGAATGCGGTGTAGGCTGCCGGCGCATCGGGCTTGCCATTCAGGGATACATTACGGGTGGGAACAGTGGCGTCAGGAAGGAAAGGATCGAAATGGAAATCGCGGTAACCGGGCGCATCCTTCGGTTCCTGCTGGAATGTCCATCCGGCGCGGATGGCCAGGTTCATGCCCTCGGGGAACTTCATGATGGGCAACTTTTCCA
>JBDSIO010000030.1:0-17044 GCA_039917895.1 Fibrobacteria bacterium | reverse complement strand
ATGATCCGCACCTTGCTTTCATGGCGGACCTTCTCTTCGGCGAGCCGCATTTCCAAGGCCCGTTTTTCAGTCACGTCCTGGGCCAAAACCATTATTTTGCCCAGGCGTCCGTCGGCGTCCAGGATTTTGCGGTAGTCGAGGGCGATGATCTGCGTTCCCGCTTCGGTAGCCAGGGTCATTTCGCGCATCGGCGCCAGCATGACCAGCTTGGACCAACGCCGCCGGGCGTGATCCCGGAACACCACATCGACCCAGTCGCGGAATTGCCCGGCTTGGATGGGGGTCATCCGCAAGACTTCCTCCAGGTTCCGGCCTGCGAGGTTCTCCTGGCGCAGGACGGTGGCGGCCCGGGCGGAATGGTCCGGGTTAACGTTCAAATCCTGATTGAAGGTGAACAGGCCTTGGTCCACGTTTTCTAGCAAGTCGCCGATTTGCCGAACCTTCTCGGCCACCAGGGATTCCAATCGGTGGGTATAGGCCTGGATTTTCCCCCGCATGGTCTCGAAGACCTGGGCCAACAAGGCGAATTCGCCTTCGCCCCTAACGCTGAACTCGCCGCTGTAATCCCCGCCGGCAATGCGCTTGGCGGATGCGGCCAAATCCAGCACCGGCCGCGTAAATCGGCCGGCTTGCAGGCGTGAAAGCGCCAGGGACAGGAGAAAGGCGCTGAATGCGGCCGCGAAAAACACCCCCAAGGTCAGTATGCGGTTCTGCCAGACCTGCTCGGTGGCCTCCTTCAGGGCCGCGCGCATGGATCGCGTGTCCAACCCCACGCGGACCACGCCCCGGCTTTCCGAACCGGAGTAAACGGGGGCGGCGAACTCGATGATTTCGCCCTCCGCGGCTCTCCATTTCAGGCTGCGCGCCATGGAGGATGTGGATGCCCAGATACTTATGGAGTCGCTCAGAATCTCCCGCATGTCGGCCTTCCGGCCATATTCCACTTTCGACCGGAAAGCCCAGGGCCGGCTTTCCGCATCCATAAAAGCCGCATAGGCGATGTCGGAATCCTGGTTGGCGAGGCTGTCCACGATTTCGCGGATACTGGCGATGGCGTTGTCCTCCATCAGAGAGCGGATGACCAGGCTGAGGTTTCTGCTCAGGTTCTGGCCCTTGGCGTCGAGGCCGGCGCGGATATTATTCTCCATCTCAGTAAGCTGCAGGTTCGCACGGCGCCAATCGAGGACCATGATGGATACGAACGCCAGCGCCAGCACCGCCGCCGATTGGAAAGCGAAGCTCCGCAGCAGCTTCGCTTGGATGCTGCCTTTAGGCTGGATATGCCACCCCTGTCCGGACTTCGCCATTCGCCATCAAGCCCCCGGATCGGCGAAGGCCTCCTCCAGGGTTTGCATGAAATCATTGCGGAAATCCTCATCGGCGAACAGGAGGGGTTTTTCCACGAATCCCTTGGCTCCCATTTTGATGCACTCGAGCACGGTTGAACCGGATATCGCCGAGATTACCAGCACGCGGGCTGATGGGAATTCCGACAAAATTTCCCCCAGCGCCGTCTTGCCGTCCTTGACGGGCATGGTGAGGTCGAGGGTCATAAGGTCCGGTTTGTGGCGGCGGTACAACTCCACGGCATGCACGCCGTTGCAGCCTGTGGCTACGACCTCGTATTCGCCGATCCGGCCTCCCTGGAAGAATTCCTGGAGGGCGCCCAGGAGGAAGGCGGAATCCTCCACAATTACGACTTTCCTCTTCATACCTCTTCCTTCCCATTCGCCGTGAGGGCGAATCCGAAATAAACCCGGGTGGACTTCGCCACCAGCATGCCTTGCATGTAGACCCCTCCATTCGCGGCGGAGCCGCCTTCGGAGAATAAGGGGGGAGACATGGCCATGTGGCCGAAGCCGTCGACGAGCCGTTGGGCCGCGAGCAGGCGCCCGGCCAGGACATTCACCACTTCTCCCAAGGCATCGAGGACGGTTTCCTTTCCCGCCACTTCGGGCATCAGGACCTCCAGATCAGGTCCCTGGATGCCTACGGAAAGGCTCAGGGAATACTCCGTGTTCCAGCAGTGGATGGTGCAGCAGGAGGGGATGGACATGCCGGTTTTCGAGGGCGTCCACCGGAATCCGCGGGGCGCGTAGGTGGGAAGACTCAGCACCCCTTCCACGGCGCGCCGGGCGCAGACCTCGAGATCCGGAAGTATTTCCTGCAGGCATTCCAGGGTGAGGGTATTCTTCCTTGAATTACCCATGCTCAACCTTTCTAGACCGACGCTATGAGCAAGGCAGCTCGCCAGTATCGCGTCCCTTTCATTTCTCCACGATTATACCCCAAGGAAGCCTGGAAGCCAAAGGTGTTTTCCGCTTACGGGTACGGCCGGTAGATTCTTGCCCCGGCCCGGCCCCTCCACCCCTTATAATCAGCGCGGATTGCACGGCCTCAATCGGGCCGGAAGCGGTTCAGGCGTAAAAGGAGTAGAGAGTGTCCCGGTTTCGGATCCCGTTTTTGATGGCCGTTTTGTGCTGGTGCTCCGCCATGGCTCCGCTCGCGGCGGAAAATTACTCCACCTGGACGTACTCCGCCAAACTCCGAATCAATACCAGCGCCACCGGCGCGAACGTGCATAAGATCGTTCCCGATTTCCCCATGCTGGTGCGCATCGCCGACCCGCGCATCTTGTCGCAAAGCATGTCCTCCGGGGCGGACCTGCGCTTTTCCGACCGGGACGGCCGGCCCTTGGATTTCCAGATCGAGCGGTGGGCGCCCGGGTCGGGCAAAGCCGAAGTCTGGGTGCGCGTGCCCGTGGTGGATTCCAATAGCGATAATCAATGGATCAACGTCCACTGGGGAAAGCCGGGTTCGCCCTGGGTGAGCGACGGGGCCAAGGTATATCTGCGCTCTTCCGCCTATTGGATGGTTTACCACTTGGGTGAAGGCGGCACGCAGGACCGCGCAAACTCGGTGGGGAACTGGAACCACGCCAAGCCCGTGAACTACGACGGGGATGAGCGCGTGGAAGGCTTAATCGGCATGGCGGACAGCCTGGACGGCGCGAATAAGGGGGATTATCTGGACCTGGGCGCCGGATTCGATACCCTGACCCAATTTTCCTTTAACTTGTGGGCCTTTCACGCCAAGCCGTCCAACTGGGAGCGGTTTTTGGATTTGGGCAACGGGGATTCGAACGATAATCTGGTCTTCGCGCGCATCGACCTTACGGATTCCCTCACCGCTCTCGGCTACGGGAGCTTGACCTTTCTCAATCGTGTCACCACCGTGTCGGACCTGGGAAGGGTGAGTGCCGGCAAAGCGATCGAGGCGCGCAAATGGGCATTTTACGGGGTCACGGTGATGGGAAATGCCGTTACCCTGTATAAGAACGGGATCCCTATCGCCGCCGGGAATTGGACCAAGCCGCTGAGCGTCAACAAGCGCCTTACGAACTACATAGGCCATTCCAACTGGCCCGATGGGGACCAGGACTTCTCGGGCATCATGGACCAGGCGGAGTTGGCCTCCGGGTTTCATTCCTCCGACTGGATGAAGCTGACCTACGAGTCGCAACGTCCGGATGCGAAAATGTTCGCCTGGGAATTCCCTTCCGAGATCAAGCTCGCCATCACGGCGCATCCCTCCGGGCTTACCGTTAAGGAAGGCAACCCCTTTTCCCTCACGGTCGCCGCCACGGCTTTGGGCGACCCCGCCTTCCAATGGCTCAAGGACGGGGTCCCGATTCCCGACGCCGTCGGGGGTTCCCTTAACATCACTGCGGCCACGCTCGCCGACGCCGGACTTTACTCGTGTCGCGTCACCGACGGCAAGGACACCCTGGTCTCCAATAGCGCGGCCGTGTCCGTGCCGGAAGTCCTTTCCACCTGGGCGCATTCCAAGAAGGTTTTCATCAACTCGGTCGCGGCGGGGCTGGTAGGGGACGTGGCGAATATCCCCATCCTGGTGCGGTTGGGAAAGGGCGCGCTCGATTTCAGGGAGGCGGCTGAGGGCGGAAAGGATTTGCGCTTCGCGGACGCGGACGGGACGCCCTTGGCTCATGCCATCGAGGAATGGGGCGTTGACACGGCGCTGGCCTGGGTACGGGTGCCCAAGGTGGCCGCCGGCAACGACCAGGGCTATATAACTATGTATTGGGGGAAGGGGGCGGCGCGGAACGGGTCCTCCCCGGGCTACGTCTTTTCGCTCAACGACAATTGGCGCATATATTACGACTTCGCGGACGCTCCTGTGGGCGGCGGGGACGTACAAACCGAGGATGGGACCATGAACGGCTTCCAAGGCCAGGGGGCCGGCGTCGCCAGTTTGGCGGATGGGCCCATCGGCAAATGCTTTCGTTTCGCGGGGGCGGGACACGTCGCAGCTCCCCAGGGCGCGATCGAAGGGCTAAGAACCTTCACCGCGATGGCGTGGGTGCGGCAGCAGGCAGGGGCGGGCGGCGCCATCGGATTCGAGTTTCCCCAAATTTTCGGCACCTGGGAGCTGCAGGCAGGGCAGGGAGAGTTCGGTGCATTTTCCGACAAAGGGGCCCTGGGAATGTGGAATGGCATGAACCCGACAACCCAATGGTCCACCCATACCACCTCCACCCGCCTCGACGACGGGAAATGGCATGCGGTCGCCCTTACGTTCACGGGCAGCGTCCTTACGCTTTACGCCGACGGCAAGACCCTGGTATCGGTGCCAGGCGAGAACGTCCCCCTGCCTCCCAACGTACTGTCCATCGGGGCCGTTCGCAACGCTTCGGGCGCGTGGGTAGGGCCCTTACGGGGGGACATCGACGCCGTGCAGGTGACCGGGGACGCCAAGAGCCCGGATTGGATCCGATTGGCGGCCGCGGTGCAGAAGCCCGGCTCGACCATCCTCTCCTTCGGGGCCCCGTCCGATTTGGCGCCGGCCCCGCCCGCCATCGATCCTGCCGGAGGGGACTTCGACGCGGCCGTGGCCGTCAGGCTCCTCAATGCCGCTGACGGCGCGCGGTTATTCTACACCTTGGACGGATCCGATCCCGATACCGCCGCCCGAGGGTCCACCCGGCTCTATGAAGGGTCGATTACCCTGCCGGCGAGCGCCACGGTGAAGGCCATGGCCTACCGCGCCGGCAGGGTGAGCGTGCTCGCCAGCGCTTCCTTCCGCATCGCCTTTATCTCCGCCTCCGGGGATACGCTCAAGCCGGGCGGAACGAAAGCGGTGGATCCGATCCGGCGCATCTCCTATCCCAACCAGGATTCCAAGATTGCCGTTCTGCTGACCTTAGAACCCCCTTGGGATCCCAAGCCTGCCGGGTTCGATCGCATCGGCCCCTTGTTCCGCCTGTCCTCCGCAGATCCCACCGGAGTCTTTCCTGGGCTCGACCTGGATGGCGATTCGCTCGCGGGGCTATCCCTGTTCCGCCGCGAAGATCACGGGGCCATCCTATGGATGCCGCCGAAGGATGGACAGCTATGGATCCCCGCGGCCGGAGCCTATTTCTGGGGTCGCGACATCCAACCCCCCAAGGTGCGCCTGGCCGGAACGGCTTCGCGCGGATCGGACTCCCTGATCGCGCGCATCGTGGTCGAGGACAATGTCTCCGCACTGCAAGGGATGATTCGTTACTGGCAAGACGGGCCGGACAGCCTGGGATGGTGGTCGACGCTCTCGGGGGATGTGATGGAGTTCATCGTGCCCGTTCCGTCCGATCCCGCTATGCCTATGGAGGTCCGGTTCGCCGCGACCGATCAAACCAGCCAAGCCGAATTCCCCCGCGTTAGCACCCTAACCTTACCCCGCCCCCTTCCCTCCATCGCCGCCGGCTTCGACCTCAAGGGCGGCTACCATTGGAAGATGGCGGGCATGCCGCTTTCCAGCCTCCACCTCAGCTTGCGCGAACTGGCCGTCCGCAGCGGCACCGGCCCGTTGGTCGCGGCGGAATGGCGCAACCAGGCTCCACCCGATACGGGTTACCGCATCCTCCGGGAGGACGATACCCTGCCTTCCGGAAAGGGATTCTGGATTGCCGCCTCCGGAGACGCGCCCAGCCTGAATTTTCCCGCAGCCACCGCCGTCGCCTCGGATACGGACGGGCTTTTCCCCATCGCATTACACCAAGGTTGGAACCTGGTGACCTGTCCTTCCCTGCGGCCCGTCGCTTGGCCGGTCTCCGTCAGCGACGGCGAAGCCTACCTGCGCTCCCCGCTGAAACCTCTCTATGCCTTCGCCGAAAGCGGCTACTCACGGCCGGATTCGCTGCGTCCCTGGGAATCCTATTTCGTGTTCTATTCCAAGGACACGGCCGTCCATGTCGGCCCCGGCGCGCCCCGCGTGAAGGAAGCACTACCGAAGGCGAAGTCGGCGGGCCCTGCCGGCCTGCGACTGTCGCTCACCGCGAACGGCGGCATCAGCCTCGCGCTCGGCGCCGCCCCTTCCGCCCGCGCAGGCCTGGGCGTCGAGGATGAGGGACAGCCTCCGTCGCTCGAGGCCCGCAGCTCCGCCTGGCTTTCCCGCTCGGGTCGCGCCCTGGCGGTGGATTATGTGGCTTGGGATCCGTCCGCGGCCATGAGCTGGACCGTCAAAACCCGGGGGCAACCCCAGGGATCATCCCTCGCCGTCTCCGCCGCCGCGCTCCCCGAAGGAGTGGAAGCTTGGGCCGTCTCGGGCTCTCGGCGCCTGAAATGGCGCCTGCTTCCCGGAGGTATTCTCCCGGTTACCGGGGATGATACCCTCGCCGTGTACGCCGGGACCCCGTCGGTACTCGCCGCCATCCCGGAACTGCGCCGCGGCCGGGAAGCCGCCGGCGCCTTTGCCGCCACCCTGCGCGCCGTTGGAGGCGGCTTGGAACTCATCCTGGATCTGCCGTCGGACGCCCGCTTGGACGCGCGTCTCGTTTCGCCCCGAGGCCAGCTTGTCGCCGCCTTATCGGATCGGCCGCTCTCTCCGGGCCGCCACGCACTCGGCTGGCGTACCTTGGGCGGCAGGGGCCCGCTCCTCCAGGGCATCTACTGGCTCGACCTGCGCGTCCGTGGCCTGGGCTGGATCCGCCACCAAGTCCATTCCGCCACCCTCATCCGTTGATCCCGGAGCATCGGAGCGGATTAGCATTCTTCCATCCACTGCTTGATCCGATAACGAGGCCGGCGTTCGGCTGCGGTTTAACTCGCCTTTCAGACGGCGCTTATCACTGCAGTTTCAACATAAAGGGCTCGCCGAACGCAAATCCATTCAGGGAGATCTTCGCGCCATACACGCCCGCCCCGAGTTTCGGCAGTTCGACATGGTATCCGTCATTAGCGCGTACCGCCTGCGCCACGGCGCACCGCACTCCTTGAGAGTCGAAAAGCGAGAGTTCGAGGACGCCGGCCAATCCCGGTGGCAGAGAGAAGCGAAGTTCTCCCTGTACGCCCGACAACGAAACCTTGCCCGTAATGCCGCCGGGAGTCCGGCGCATGGCGACCACGCCATTCGTGCTCATGACTATATCGCCTGCGTCCGGGATGGCATCGAACATCACGAACCGCTTTGAGTTGACCATGACGAGGGAGTCCTTCAGGGCACGGCCGTTTTGCGAAACGAAGCAGGTATTCCAGCCCTCCGGGAGGGGGCGCTGGAAGGTTACGGGGACATTATAGATTGCATCGGGCAGCGTATCGGTCAATTTGACGACGATGGAGTCCTTGGTTGACCGGATCTGCTTAAGGGTGAGGCTTTGGCGCTCCCGGATATAGCGCGCGACGTCGGCGAAGGGTGCGACCCAAACCTGGCCTTGTTTCGTCTGCAAATAATCGAAATGCGTCTTAAGCATCGAGGATTTCACGGGATTGTATCCGCCTGCGTCATCGATTCCGTGTATCAGGAAAGATGCCCACCCCTTTTTGCTGATCGCGTTATCGGTAGTGCCGTTCAGCGTTTGCGCCGTGACATTCCCACCGTAGGAAAAGCTGTTGATCCGGAACAGGTTCGCCGGATCAGCCGGCTCTATCCTATCTTCGTTGCACGAACGGGCCGCCATATAATAACGGGCTACCAACGCATCCTTACCGAGCACGCAGTTGGGATAGGCGAATGTCAGGACCTTTTGCGAAGGTATTTCTTTTAGGATGGTGTCCCGACTGTCCTTGAGCTCCGCTTCCTGCTGGGCGTCGCTCAGGGTCGAAAATTTCGAGTGGGTGACTGAGTGGCTGGTGACTTCGTGCCCGGCGGCGGCGGCCTGACGGATGTTGTCCCAGGGAGTTTTGGTGAACGAGCGGTTTTTCAAATCGATATAAAAGGTGACTTTGAAGGGGTATTTGTCGAGCAGCGGGACCAGGATGGTAAACTGGCCAGGGCAGGCATCGTCGAAGGTCAATGATAAGGCCCCGGCCCGGAATCCTTGCCATGCGGCCACGGTGTAGGGAGTGTCCACAACGGACGCGGCCTGGGAAGTGAAATGGCATAGAAAAACGGTTGCCAGGAACAATGCGCATTTTCTGGGTATCGGCATGCTTTCACCCTTGATGTGGGAAGAACTGCTTCGGAGGTCGTTCTTAAACGTAACTCGGGAAGGGAATGATTTCCTTGGAAATCCGACCCATGTCAAATACAAGGCTAAACGCGCGTAAAGGGGATTTTCGGTAGGAGGGGAAAGCCTTCCCCTCGCTCCGGCCTCCTCGGGCTCGAGCGCTCCGCGCCCACCCCTGCGGTGGCCTCCGCTACCCCTTCTCCGGTGCTCTCCGCCGCACGCGCTTCCGGATCGCACCCCATTCTGCGGAGCCTCCCGCGGCAGCAGCGCCCCGATCCTCTCTGCGCTCCTCAGATCGGGAAGCAAACGCGATCGGGATCGCAAGTCCGCCGTGACGCGGGTTTTACGATGGGCCGGCGGCTGTGCCTCGGCGGTGTCCAAGGCTGGTTACGCAAGCCCTGGCCGGATGTGCTGACCCCTCCGGGCCGTATAGCGAAGGGATATGCCCGTATGCGGGGACGGGCTTGGGAGGTGGGTGAGGCCGATTGGGTGGATTGAAAGCAGAGAGACCCGCGGGGGATAGGGACACGCATGCTTGGAGTTGGAAATGCGAGGAATTGAGGGGGTGGACACCGGGGATTATCGGGAATAAAGCGCTACAGAGACGAGGAAACGGGAAAAGCGTGGAGGGTGATTCAGGCAGGGCGCGGGGTTCCAAGATTCAAAAGGGCGTTCGATTTACCTAGGGTCCGGCGTAAATACCACCGGCGCGTTTCCGCGGTCAAGATTACTTTTACCCCATGAAATTGGGGGACCGTAATGATTAATCGTTTATTTTTTGGGCTTCTTTGGCTGGCTGGATCCGCCGCGCAGGCGCAGACGGTGAATCTTCGGGGCAAGGTTTCCAACGAAGCCGGGCAGGCCGTGGCGGGTGCGGTCGTCGAATTGGCGGTGATGAAGTTAAAGGACACCACCGGTTCCGACGGCATGTATTCCCTTTCCGGGTCAGTAGGGATAGGGCATCAGGCGTCGCTGTTCACGGAACGGATGGCGCTGAACGGGAGCGTCCTGGAATTGTTTCTGAGCCGCTCCCAGGCGGTAGAGATCGAAGTCTACAATGTCCGCGGTAACCTCATCAAGCGCGAGGCGTTGGCAAACGCCTCCGCCGGCGCGCATCGTTGGAACCTCTCGGAAAACGCGTCGCCGGACAATATGCTGGTCATCAAGGCCTCGGTCGGCGGACAGACGCGAACCTTCCACTACCTTCCCCTGGTCGGCGCAGGCTACGCCGCCCAAAGCCCGGCCTCCGGGGATGCCCCCATGGCCGCCGCTTTGGCGAAGTCGGCCGCCGACGTCGATACGCTCATCGTCACCGCATCCGGGTTCACTTCCAAGAAGACGCCGCTTTCCAGCTACGATGCCATGGTCGATGTGGCGCTCTCCGCCGTCTCCGTCAGCGGCGGTTACCCCCTGAAGAACGAGCCGGTCAAGAGCGCCGGTTGCGGCAAACCGGCGACGATTACGAGCAGTATCAACCCTGCGTACCGGACTATCATGAGCGGCGGGGCTTCGCGCCAATACGTGATCGACCTTCCCAAGCCATACGACATGAACAAGCCGTATCGTTTCATCATGGGATCGCATGGCGCGGGCGGCGAAGGCAACGACATCCAGAGGGAGAAATACTATTCCATCCAGGAGATTCCGGAGGCCGCCAGCTCGGCTATCTTCGTTTCGGCCAGCGGATCGGGCGGCAGCTGGGGAGCCAAGGACGTCCAGCTGTACAACGACATCCTCGACTTCGTGAAAAACGGCGCTTGCGTGGACGAGTCCCGGACTTTCGTGCTCGGGTTCAGCTTCGGCGGCATGTACAGCTACTCGCTTTCCGTGACCTCCCAGAAAACCGTTCGCGCCGGCATCGGCATGTCCCCGGCCAACTTCAACATCACGCTTCCCCCCAAGGTGGCCGCGCCGATCGCTTGGATGCAATCGACGGGAATGAGCGACGGAACCTGCCCCTGGGTCAGGAGCGAGGCCAGCAAACAAGGGTCGAAGTTCATCGCCCAGGAAATCGGCGCCTTGAATGGATGCACCGTCCCCGATCCCATTCCGACCTGGAAATCCGGCAGCATGCTCTGCAACGACTTCGTGGGGTGCAAGCCGGGGTATCCGACCCGGGTATGTACTTTCGGCGGCGGCCACAGCCTGCCATTTACGTCGAACCATGCGGCGACCGGTAAGTGGATGTGGGATTTCATCACCCTATTCTAGCGGCGCCGCGAAAGGGTCAAGCCATCCGTAAGGCGTGACCCCGTTCCGCCCCCGGAACAGGTCCGATGCCAAGGCGATTTCCGGTTCGGTCCGGATGCTCGGGTCCGGGAGGCGACCCGAATTTCCCCGGTATCCATCAGAACAAATATCCGCAGCCCTCCCGGCGGACCGGTTAGCCGGATTGCGCAGCCATCCCAGATCAGGAGCGTAACAGCGTTCCCTAGCGTGTTCGCCGATCTGATGCCTTATCGCGACACCGCAATGCTCCAGGTAGCATTCGATTCGCCCTGATGCACCTTAACGATATACATCCCAGTGTCAAGGTGAACGAGGCCGAAATCGACGACATGACTCTCCGAAGCGTTTCCGTTCCTTTTTAAAATTAAGGTGCCTCTCAAATCCGCGACTTCGATATGGAAAGACCCCTCGCCATCAATAGGTACCAGCAACCTGCCGTTGGTATAGCGCGCAAAGCTTTTCAACTTGGTTGCTGCCCGTGCATGCGTTTCGCTAGTTGAGACTGGGGGAAATTTTTCGAGAATCTGACGGAACATCTCTACCCCGATTTTCTTCCCGCCCGCCAGGTTGACATGATTCGCGTCCTGCATCAGAGCATTACTTCCTACTCCAAACCAAGTGCTCATATCCCAATATGCAACTCCGGTCTCGGAGGCCGCTTGCGGCCATGAGATAGCGCGATATTGGGGAACAAGGGTCGCGCCTGAACTGTTATTGGTCATGAATGTGGAGACCAGCATTATTTTTCCGGTTAAACCCGCGGCCTTGATACGGTTTATGATCGCTTTGAGATTGGTTTTTACATCCAGAGCGCTTCGGGAACTCTGAAGATGATCGTTGGTGCCCAAAAGCACAACGACGATATCGGGCGCGAGTTTCTGCAGTCCCGTCGCAAAAATTACAGAGTCGATGTCTAAAAAATCCGAAGTGGCCGACCAGCCGTTACCCCAATTGTGAACCACCGGCCGACTGGTGACGGCAGAGAAGTTGCTGCGTGCATCGAACCCCAAAAGTATTACGCTTCCGGATGCAGGTACCGACGTTACCTTGAACTGCACGGTATGATTGCCACTCGTTAAACCCGAAATTTCCGTTTTCTGCACGCCGTGTGGCCCGGCGGTATTCACCGTGGTATCCGTGACATTATCCACAATTATCGAAAAGCTGCCACCCGTCGTATTGGCGAGCCAATAGATATCAACTCCGTTCCCCGGAAACGTGACAGTCGCAACCGCGTTCACGGTCGAGCTCGTCAACCAGTGGCCGCTTGGCGAAAGATACGGCTTGGCGGTTTGACGAGGGTAACCTTCAAACATATCAATGAACTTCCAGGTGTTTTGGTACGATATCGTCACGTCAGAAATCAGATGACTACTTATCTCGTAAAATCCCGAATTGAGTGGAATATAACCCGTGCCCGCCGATGCGACGCCAAAATAGGTTCGCATTGTATCGGCGAGCGCCTTCGAGGTGAAACCTGTCTCAGTATTCGAATCGCCGATAATAAGTACCGACATTCCATCTTTTCGGTCACACCAGGCCAAAGCGAACAGGAAAAGGCCCAGTATTATTGATTTCATCGGTTACTCTTCTTTCTATTGAATTTGAAACTCATTTCCTTAATCGCGTTTCATCTGCAAGGGTAGATCAGATACTTGCCGATGCTTTAGAATAAGGCATGTCGGTCAATACCCTACTTGAACCGCACGATCCTTGGAAGTATCCGCATGAGTTAACACCCCAAGACCGACATTTTATTTTTGACATTTGAGGGGAAAATACGCACATTCCCTAGATCGGTCGACAATATAAAAAAGGAACGAGGAGAGCAGGAAATAGGTGTTAAGGGCCCGTTAAGAAATAAATGACCTGCACCGAGGGCGGAGAGCCGGTTGGCTGGCAAGGCGCGGGGAGCGCCGCGGACCGGGCGTCCGCAAGCGACGAGCAACGCAGCCAGGCGGCCGGATCTCCGGCCGAATGCGGGCAGTTTTTTCTTAACGGGCCCTAAGCAGAGTTGCGACCGGTGAAGGTGCGTAGGAAGATGTAACAAGTGAGCGCTTGTAAATAAGCGTTATGTAAATCACTGCTGAACTTGAAGTATCATATACGTTATCAAATGTATGGAGCATTTCCGGATGAAAACCAGACATTCAATTTCCATCCGCATCGCGTTAGGTGCCGCCCTCGTTGCGACAGCCGTACAGGCCCAGATCAAGGTCGCCTGCGTCGGTAACAGCATCACCGAAGGAGGCATGTTGTCGAATCCGGGTAAGGAAGCCTACCCGATCCGCCTGGGAGCGCTCCTGGGATCGGGGTATACGGTGAAGAACGAAGGATTATCCGGTGCCTGTTTGCAAAAAGAGAGCTTCTTGCCGTATTGGAAAACTTCGCAATTCAGGGATGTCTTCGTCTACAAGCCCTCCATAATCACTATCAGCCTCGGAACGAACGATGCCCGCGGCACGGTTTGGAATCTGGCGCGCTACATAACGGATTACAAGGCCCTGATCGACACGTTTTCCACCATTTCCCCCAAGCCTAAGATTTGGCTAGTGAAGTGCATACCCGCGTGGTACGCCACCAACAACTCCACGGTCAAGCCGTCCGTTCCGGCTTGGGGTTACGACATCGGAAGGGCTGGAAACGGCATCAGTGGCTTCACCATCCGGGATTCAGTGAACCCCGCCATTGAACAAATCGCAAAGGAAAAAGAGCTTCCCGTCATCGATCTCTACACCCCCCTTCTGATGGGAAAGCCGTATATGTATAATGTCACACCGGCCTACATACAGGACGGTGTGCATCCCAACGCAATGTCGCACGATACCATGGCGCACGTGATTTTCAGGGCCGTACTGGCGGGGCCTACGGCGCTTTCCCCGCTGCCATCCAAATCGCAGGCCGCTTTCTCAATGCCATTCTACTTCAACGGCCTCAATGGCTTGCCCGCCGGAATATCCGTCTCCGACCGCCTGTATACGCTGGACGGGAAATCCCGTCCGCACCCGGTCACGCCGCTCTCGGCCACCAGTAGGTAGAACATGACCACCGGGGAGGAATCGCCTTCCTTGCCCTTCATCACTATGGTTTCGGCGGCGGCCACAGACTGCCAGTTATGACGAATCATGAGGCGACCGGTAAGTGGATGCGGGTTTCATCACCCAATTCTAGCGGTGCCGCGAAAGGGTCAAGCCATCCGTAAGGCGTGACCCCCGTTCAGGGGGAATGGCAGATCCCCTTTCGCGCCCCAGTTCTTGTTCGCTGGATTCTCCATGGTCATCCCTTCCGGCGGCGATTTTCGGAAAGTCCAGGATGCTGTCGTTGTCGAAAACTATTCAGTAAAAGAAGTGGCACCCAGGGCCCCCCTTGCCGGTAGGTAACTGCCATAGTCGGTGAACCGCGAATCCTCAGCGTGGTTGCATTCACCTGCAAGGTCCGGGGCTTCTGCCCCAGTTGCATGGGCCGCCGCATGAACGAGGGCGCGGCCAACCTGGTGGACCATGCGCTGCCCGAGGGGGTATCCCGCGGCTCGAAGACGAGCCGGCGACAGTGGGTCATGACTCTACCCTTGTTCCTCGCTGGAGCGTACCGACCCGGCAGCGAAGGCGACCTCCTGTTTTCGAGCGCGCGCCCAGGCCCACCCAGCAAGACATATAGGCCGGGGTTGCGCGCGCCCGCAAACGAAAGCTCAGCTATCTGGAAAAACAAGGCATGGTCACGTTCGCCGCTGCGCCTGGAGGAAAGCCAGCCGGGAGGAACGACAACAGGGAGTTTTCCCGGAATCCCCAGTGGGCCCGGTGGCCCAAGGCCTTGATGCTTTATACATTTCAGTCCCCGGAGGGTTGATTATGCAACGAACGCTACTGATATCGCTGTTGGCCGCGGTCGTGGGCGGAGCGGGGGCGGCCGATCGCATCTTGATTTTCACCAAGACGGCGGCTTACCGCGAAGACAACATCGCGCCCACGCGATTGGCCCTGAAGAACTTCTACGCGGGCAAGGGTCTGACGGTCGACACTTCCGAGAACGCATCCCTTTTCACGGACACGGCCCTGGTCAAGTACAAAGCCATCGTATTCCTAAAGACCAGCGGGGATGCGCTGGATACCGCCCAGCAATCCGCCTTCGAAAAATGGTTCCTGGCGGGGGGCGGTTTCCAAGGCATCCATTCGGCCCTGGATACCGAATACGACTGGCCCTTCTACGGGAAGCTCATCGCCGGGGCCTGGTACGAGAGCCTGCCCGGGAAAGCCAACGCCAAGCAAACCGAAGTGGTGGAAGACACCTTGGACATCTCAACCCTCGGCCTGCCGCGTCGCTGGAATCGCACGGACGAGATTTACGCCTTCAAGGCCAACCCGCGCGCCGCCAAAGATCCCGCCGCGCATATCCTGGTGACCGTGGACGAAGCCACCTTCACGAAGGGGGTGCCGGGCACCGATCATCCCATGAGCTGGTATGTTAGCTACCAGGGCGGACGCGCTTGGACCACGGCCATGGGTCACGTGACCGCTGCCTATTCCGATCCACTGTTCCTGGGGCATCTTTGGGGCGGGATGCAATACATCCTGAAACGCCCCACACCTACCAAAGTGGCTTTCCCCAACGGAGCCCAAGCGGTCCATAAATCGGGAACGAAACGGGCTTGGACCGGGAATGGGGTCCTTTTCGGAAGGGCGCATACCGGCGATGAACCGGATCAGGATGTGAAGGGCCGCACTGCACCCTCTCCGGTCCCCTAGGATTCCAGCGGTTGATCTAGCCAGCGCATGATGCGCGTTATCCGCCCGGCTCGGATTCCAAGAGATTCCAAGAAAGATGATGCATTTTGGCGACCCGAGCGTCTAAATCAGAGCGCATCTTTCCACCCGATCCGGGCTGGAATATCGCTTAACAGCAACCAAAAGGAGCATTCATGGTACGCTTTTTCTTCGGAAAGTCTCAGTCGATTTCCAAGCTGGGAATCCTGGCGTTTCCTTGTTTTCTGGCTTTTTCCTCGGTTTCGGCCGATCGTGGCGCACCTCCTCCGGCGGGCAAAGGATACCAGGAAGCGCAAAACGAAGCCCGTTGCGATCGTTCCGGCAAAAACGCCAGCGCGGTTGTCCAGGAATTTTACGATAAACTCGGCAAGGGTGACCTACCAGGCATGATGGCGACATTTGCTAAGGACGCGAAATGGGTGCTCTACGGACCCTCGGGCATCCCTTTCGCCGGAGTTCATGAAGGCAAGGACGGCGTCCAGGCTTTTATCGAGACCTTCGGCGCGAACGCGAAGGTGACCCGTTTCGAGCCGCGGGAGTTCATCGCGGACAAGCAAAAGGTGGTGTACCACGGGTATGAGGAAGCTACGGCAATTCCGACCGGCAAGTCTTGGAAAGCCCATTGGACGCATAGCTTCACTCTGGAACGCGGCAAGATCGTCCTGGTGGAGGAAGTGTTGGATACCGCTCCCGTGCTCGCGGCTTTCCTACCCTGATTCCCCCAAGCCGATACCCGCCCCGGAGCTGCCTCAGCGTTTCCGGGGCGCCTGCCTCCAGTACCATCGGTGTTACGTCGTGGCCACCCTTCAATGACGGCGGGTCTCCCGTGAGAGCGGTGAGAGCGCCGTTTATTTTTTCCCGGCCGGCACCGCGAAGGACGCCTTCGCTTTTTGCGGAGGTTTCCTTCCCAGGGCATCCACGCGCGCCTTCGGGGGAACCGCCTTGTCCGCCCTCCCGGCGGCGGTACGAACGGGGGACGATCCGAAGGCGGCATCAATACAGCCATGGAAGCGTTGCTTAGTCGACTCGGTACGCCCCCATTCCCCGTAGATGACATGGCGGCCGGATCGGGCCGGAACATTGCACTTGGTGGTGAATTTGATGGCTGTTTTGTCGACGATGACGTTCGGATTGGCGGTGGGATTCAAGTTGTCGTACAGCTCCATGCAAAAGGGTTCCGACTCGAAATCATCCCAGGTCAATTCCCGGGCAGGCGAAAAGACGAAGCCGGGCTTGGTGATCCAATAGCTGAAATCGCGGGTATCGTCATAATGCGCCCCCCAGGAGGCGTTCCAGGTGATGCTTTGCATTCCGGAACCCATCGGGCTGGTAGGCCAATCCATGGGGACGTCCCAAGGGGTTTGCACGCCTTTCCAGGATTCGCTGTCGAAGCTGCATACATGGGCGGGAAGGGGCGTGGTCTTGGCCCGACCCCAGCTATGGGTGACCACGGTCATGAAGTTGTAACCGGCCATGGGAATGGCGGCGAACGCCGTGGAGCAGGCCGGAAATTGAGCCGTATGGGTAATGATATGGTCCGGTTTGGTGGTGAAACCGCAATACCAGTTGCGGGATCGAGGGCTTTCCATCAGTCCGTCCCCAAATGCGAGCG
>JBDSIO010000029.1:0-4326 GCA_039917895.1 Fibrobacteria bacterium | reverse complement strand
GAAACCGGCTCGATGCGCGCATGAACGGGACCAAGTGGCGCGCCGCCATAGATGCGGTGATGGCGATTCCCGGCTACACCCCTTCGTTTAGGGTGAAAATCGTTACCGATGCCGCGGAGCCGCCGGCGGGAGCTTGGGACACGGCCTTTCCGGACCGCATCCCGCTGTATAATTCTATTGAATGGTTGGAGTTGAATCCCGCGGGAAATCCGGTTCAGGGAACTTCGGACGCAAAGCTTTCGGGCGGTATGAAGCGGGGAACGGATATCAGGGAAGCTGGTTTCAGAGACGCCTTGCGGCGGGGTCTGAATGGCGTCGGCATCCCTATCGAGGAGACAGCCACCGGGATCCGTATCATCGGATTTTCGCGGACTGTAACATGAAATTCCTCCAATCCCTAAAATGGATCCTCATCCTTTATCTGATGGGTTGGGCGGGAATCCAGTTGCTGGAGAAAGCCATCGGACGGGATAAAATCGCGATCCCGGGAGTCACCAAACGCAAGAGCGCGCTCGGAGTGCAACGCCTTCAGCCGGGAGAAATACTCCTATCACGTTCCGCCCGGGTGGATTACAACCTGATCGTGGATGAGGCCTTCCCGTGGTTCCTGCCCAAACGATCGGTGACACGGTGTCGTTATGACAACATCGCGGATAATCGCGGCTTGTCGGTGGCCAAAGTAGGCGAAGATGAGCTTCACGTATCCTGCCGGGGACCTGGGCAGGCTTCCCTCCGTTGCGAAGAGGCAATATGGACCCTGACCTGTTCAGCCGAAGGAGAGTTGGACGTAAGCGGTCTATAGCCGTGTGCAACGGCCCGCACCCCTACGGTATCCGAAAGGTGAAATATGAAATTCGAAAATCCCGCGGCCAACCGCTCAATGGCGTTCCCGAGACTCATAGTCCTCGGTCTATTCGGCATGTTGGGGACTCTTACCGCCTGTTCGGGCTTGTTCCCGTCCAATTACCGTCCCTATTCCAAGCAGGTAGGTTTTCGGACGTGCAGGTGGCCAAGGATCGATTCCAGATCGGCTACATCGGGCCGGCGGATTTCACCGAGATCCAAGCGAAAAAGATGGCCATGCTGCGCGCGGCCGAGCTGACACGCATTGCCGGCGCCCGCTGGTTCCGCATCCTGTCCGAAGAGTCCTCATCGCGCCAGACCCGCCTCACCACCAAGGAAGTGGTCACATCGCCCGAACGGGACAGTATGGTCCGGACCGACGGCCGTAACGTTGTGATTGCCCAGGGATTGAAAACGGAAGGGCAGCGGAGGCTTGGGGGCAACCCAGGCGTAAGGGTTGCAACAGGCGATCGAAGCGTTATTCGATGATCAGGGAATCGCCGGCGGCTTCGGGTCCGCCGCCGCGCAAGAGGCTGTTGCCCTCGAACTCCTTTTTCGGATCGATGGTCTTGGCGTCGAGCCAGTCCGATTCCTTCATCTGCCCGCTCTGCCCATACGCGAGCAAGGCGTTCCCATAGGTCATGGCTTGCACGGCGGCTTCGCTGAGGCCGCTGGCGATCATCAGGTCCGCGGTTTTGGGAACCGCCAAAGCGTCGCTGATGCCCCAGTCCGCGCTAGAGTCCACGATGACATGGTTGGATCCGTAATGCTTGGCGATTTCGACCATGCGCTTATTGCCCATCTTGGTCTTGGGGTAGATGGTGAAGGCGGCCCAGAAGCCGCGGTCCAGCACCTCTTTGCAGGTCTCCTCGTTGTTATGGTCGATGACGACCTTGGAGGGCGGGATGCCGTGCTCCATGCACACGTCCATGCTGCGCGAGGTTCCGGCCTTTTTGTTGCGGTGGGGAGTATGGATCATCACTGGGAGATCCATCTCCTTGGCCAATTCCAGCTGGATGCGGAAGAACTTCTCCTCGGCCTTGGTCATCTCATCGTAGCCGATCTCGCCGATGGCGACCACGCCTTCCTTGCCCGCGAAGCGCGGCAGCAGTTCGATGACCTCTTCAGCCAGGGCTTCATTATTGGCTTCCTTGGAATTTAGGCCGATGGTGCAATAATGCTTGATGCCGAACTGCGAGGCGCGGAAGCGTTCGAAGCCCACCAGACAGGAGAAGTAATCCTTGAAGGTTCCGATTTCGGTCCGGGGCTGGCCCGTCCAGAAGGCGGGCTCGATCACGGCGACCACGCCTGCATTGGCCATGGCCTGGTAATCCTCGGTGGTGCGCGAGACCATATGGATGTGGGGATCGATGAGCTTTCGTTTTTTCGGGACGGGGGCGCCGGCGTTGGTCATTGTCATAGTCAGAGGTTCTCCCAGGTGAGGCTTCCATCACGCGCGGCCGACGCCAGGGCGGGTTCCGCCGCGAGGATCAGGGCCGCCCGCGGATCGGGGCAGGAGGCGAGGGCCAGGGCGGCAGCCCGCTTTTCCGCGGCCACGCCGGAGGCAAGGACTTTCTTCAGGTTACCGAGGCCGCGTTCATCCGCATGCGGTCCCACGCAACGCCAAAGCTGCGGGCTGAAGGTGCGGCCGGCGGCCCAGCGTTCCTCCGCCAAATCCGAAAGCATGCGGGAGAGCGGTGCGTTCACGCGGCTATCCACTCCTGCGATTTCGGAAAGGGGCAATTCCACGAAGAAGGTCTTGACCACCATCTGGTTCCAGCCGAGATTGTCGAAGTGCGCGGCGGGATAGGGATTGCGCAGGGTGATGGCTGCGAATACTTCCTGGATATTGCTGCGTAGCGCCTCGCGGGCGCGCGGCAGCTGGCCTTCGGGATTGGCGAGCACGGCTGTGGCCTTCTGCAGGGCCACGGCTTCGGACACGTCCGCCGTCTGCCACAATTGATCCATGGATTTGGCGGAGGCGGGGCCTGGAGGCAGGCTGAGTAGGAGAAAAATGCGCGCGGCCTGATCACAGGTCCAATCGGAAGGATTCCAACCCGGTACGGACTCGCGGGCGTCTTTCAGCGCTTGGGCGTCCAGACCCAAGGGGGCTTTGCCTGTGTAGCGCACGCAGGAACTGAACGAGGTGAAAAGGGTTTTTTCGGGAGTGGCGGCGCCATAGCTTGAAAGAGCGGCGGATTTCTCATCCAACCAGCCCAACCCAGGGGGGGGCAGGCGGTCTTTCAACCAGTCATGGAGCAGGGTTTGGGCCGACAAGGGCGCCTTTCCATTGAGAAGGATTAGGACATTTAAGATACAAATATGGCCTGTATACCTTCCTGCGGGGCGTGGATTTTCCCGTCATTTTGGCATTCCATGGACATTTTTTGAATAATCGGGAATTTTTTTGAATCTAAGGGACCACGGGTCGAGGGCCTTCGCTGCCACGCGCCACGCCGGCCATTCCCGATCGCTTCCGGCTCTACAGGTGGCAGCCTTCCATCCCCCGTTTCGCCAGGTAACGCTGGTGGTACTCCTCGGCCCGGTAAAAGGCGGAAGCGGGGGTAATCTCCGTGACGATGGGGCGGCGGTGCTTTCCGGAAGCCTGACGCCGTTCCTTCGACACCTGGGCTTCGGCCTTTTGGTCCTCGCCATGGTAATAGATGGCCGACCGGTATTGCGTGCCCACGTCCGGACCTTGGCGATTGAGCGTGGTGGTGTCGTGATTCTCCCAGAATATTTCAGCAAGTTGTAGGAAGGTCACTTTGGCCGGATCGAATTCCACCTCCACTGCTTCGGCGTGTCCGGTATTGCCGGTGCAGACTGCGCGGTAATCGGGATCGGCGGTGGCGCCGCCACAATAGCCCACCTGGGTGTTCACCACTCCCGGGGTGCGGCGGAAGGTTTCTTCCACACCCCAGAAACAGCCGGCCGCGAAGGTCGCGAGCTGGGTGTTTCCGGTTTTGGAATCCCGGGAGTGATTGCCCCCTGGCGTTGCATCCGAGGCATTTTTCGCATTGTCCATTTTGCGCTCCTATTCCGGCTTAAAATACCAAGGGTTAGTCGCCGTAACACCATCGGCGTGACATTCCCATTGTCCCGCACCCGGAAAAGGGGTACTTGTTGGATATGGCCCCGGATTCCCGCCATCTGCTCACCATCCGCGCTTTCCAGATAGCCGAAGGCATCGACATAAAGCGCTGCCGCTCCGAGTTCGCGGGGGATTTGGCCGCCGCCGCTCCTGGCGAACTGTTCTACCGGCGCAAGGTGGCCTCGCCGGATGGCACAGGCGAACGCGATGATGGTTACCTGTACGTTATGGATTACGGGGTGGTGATCTTCGCCGGACACGGGGAGGCCGAAACCGCGGGCGTGCTCGAAACCCTTCGGCCTTTCTGCGAGATGCCCCTGGACAAGCGCATGGGCGAGGACTTCCGCGTGTACGCCGACGCGCAAGAACTGGCTTTCACCTTCAACGACATC